>JBDONA010000689.1:0-18282 GCA_039831575.1 Fuerstiella sp. | reverse complement strand
GTCTGTGCGGCAGCGCCAGTAATCCGTGACGCTTCGTTGGCTTACTGCGATCCGGAATTCTCGTTTCGCCGGCTTTGTGAATCCAGCTTGTCGGCACGGCTCGGCTGCAGGGAACGGCCACCACCCGACAAACTGCACAAAGCCGAACATCCGGATATGCTATAAGCGCCAGCGAGGGGGTCTCGTGCGCTTGTGAAACACACTTGCATGCGCAACGTGCTTGTATCAACAACAACTTTCTGTCATGGGGACTTCCGACCACCGGTCCGACCGAAGTCAGTCGTTGCCCAGCGTGGCGACAGCGGTTTCCGGGGAATCAATGGTCTGCAGCAGGGTATCAAGATTTGAGACAGACAGTGCTGTCTTGCAGAACTTGTTGAGATTGCAGAGTGCTAACGCTCCATCATCTCTGGCAATCAGCCGTTGGTTGATCGCCACAAGATGTCCGATCAATGCCGACCCAATGAATTGAACGGGCGCCATGTCGATCACCATCCGAGCCGGTACAATAGAATCGGCCAGCAGGGGAAGCAGTGCCAGGCTTTCCAGCATGTTCTCGTGCAGATGAGAATATTCGGGCCCCATTGTAATAACGAAGACACCATCCGCAAAGGACACGGACGGCGGAGGACTGTTTTCCATGAGAAGACTTCAATAATTTCAGGTGGGATAGACTGCGGTCGCGGCTGGCATCGATGCACGGCCAACCGTCATACCCCAAGGCTACCACATGCTTCGGTCTCACCGATGGACTGCGGGGGCGGACGATTCCAGAGGATCCTTCAGCAGTTGTCTGGCGTCGAAATTCCGTGGATTCAGCTCAGACATTTCTATCTGGATGGCTGCGTACGGAGCCAAATGCAACTCGGCTCGCTTCACCGCGATCTCGGACACCGCAAGTTCAGTTTCTGCCTTGCGATGTTCAGTTGTGGTCATCACACCATTTTCGACCAGTTCCCGGACGCGCTCCAACGCCGTTCGCGCAGCAGAATGGCGAATCCGGGCTTCATCGATGTCCAGCTGCAGCAGTTTCAGCTGAGATTCGTAAACACTCCAATGGTGTTTCCACTGGCTCAGGAACAGGGTCACTTGTTCCTGGTGGCTTCTGATGTTCCTGGCAGCGGCGTCAATCCCCCGCTGGCGGTCCTCATCAGTCAGGTTCTTCCATTCCGTCAACTTCTTTAATTCCGTCAGCGACCGTTGGGATGCCTTCAACGTCCGTTGCTGGTCTCCTATTTCCGCGACTGACATTTGCACGAATTGACGGCTCTCGGACAGGTCTATGTAGAGCTCGGTTGCCTGTCGCCACGTTGCTGCAACCATGGTGGCAGGCAGTGCGTCACTGGAATTCAGGGACGCCGACCTGCCATTCGGAATATGAGGTGGTCCCGGTAATCCGATGGACGTTGCGGTGACAGGCATCTCCAGCACTCCGGGGCCAGGTCCATCAACAATCCAGCCGACTGGGGCAGACAGGTTGCGATTTGTTGACGTGGCGTCCCAGTTGACATTCGGGTCCAGCAGTTCGTCAACGCGTCGTTCAATAATTCGCTGTCGCAGCTTGTCGCGGATTTCGATGGCCTGTTGAATTTTCTTCAACTTCGTGTGCATTCGTGCCGCTTCGGATTTCTGAAATTCCCGCCGTATGTCGACCGCGACCGCAACCGCTGCCCCGATCGTTTTACGAGCCTGTGCATCGTCAAGCCCCGTTCCGCGATATTGCCGGGCCAGCTTTAACGCTTCCTGATCAAACCGATCGCTGCCATGCGTCCGGAACGGGTTGTTCTTGTGAATGTTTGGTGTCGGTGTCGTCGCAGACCGAAAGTTCGGATTGTTCGGTGACGTCCACTTTCCCCCGGCAGCTGCAAACGTATACAGCAGCTTCCCTGGCCGGTCGCCCGTCATCTGCTGTCCGCGTTGTTTGTTTGGCGGGTGAGTTGGGGCGGCTGAACTGAGTAAAAGCCGCTTCCGTTGTCGCCGGCAGCTCCGGTGACACGGGCTTATCTTCAGAGTCCTGAGCGACACTGCAAACGGCGATGCTGAGAACGTCGAATCTTCTTAAGCAACAGACCACAGCACCTCGGACAGTCTGCTCAGGACCTCATAGAACCATTCCTGGCGGGTAAGACTGGCACAGACTCAATATTCTCGCCCAGGGACGCATACGATGAATACAGCGGCTGTGGAGGGCTTCAGGTTAGGATACCGAGATCTGACGCCATGTGCGGATACACGAAGGACGGGTACAAATCGTCGATTTCTTTCGCGTGCGAAGCTGCGTTTTCGATGCCCGCAGGTCTGAGTAAGGACGAAAAAAGTTTGTGGCGAAAGTCGAACTGCTGGTCACCGAATAGGTTACGTCACAACGCATCCGTCAAGTTCCTCCGTCAACTCAGCCCGTCGCCGTTCGATGGCTTTCAATCGAGTCTTGAGCTTACGGGCTTCCTTGTTGATGTCGGCCAACTCTTTCTGGAGCTTCTTTTTGTGCAGATGATCCTGTCCACTCTTCTCACTGACGAGGGTTTCGACTTCGTGCCGCAATAGACGCAGATACGGGTTGCCGTGGATGTGGTTTTCTCGATACTGCAATTTGCCTTCCCGGATGGCCGCAACGATTTCCTGTTGAGTCAGGTCGAATTCCTTTCGGGCGGTCTTGTCGCTCAGCGTTGCTCCCTTGCGTGTCCACCCTGAATCACTTTCGTGCATATTTTGAGTCTCCCTACGGTTTCTAACGCACGGTGGCCGCTCCTTTGGGTTCTCGGTGTTGTCACCGAACATTGAGCCAGCCTCTAACGTCTCCTCTTGTTGTGAAGGTCATCGCTTCGTCTTTCTGTGTTGGGTCTCGTCCCGCCGAAGCGGGGCTTCGTGGGATGGTTCATATTTCAGACAAAACTCTTTTAAGTTCCGAGAGCGTCCGGCATGTGCCGCAGGTTCGTTTCAGTGGCTGACCTACGTATGCCGTCCACAGTCCGCCGCGTCGGGATGAAAAACCAACAACTTCACCGTTGCTGAAAACAGCCCCCATGGTATGACTCAGTCCAAACCCTTAATTTGCATTAAGCTGGGTTGCCCAGTTCTCGGTTTGACACGTCCCCGAACACCTCCAAAACGTATCGCAGGATTCACGTTTTGACCCTGACCCTAAGTATGAGGGATACCCTACCACGATCAAAAAGTCCAATGTTTCTGAAACACCGCTATGTGATCTGTGTGATCTGGAACGGTGTTTGTGTGATCTGGAATGACGTTTGGTCAACGTATACGTTGATAACTTTTCAGATCACACAGATCACAAGGGGGTCTCCTGTAAAAACGTTTTTTGTCATTCAAAGTAACCCTCTTTTGTTATTTTGAGGGCTGTGAACAAGGGGTATTTTGACTTCGCCTGGTCTGAGTATTCGCCCCAGTTAAGAGCCACAATTCTGTCCAGCATCTTCGACGCCTCTTTCGTTGACCTGATGCCTGTCATCTTTCTGGCCAGATCATAGGCCGTACACTTGCCAGCCATGGTTTGAACGATGTAGAGGTGCAAAACTTCAATATCAGATGTTCGAGCGACGTTACTGACACTGTCCCAAACTCGTAGATTTTCCTCACGTTGCCATACCGCTATTTCAACACAGTCACTCATGAGGGACTTCGATACCTCCCAGCATGGGTCTGTGGTGTTGATGTTCAATATTGCCTGGAACACCGCCAGTGGCTACGTGCGCCCGCCGCTCCGCGGCCAATCGCAGTCAATCCAACGTCTGGAGAACCAAAGGGTCGGGAGTCTTTTTCGGATTCACGACGCAGGAAACAGATGATGCTCTGCCCGAAAAACACTCCCGACCCTCTTGTTCACGCTGACATCGTTCACGCTGACATCGTTCACGGTGTGCCGGAGTGTTCTTCGGCTTCAGCATCGGGGAAAATCAGGCGGGTCCGTCTTCCGTCCAGGCGCAGCTGACCGGATGTCACTCGTCGGATCGCTTCCGGGTACGCGATTTTCTCGCGTTCGAACACCAGATCGGCCACGTCTTCGGCTGTCGCATCCTCGGGAATATCGACGCTGCTTTGCAGCACAATAGGGCCGTGGTCATATTCATTGTCGGCAAAGTGAACGGTACATCCACTGACCTTTGCCCCCCGCGCCACAACTGCAGCGTGAACGTGCTGACCATACATGCCTTTGCCGCTGAATGCCGGAATCAACGCAGGATGAATATTCAGCACGCGGTGCCGAAAATCATCAGGAATGTGCAACAGAGAAAGATAGCCCGCCAGCGTAACCAGATCGATTTGCTTCGAACGCAGTGCGTCAAAAACAGCATCGCTGAATTCACTGATGTCTGCGAACTCCCGACGGCAGATTGCTATACAGTCCAGCCCCGCGTCGATCGCTCGCTGCACACCTTTGCAGTCCGGGCGGCTGGAAATAACCAGAGGCACTTCTGCATTCATCGAACCATGTTTGATGCAATCCAGAAAGTTCAACAGTGTCGTGCCGCCACCGCTGATCAGCACCCCCAGTCGCACCGGGCGGTCGTTAATGGCGGGTAGTTGTTCCAAGCGTTCGTTTTCTGAAAGAAGCTCGTGAAGACCTGAAAAAGGGGCAGCCCTGTCCAGACGTGTACCACTGGCACCGCCAGTGCGTGGAAGCTGACGTGGCCAGTAGCATACGACTGTTCACCGTATCACTGACAATGCACTAGTGCTGCATCCACATTAAGTTTACTAGTGCTGACGGTAGCGGAAGTCGCCCAGACTTTCGGCGTTTCCCCTCGTTTGCAGAAACTCCAGGCGCGTTCCGCTACGGAACAACCCCCTGTTCTTAGACCTGACAATGCGCTACGTCGGATATTCGCCGGGAATATCCACGTTAAAGTCGGCCAGCGGCACAGAGTATCCGGCAGGTTGCGGATTTTCAAACTCCGGGGCTATGCTGACTCGTTTTCGCAGCCGAATTCGATCTCGTTCCTCGCGTTGATTGCGTCCCCACAGAATCATCAGCGTAAGCACCACAAAGATGCTCAAAATGACCAACGCGGAATTGCCAAAGCCGGAGCCTGCGTACTCCTCCGCACGAACTGCTCGAGGCGAATCTTCCGAAAGATGTCCGGCGGCGACCAGTGCCTGAACCTGATCAACGGTGGGTTCCCAGCTGACCGTGCCTGCCAGAATCAGCGGGGCGATGCGATCTGTGTCCTGTGATCCGTAAACGTACCGCTTGAAGAAGCAACCGGTGACCTGGACTCGGTCCACAATCTCGGCCTCCAGCGGAAAATCGGGCGGCAGGTTCGCCGTGACAATCACGGCGGGATTGTGCTGTGAGTCATCGGTAAACAGCCACAATTCATGTAACTGACGACGACGACCATTCGAAAACCTTTCGTCGCCGGGGTAAGACACCATGTGTCGCACGTGCCCCTGCAGAGTCACAAGGTGGCCATGCCAGACTTCGGGAAACTGAAACATGTCCACGTAGGTCTGGAACGACTGCGGATCCTCCCGATACTGACGATATCGACCGATCCGATAGTTCAGCTGTCGCTGCAGCGCAACTTTCTGTCGGCGATAGGTGGCATCGTCCAGGCCGCCCGACTTCAATCGCTGTCCAAGTCGAACAAGTTCCTTGTCCGTCTTGCTGTTGACCTCCTGCATTAAGTCACCAATTCGCTGCAGCTGTATGCCGTCGGCAATCTCCCGCTGAAGTTTGGTGCTGGTCAGTTCCAGTTGCCGCAGAGTTTCGTAGTACAGCCAGGTTTCTTCATCACGCAGACGCTGTTTGTCCACAGTGTTCTGCCGCACCAGCTCGTAGTGAGGAATCGCGCTGAGTTGCCGGATTGTCTCACAGTAGACCAGCGGACGTCCGCCCATCTGCTTCACCACCCAGCCCTTCACCATGACCGGAATGGGTGACTCGGCGGAAGGCCACTCGTCGTATGCCAAACGTCCGCGGTGCGGAGTCAACAGGCCGCCGGTATCAACCAGCGCCATTGGTTGCAGCCCAACGAATGATGTGAGTGAACCCCGTAACAATCGCACCTCCTGGCGGCCCGCCGACTCTGGAAAATCCCGATCGATGGCGATGCTGGACATCTGGTCCGGAGCGATCCGCACGATAGACTCGGCGGTGAACCGGCCATACAGGACGATTGGTCGACCGACATACTCTTTAGGAAATCGAGCAATATCATCCAACATGTCAAAGGGAGCATTGGAGTCGGCCGAGAGACGTCCGGAACCTGTGTCCTGGGATCGAAACGGATCCGGCAATCCACCGGGCATTATCGTCGGCAGTTCACGAGTCCGCAAATTGCCATTTTCCCACGCCTGTCGTCGCGCTTTCGAGTACTCATAAAATGCCTGCTCCCACGCAGCCACGCCGGCTCGCGAGACCCGACCGCCTGCTTCGATAGAATTGTCAGAAGTTCGACGCAGTAACAGACGGCGTTGATCAGCAATGGCATCGATCAGGTCCAGATAAGCAAACTCTTCCGCGGTCGTCAGGAAGTCGTCGCCGTGTTGAAACTGAACAGCCGAAGTGAATTTCAGGTCGGCGACCGATGTGGAATGCTGCGTCCAGTCAAAACCCGGGATCACGGGCGGTCTCTGTGCCGCTGGTTCTTCAGGAAGACGTCCAAACGTACCACGTTCTTCAAAGCGATTACCCGCGGGTGGATTTGCGGCCCCGAACAGTGGGAGTTGCTGCGTGGACTCAGTCTGAAATCCCGTTGGTGCCGCACGATCACCGCGAACCGGGGCCAATGGCGACAACCGCGTTCGATCGTCAGTGGATCGCTCAGCCGGGAATGGAGTTTCGAAGGTGCGAAACGGTGACGACGAACCACCACGCTCTGCGCCTGAAGGCTCCCTCGCCGGCAAGTCCGGCATCAGGGATTCAAACGACGGAAAGTCGTTCGCGACGTCAGGCGTCGATTCCTGAGCGAATAACGGAGCCGCACAGACCAATGCCGTCAGGAGTGCCAGTGTTGTCAGGACAGTCGGCGCCCCGCTGGTCGTTCCGTGGCCCACGGCGTCCAGGCGGTCGCCCAGAGAAACCGACGCCGGCGGCAATTCGTAATGTGAGTGGTTCAGTTTGTGGGTCATCTCCAAAGGTCCCTCTTCGCAAAATAATCCTTGTGGAGAGTTTAGGCGTTCCTGGCAACAGGATTCCAGTGGGGTTTGCTGGCTACACGGAGTTGTATTGGAAAAACCGACGGACGGAGCATGTTGTCGAGCCACGGCCGACGCTGACCTGCCTTAAACCGCCCCACGTTGACAGTTTCGGGGCGTTAACCGATAATCCGCTGCGTCAGTGTCCTCGTTGACCACCGCCCGGCTGGCTCAGCCGTTTTGTTTGCGACCCTGCGTAACCTGTGTAAGGTGCAGGCGTCGTGGAACGTCATGGTTATTGTCGCACGGAGACCGTCTGTTTACCGTGCGGTGACAGATAATTTGAACCCCGCACTGCAAATCTTTGTCGCTATACTCACCGAATCGTAGTCTTTTGGTTCGGGCTATTTTGAGTCAGCGAGATTTTACGGCGCCCCATCCACGCCCCTTTAGGCAATCAGGAAAAACTAACAATGGCTGAAAATCTGCATGAATTCACGGATGCAAACTTCGATGAAGACGTTCTTAAGTCTTCTGAGCCCGTTCTTGTCGACTTTTGGGCGCCTTGGTGTGGCCCTTGCCGAATGTTGATGCCAACGATTGAAGAGCTGGCCGACGAATTCTCCGGTAAGGTGAAAATCGGCAAGGTCAACACGGACGAGAATCAACAAACAGCGGCTGGATACGGAATCACGAGCATTCCCACCGTGATGTTGTTCAAAGACGGTGAAATGGTCGACAAAGTGGTCGGAGCACCACCAAAGGAGCATTTTGTGACCATGCTGAATTCCGCAGTCGGCTAAATCGACCGGAATACCTGAATCAACGCTGACCGCCGCGGGTTTTCACAGCTCGCTGGCGGTTTGTCGTATTGTCTTCGACGGGACGATTGCTCAGAATTCGGCACGATAACGCGTTGATGCTAACCAGGAACGGATCGCTGGTTCCAGGTGTCGGCTATTCCTTGCTGAGGCACGGCATCGTCGATTCGTCCACTTCAACGCGATTTGTCTGTTTTCTGACAGCGACCAACGGCAGCGGGCCGACCCGCATTGGGAAAGGATTCCCGAACGTGACTGACTCACCTGACAACCGGACATCGTCCGCATCCGCCGTTCCGCAGACGGCCGGGGGTGAGTTGTCGCTGCGGAATCAGCCACCGACTCCTGAACCCAACCCGGACCAGGATGCATTGCAGGTGCTGCTACAGGCCAGTGCCGCCGCCGAAGCTCTGCAGCAGCGTTTCGGTGTACTGCAGAGTCGCCAGGCTGAGATCGTGGCGGAACGGAATCAGCTGAGCGCCGATCGCACTGCCTTTGAACAGCGTGCCCGTGAATTCGCCGAACAGGTGGCACGCGACCGCACCACTCAGCGAGAAGTGACTGCTGACCTGGAGCATCGCCAGCAGGAGATGAGTCAGCAGCAGAGCGAGGTGGAACAGCAACGTCACATCATCGAAGAAGACCGTCAGACGCTCACCAGCAAGCAGGAACGTCTTCATGAAGTGGTAAATGAAGAACTCGCCCGTGAGCGTGCTGTGCTGCAGCGGCAGCAGGATACGCTCGATCAGGAACGTCAGCGTCTGGCCGAACGTGCCGAACAGCTGGAGCACGAACACAGTAACCGTATGCAGCAGCACCAGGAAGCTGTTAAGGCAGAACGCGAGGTCATGCGGGAAACGGTGCGGAAGGAACTGTCGGAGGAATTGGACGAACTTCACCGTGAACGGCAGGAATGGGCGACTCAAAAGGAGACGCAAGCGGCCGAATTGCGGCTCGAAACGGAAGACCTGCAGCAGCAGCGCGAGTTGTTTGGTGAGCAATTGGACGTCGAACAACAGCGACTACGCGGCGAAATCGAGAAACGTCGCCAGACGCTGCTGACGGAACAAAACAACCTGCAGCGTCGCTATCGTTTTCAGTTTGAACATCTCGCCCGCGCTCGCAGTGACTTTGAACTCGAACTGCGTGAGATGCGGCGTGAAATGCAGATGTTCCGCAGCGAACGAAAAGTATTCGACGAGCAGCATCGCCTGCGTTTCGGCCAATTGCAGAGAATTCGTGAAACACTGCTGGAACGCGAAGAGTCGTTAAAACGTGAGCAGAAGGTCGTGGATCGAAACCGCGTCGGCGCGGAACGGGATCTGCAGCGACAGCAGACACGACTGCAGGAACATCAGGACGCCGTGCTGCAGGATCTTGAATCGCGAACTCGACGGATTCATCAGTCCGAACAGTCTTCCGCAGACACCAACCAACGCCTGGAACAGCGTCTACAGCATGTTAATCAGCTACGAGCTGAACTTGACTCAAAACAACGTGACATGCTGGAACAGCGTCTGCTGCTGGAGGAACTTCAGGCCAACGTGCAGGCAGACAATCCAGAATATTCAACGTCGCGTCAAAATGCGAAAGACGCCACAGAGCGGTTCTTTGAACAACTGCATCTACGACTGAGCAGTGACAGGGCACGTCTGGAAACCAAAGCCACCGACCTGGCAGAAAAGCAGGAGCAGTTTCGTAAAGACCGCAACGATCTTGAGCAATGGTTCGCGGATCGGGAAGCTCAGGTCGGAAAACACGCAATCGACCAGACTTCCGAGGAAACCTCGGTAAGAATAGCAGCCGTCGAAGAGCAGTTGGCCTCAACACGCAAGCAGTGGCTGGGTGAACGGAAGGACGCAGAGGCCACGATTCGCCGTCTTCTGGACCAAATTGCGGCTGCGGAATCGCAGGCGTTCAGTGTTGACCGGCCGATCGCCGCGTGTGAATCGCCTGTGCTCGACGGAACGATCGATTCAACGGACGGCAGCACTTCGCAGGATCAGGCCGCGTAGATTTTCCTGTTTCCCTGAGAGTCGGCATTTCCTCAGGCTGATCCCACGCCTAGAATCTTGCTAGCGGAGCACAAACGAATCACTTGGGTGAGGGGCCAGCAGACCGTCGTGTCAGTTTTGACGGGGCCCCGCATCGCACGGCCGCGGCGGCAGGTTGTATCGTCCATCGCCTGAACGGCCGTCACCATCTGACTTCCATCTCGCGCCCTCAGTTGTCTGTCAGGTATTCGTGCCCGATTCAATTCAACATTCGGAATCTCAGGAGATGCCGCCTTTACGATCATGGAGTCGTTTGGTCCCGCTGGTCGTGCTTGTGCTGGCGGCCGTCGCGGCCGGTGCAGCGATGCTGTCTCCCGGCGTATCAACGACTGCTGCTCCCGTCACCTTTGTCAAAGTGGTGAATACGTTTCCTCACGACCGAACATCGTTCTGTCAGGGACTCGTCATGCTCAACGGTGCGATCCTGGAAGGAACAGGGCAGTACAACCGATCTCGACTGCGACTGGTGGATCTGCCGACCGGCAAACCGACCATGGACGTGGCTCTGCCCGGCAACGTCTTTGGCGAAGGCGTGACCGTCTGGAAGAATACAATTCTGCAACTGACATGGAAGAACGGCTATCTGCTGACATATGACAGCACGACACTGCGGCGGACAGGCTCTGTGCAGTATCGCCAAATCGACCGCGGCCTGTATGAAGGCTGGGGCATAACGCACGATGGAACTCATCTGATTATCAGCGATGGTTCATCAACACTGCGATTCGTGGATCCGGAAACGTTCAAAACCGTACGCCGCCTGAGAGTGAAGGATGGATTCCGCGGAGTCTCGAAGCTGAACGAACTTGAATTCGTCAACGGCGAGATTCTGGCCAACGTCTGGTACCGAGACCGTATCGCTCGGATCGACCCGAAATCGGGTCGTGTTGCAGGCTGGCTGGACCTGCGGGCACTTCGCCCGGCGTCACTTCGCAACGACCGGGAAGCTGTGCTGAACGGCATCGCATGGGACGCCGCCGGCCAGCGCCTGTTTGTCACGGGAAAGAACTGGCCCACGCTGCTCGAAATCTCGTATTAGAGCGCGGTCAAGTCTAAGAATAGGGGTTGTTCCGTAGCCGAACCCGCCAGAGTTTGGAGGTTTTTCTCGGTGTCGTCCAAAGTCGGGCGACTTCAGCTACCACAAAATTAAGACTTGCGGCACCAGTGCTTCGTCAGAACTAAGTTTTATAGCCGGCATCCGCAGCCTGGCAGGCCGATCAACGGGAAGCTGACACCCTGCCCGGAAATCTGCCAGAAGAATTCCGGGGCATCTTCTCCACCGACTTCTTTCATGGTTGCGGCTTCAAAGATGCGTCCGTTGGCAATCGTGTATTGAATCTTCTGCGAATCACGAATCTTCTCAGTCGGGTCGGCACCGGATTCAATGACCAGCATGTCAGCCAGCTTGCCAACTTCCAAAGAACCGATGTCGCCATCCAGTCCAAGATACTTTGCACCATGCAACGTGCCGCTGCGGAGGGCCTGGAGGGGAGTCATTCCCCCCTGCACGAAACTCCACAATTCCCAGTGAGTACAGAT
Organism: Fuerstiella sp.; assembly: GCA_039831575.1. Classification (GTDB taxonomy): domain Bacteria; phylum Planctomycetota; class Planctomycetia; order Planctomycetales; family Planctomycetaceae; genus Fuerstiella. Next base: position 6,770 of record JBDONA010000689.1, on the reverse strand, counting down.
TCCGTTCAGCTGGCCATGTCCGCCCGCCTGCACCAATCCTTCGTCGTCTACCAGCTGCTTCGCGATTTCGGCCACTCTGATGTGGTTGTAATCTTCCAGGGGTGACTTATTCCTGCGCCGTGAACGTGGGTTCAGAACGTGTGGCGGGATGAAACGCTTCAGGCGTGGGTGCAGCCACAAATCGTCGACTTCGTACCAGTACTGTTCACCCGTAATCCCGCCATAAGCCACAGACAAAGTCGGTGTGTAACCGACGCCGGTATTGCGCCACAGATCCATCACGTCGTTATACGCCGTTTGCACGGGCAGAGTGTGTTCGATGCCCGTATGACCGTCGACAATCATCGTCATGTTGTGCATGAACGTGGAACCACCTTCCGGAACGACCATCATCTGCAGTTCGCGAGCCGCGGCAATCACCTGTTGCCGTTGATCACGTCGCGGCTGGTTGTAGCTTTTCACCGAAAACGCTCCCACCGCCTGCATGCGCTTCAGGTGAAATCTGGCATCGTCCAGGCTTTCAATTTCTGCCTTGTAGCTGCCGGCGGCACCGTACAGGATTGTGCCCGTCGAAAATGTGCGCGGCCCGGTCACCAGTCCCGCCTTTGTCAGTTCGCTGGCCGCAAAGATGTTGTGAGTGCTGTTGGAGGGATCGTGAATGGTGGTCACACCGAACGCCAGTCGAGCATAATTGATCCAGTTACGTTGAGGAGTCATGTCCTGAGTGGCCTGAGCACCGTGGGCATGGGCATCGACAAAACCGGGCAACACCACCTGGCCTGCAATGTTGATAACACGGGCAGCGGCAGGAATCTTCACCTGGTCCCGTGGCCCCACGGCGACGATCCTGTTTTCCTGCACGACGATCGTGCCATCAGCAATAACGCCTTCTGCCCCCATTGTCACAATGCGACCTCCCACCAGCGCGAAGCTGCCCGATGGAGCCGCATGTTTTGCTTTGAAGCCGATATTCACCGAAGCGGCTGTGGGCTTTTCCAAATCCTGATCTTCACTGTCATCATCACCGTCGTTCTTTTTCGGAGCCTTCTTAGTGAACTCACTGATCTCAGCTGTAAACAGATCCGGCCCCAGCGACCAGTGCAGCCGCTTTCCATCTCCGGAAAAATGAGGCCAGTCGCCCGCCTGATCACTGAGCTTGCGGACTGGCAAGCCATCAAACTTTGGTCCCAGTTCGATGGGCTGACCAGTATTGACAAAGGGAGCCAGATAGACGTTGAATCGTTCGACGAAAGCAACCTGCGAACCGTCAGGAGAAATGCAGTAATCGGTGGCCCAATTGCTGGTGTAGTGCTGACGTTCCTCGTGCCCGTTAAGGTCGACGGAATACAACGCCAGATTGTCGGCGTCCTTTCCGGAACTGCGGCGTTGCAGAAACACCCGCTCGGTATCGGCAGCAAACTGGGGTCGCTTTCCCTGTTTCGAAATCCGCTCGGGTTGCCCACCGGCCACGTCGATTCGATAGATGCCAGGATCGTGCGAGTACAACGGCGACCGCAGCATGCCACCGCTGGTTTTCTCGAACACAATGACTTTGCCGTCCGGCGAGAACACCGGATTTCGGTAATGACCGGGGCGAATGGTCACCGGTCGATTTTCATTCGGATCATCCACCGACACGATGCGTAGTGAACCCAGCGACTGATCATTCCACGTGGTGTACACCACAGAGCGACCATCGCGTGAGAAGCTCGGGCAGAACTCGAATTCGTGTTTTCTGTTCGTCAGACGTCGCAACGAGTTGTCCTGCAGGTCGCGCAGGTACAACTGTCCCAGTCCCTGAAACACCACCAGTGTTCCATCCGGTGATGTTGTCACCCAACGCAGCATGCGCACGTCGAACTCTTCCGGAGCAACGTCGATTGGAAACCGAACACGTTCTGTGATTGTTCGAGTGTCCTGTATGCGGAAGGGGATCACGCGGGCCGCACCATCGGCAATGTTGATGCGGCGAATCTTTCCTTTCGACCAGATCACAACTGACCTGCCATCCGGCATCCATCCAAAAGCCGGATAGACTCCGTGAATCGCCCACGCCTCCTGCATGTCGCGTTCAAGTTCATCGTAAATCAGCCGCACCGCACCGGATTCGACATCAAACAGATGCAGGCCCGTCTTCGCCCCGATTCGACGAACGAATGCCAGTGTCTTTCCGTCGGGCGAAGGTGTGGGACGACACGCTCCGCCGGGTCCCGTGATATACGCGTCGGTTTCCCCTTTCTGCAGATCCAGTCGTTTGATGACGTAGATCTGGCCATTGGAATCCTTGTCGTATTCGAACTGGTCACCGGAAGTACTGTCCTGCGAGTAATAGAGATAACGACCGTCCGGCGAATACACCGGTTCGTTGACGTCTTTCTGATCGTTCGGACGTTTTGTCAGCTGCACACCCTTCATCGCGTTCGCATCTGCTGCATCGCGGTGGTACATCCACATTTCCCCCGCACCCAGTGAACGTCGACTGCTGAAGTGTTTGCGTGCGACCAGATAACGATCATCGGGCGACCATGCCGGGCCGTTCAGCAGCCGAAATTGTTCATTCGTCACCTGCGTCGCCGTGCCGGATGAGCGATCCAGGACCCAGATATTGTCACCCGCCTTTCCTCCCTTGCCGTTGCGGTCGCTGGTAAACGCAATCGATTTTCCATCGTGACTGAAACGTGGCTGCATGTCCCACGCGATGCCGGAGGTCAGTGCCTGGGGGAAGTTGCCGTCTGCCCCATCCGCGCCGCCGATCGGCATGATGTACAGATCACCCAGCAGGTCAAAGACGATTTCTGTGCCGTCGGGACTGACATCGACCGTGACCCACGTACCTTCGTCCGCATCAATCGGCTGTTCGTGTTGTGGTCCAGGCGGCGATTCGATCTGCCACTCGTCTTTGTCTTCGGCGGAATCCTTCTTCGTTTCGCTGGAGGTCGGTTCGGTCTCATCAAACGCCAGTGCGTCGGATGTGGTCACATTGGCGCACAGCACGACGACAAGCAGTGCGGAAAACGTCAGTCGAAGAGTCAACGATGTCATTGCAGATTCTTGTTTGGTGAGAGGTTGTTCAGATCTGAAGATACTGGATCCACGTCCGGTTTGCGACAAACGAGGGCGGGTTCACCGCTGAGTGTACAATAACGGAATGTGGTTTCGGGCTGATGGGTGTCCGGAGGCTGGACTAAGCCTGCGAAGGAAGCCCCGAGGTTGCACTCGTACCTCGCTCCAACGCCGACCACCCGATCCAACGTTGCAACCATTCACTTCTACGCCCCACCTGCCGGCGACATTTTAACTGTGATTAAACAGACGTCGCCAACGGCCATGCCTTGCCATCGCCGCGGACAGCTATTTCACAGCCTTGTAATCGGAATTCGGTACGGGCATTTGTGCTCCGACGCGATCGCGGTGTTCGTGCAGGAGCCGCTTCAACCGCGCTGCTATTTCAGGCTGTGCCGCCCCCAGATCATGCTCTTCGCTCAGGTCATTGGACAGATCGTACAATTCCACGCGACCGTCCTCGTAGTATTCGATCAGCTTATGATCGCCGCTGCGAACCGCGCCATAGGGAATGCCGACAAACGGGTTGTAATGAGGATAGTGCCAGTAGAGCGCGTCGCGGCCCAGGGACGCCGCAGGGTTCCTGAACAGCGGAACCAGAGATAAACCATCAACATTCGCATTGTGCGCCGCGTCACCAGCTGCGCCGGTGATTTCGAGAATCGTCGGATAATAATCCATCGTGATAACCTGCTGTGCGCACACACTCCCGGGCGGCGTGACACCGGGCCAGTGCACGATGGCCGGCACACGCGTGCCGCCTTCCCAATGCTGTCCCTTCTGGCCGCGAAGTGGTGCGTTGTTGCTCGTCGTACGGCAGACACCGCCGTTGTCGGACGTGAACACGATAAGTGTGCGGTCACTGACACCGCTGTGTTCCAGAGCAGCACGAACCCGCCCGACAGCCTCGTCGACGGCTTCCACCATGGCGGCATACTCGGGGTTCCTGTGACGATCTCCCGAGGGCCGTTGTCGATGCTCTTCAACCAGATCAGGCCGCCCCTGAATCGGAGCATGGACGGCGTAGAATGAGAGGTACAGGAAGAACGGTTTGTCTTTTGTACGCTCAATCAGTGCCACCGCCTCATCGGCCAGACGATCGGTCAAATAGCGTTCCTCGCGCTGCGACTTTGACAGACCGCTGTGCCACTTCATCGCCTCGCCACCATACGGAAAGTGGTAGCTACGGGGCAATCCACGAATGGAGCCGCCGATGTTGACATCGAAGCCGTGGTCTTCGGGCAGATTTCCCGGGCCACCCAGATGCCACTTCCCCATGTGCAGCGTCGTGTAGCCGGCGTCATGCAACGCTTCGGCCAATGACGTGTGTTGCTGCTCAAGGTGTCGCGTCCACTGCGGCGGCAGCAGTGGAAAACCACCGTACTGTTTGCCCCACCCAGGAATCCAATCCGTCAGATGCGTGCGGGCCGGGTACATCCCGGTCATCAGCGCCCCACGCGTTGGCGAGCAGGCATTGCAGGCCGAATAATTCTGCGTAAACCTCATCCCGGCCGCGGCGAGCCTGTCGATATTCGGCGTCCGGTAAAAATCGCTGCCGTAACAGCCAAGATCGGTCCAACCAAGATCGTCAACCAGAAAGAAGACAACATTCGGTGGTCGCTGTGGCAGCGTTGCCTGCGGCGTCGCCGCCGCGGAGACCCCAACCATGAGTGCAACTGCGATCAGGCCAGACACACCCTGCAGAATTCGAATCATGTCAGTCACTCCGACGCGTCGCGAGTATGTGTACAGACGTCTGTGCCAATCGAAACACCAGCAAACCTTATCTTCGTGCGATGCCAGACTACAGACAAGCGCACGGGCGTGACATAGGCCGCTTTAACACTGTTGATCGATCAGAAGCAACTTCACTCTCCCTCTGGGAGAGTCGAGCCTAAGCGAGGAGAGGGCCACCGCGCCGGATCCTCCCCTCGCCTAGCAGCCTGTCCGGATACCTGTTTCACCCTGGATATCATTCGCGCAATCGTGTAATTGGGGTTGGGTTGACGGAACATTCTTTTTTGAGTTGTTGAACGGGATCACGGATGAGTCGCAAGTTTCGCGAATGGCAGCCTGATGCGAGCTGGTTGTTTCCACCGTCTCCGAGAGACTGGCTGCCTGAAGATCATTTGGTTTACTTTCTGCTGGACGTGACCGCTCAGATCGATATTTCGCCGATCGTTGAAGACTACGGGGGCGACAACGGCGGTCAGCCCCCCTTTCATCCTCGGATGATGCTCGTTCTGCTTCTGTATGCTTATAGTTCGGGTGTGTTTTCATCGCGTAAGATCATGCAGCAATGTGCCACGGACGCCGCCTTTCGAGTCATCGTGGGTGAAGATATTCCCAACTTTCGTCGCATCGCCGAATTTCGAGCTCGGCATCTGAAACATCTGCAGCCGTTGTTTCTGGAAGTGCTTGTGCTGTGTCGTGAAGCAGGCCTGTTGAAGGTAGGGCGGCTCTCACTGGACGGCACGAAAATCAAAGCGAACGCGTCACGAAACAAGGCGATGAGCTACGATCGCATGGGACCGGAAGTGGAACGACTGCAACAGGAGATTGATGTTCTGCTGGCTCGAGCGAACGATGCAGATGGCGATGATGATGATGAGTTTGGCGATCTGGCGGGCGACGAAATCCCTGACGAACTGAAACGCCGTGAAAGCCGACTGGCGAAGATCATGGAGGCGAAAAAAGCTCTGGAAGAAGCGGCTCGCCAGAAGGCTCAGGACCATGTCGACAAGATGGAATCGGAAGGTCGGAACCATCGTACCAATCCTGACGAAGCGGTTCCGGATCCGAAAGCACAACGCAATTTCACGGATCCCGAATCGAAGATCATGAAGACTTCGAATAAGGGTTTCGATCAGTGCGGTAATGCTCAGGCGGTGGCGAATGAGCAGCAGATCATTATTGCGGCGGACGTGACGAATCAGGCGAACGATGTTCGTCAGGCAGTGCCGCTGGTCGAACAGACGATTTCCAATCTTGATGCAACGGGCATCACAGAAAACATTAGAGCGTTTACCGCAGATGCGGGTTACTTCAGCGAACTGAACATGGAATCGCTGGATGCGAACGACCGCATCGACGACGTCTTCATCGCGACAGGCCGCCAGAAGCACAATGACAAAGTGCGGGAAGCACCGAAAGGCCGGCCACCGAAGGATCTGACTGCCAAACAAAAGATGGCTCGCCGAAACCGAACGAAGAAGGGACGAGCCGAGTACGCGCGGCGAAAAGTGATCATCGAACCGGTGTTCGGCCAGATTAAACAGTGTCAGGGGTTTCGCAATTTCCTGCTGCGAGGCCTTGAAAAGATGCAGGGCGAATGGAATCTTATCTGCCTGACTCACAACTTACTGAAGTTGTTCAGAAGCGGTGCGCTCGCGATAAGCTGACACAGTCGTTCGGGAGTGCCGCGCGCCCGATTGGGGGCGTTGAGAAACCACCAAACCTCCGTGTTTGCTCTATCTTCCGCACCGGTCACGCAAGGCCACACATCATGACGAGCTGCCGCCAAACATTTTCAATATTCCAACCGCACCGACCGTGCCACGCAACGGCTTTCCGGACAGGCGGCTAAATAACTTTGCGTGATTCAGGCCGGAATCGTTTCGAGCTTCCGGTTTCGAGCTTTGATGTAAGTGCTGACGCGGTCCATGAGTTCTTCGATGGACGTGCAAGTGTGGTTTCGCGTGACGTTG
>JBDONA010001127.1:0-4072 GCA_039831575.1 Fuerstiella sp. | reverse complement strand
ATTCAGTTTACGCCCGACCTGATGCCGTCGGATATTACGGGCACCAACGTGCTGGAAGAAACCGAACAGGGGCGTCGTGAGTTCCGGTTTGTGGAAGGACCCGTCTTTACGAATGTCCTGCTGGCTGACGAAATCAACCGCACGCCGCCCAAGACCCAGGCCGCACTGTTGCAGGCGATGCAGGAACGCGAAGTGTCCGTGGGGCAGAAGACCTATAACCTTCCCGAGCCGTTTTTCGTGATCGCGACACAGAACCCGATTGAGCAGGAGGGCACCTACCCGTTGCCGGAAGCTCAGTTGGACCGGTTCATGTTTAACGTGAAGGTGGATTATCCGTCGCTGGACGAAGAGGAAAAGATTCTGGAAGCGACAACGTCTGGCGAGAAGGCTGAGGTTCGTAAGGTTCTCTCGGCAAAAGCGATCCTTTACCTGCAGAAACAGATTCGACAGATCGTGGCCTCACCGTTCATCATCAGTTACGTCACGCGACTGGTCCGCGCCACTCGCCCTGGCGACGAGGCATCGCCGGAATTTGTGAAACAGATGGTGGACTGGGGTGCCGGTCCCCGAGCCGGGCAAAACCTGATTGCCGGGGCCAAGGCGATGGCAGCCATGGACGGTCGCCCCAACGTCACTACAAATGATGTTCGCAAAGTGGCCATTCCAGTACTGCGTCACCGAGTGTGCACGAATTTTCAGGCTCAGGCGGAAGGTATGGATTCAGATGACATCATTGAAAAATTGATCGCCGAAGTCCCCGAACCCAACGTACCCAAATACGAAGACGAGAGTTAGACTGGGTCTGGTTCTGATATAGCGCCCGGCGCTCTGCAAATCCTGTTGAACCTCGCTCAAATGCCGTTACACATTTCGTGGACGCACCATAACGCATCAGACCATGGACAAAGAACCTGCCCTCCGAAAACTCGGCGCTTACCCCGCAGCACCACATGGAAATCCGCGCGACGAAAACCGCGGGCCCTGGGAACTTGTGATTTCGGGTGATCTTTCGGACCGGCAGTCAGATCTGCTGAGCCGTCTTGTTGAGTTGCCACTGCGCAGCAAAGGCGTCATCTACTTCGATTCTGCCGGAGGCAGCGTGTATGCCGGACTTGCTCTGGCAACGCTGATCAAGACCCGCGAACTGAACGCCACGGGTGTTGTCGTGGGAGAATGTTCCTCGGCCGCGCTGATGCCGTTCGCAGCGTGTCAAAAGCGATTCGTCACCGCCGTCAGCACACTGCTGTTTCACCCGATGCGGTGGCAGTCCGAAGAAGACGTTCGTCTGGAAGAAGCCACGGAGTGGGCTCGCCACTTCAAAGAACTGGAAGCCGATCTGGATCAACTGCTGGTCAAATTGTTTCCCGTCGACGCAGCCATGCTGCAGAAGTGGACTCGCCCCGGCCGCTTCGTGACCGGTCGAGAGCTTGCCGCAGCGAAACTCGCCGTCCTGTTTGACCCGTTCACGGAGGACAAACCGTGGCAGACGATCCGCACGGCCTGAGTGTCGTCCTATGGGCCACGCCCGTGCCGTCCGGAGTAAACCCGTCTGCAGAATCGTGTTTACGTTCAGGTGGCTTCTCCGTTAGCAGCGGAGTTTGCGGGCTCCCCGCAGCATCCTCATGCAACTCGTGCCGAAACGAGGATTTGGGCCGCGAAAAGGCTGTTGAGTCAATCTATTCAACGATAGACTCCCGCTTCGGTACACCAAATTCGCCCGGCGGCGACACTCTCTCATTCGATCCGTTGCTGCCGGCGAGCCGTACGTATGAATTCTCGCAAAAGGCCCCTGGGAACTGCCACTGATGTCCGCTGATACTACCACGCTTTCAACGTCCGCCACATGGGCCGACATGGCCGATTCTGTTCTGCGCGGGGAAGTGCTTTCCCAGGAGGCCGCGTTGAGCCTGCTGGAGGCCGATGACGATCAGTTACTGCCGATTCTGGAGGCGGCTTTTCGCGTCCGACAGACGTATTTCAGCAACAGCGTGCAGCTGTATTATCTGAAGAACGCCAAAAGCGGATTATGTCCGGAAGATTGCGGCTACTGTTCGCAGGCGAAAGATTCGGAAGCGCCTATCGAAAAGTACGCCATGCTGAACGCAGAACGTCTGATGGACGGTGCGCGGAAGGCCTTCGAAAGCAAAGCTCGTACTTATTGCATCGTCGCCAGCGGACGTGGCCCGTCAGATCGCGAAGTTGATCACGTCTGCAACGTTGTCCGACAGGTCAAAAGCGAATACGGGCTGCACATCTGCTGTTGCCTTGGGCTGCTGAAGCCGGAACAGGCCGCGAAGCTGAAAGAGGCGGGCGTTGACCGGGTGAACCACAACCTCAATACCAGTGAACGCTTCCACGATCAGATCGTGTCCACTCACACTTTCAAGGACCGCCTCGATACCCTGGACACCTGTCGTGACGTCGGACTGGAGCTGTGTGCCGGCATGATTGTCGGCATGGGTGAAACCAGGGAAGACGTCGTCGATGTTGCATTGAAGCTGGCAGAACTGGAGGTCGCTTCGATCCCGGTCAACTTTCTGATCCCCATCGAAGGTGCTCAACTGGGCAGACCGGTTGAGCTGGATCCACGCTATTGCCTGAAGGTGCTGGCTATGTTTCGTCTGACCAATCCGAAGACGGAACTGAGAATTGCAGGTGGTCGTGAGGTGAATCTTCGCAGCATGCAGGCCATGGGGCTGTACGCGGCGAATTCCATGTTTGTGAGCGACTATCTGACAACGCCAGGTCAGCAGGCGATGGAAGACTTCAACATGATCAGCGATCTGGGGTTCGACATCACCGCTGGCGACTACGAGTCGGCTCAGTTATTGAAGCAACTTGGCCAGACGCACCAGGTAAGTCAGTGCGCGACCGAAGGCAAGTCTTCCTGCTGCAGCTGATTCTGAATGACGGCAGCGACCATTTTCTCAGTGATCAATTCAGCGGAGATCAGCGACTCCACCGCAAAAGATGCCGGCCGCGTGTAAATTCGATCGAATCCCGTTGGAATCGTCACAAAATCCCACATTGCCAGGAAAAATTTGTCGAAGTCATTCGTCTTTTGACGTTTACTTTGCCATGGCGACGCTCTCACTGCTGTCTTCTGACTGTCTGTTCGCGGCATCACAATGGACGACTCCGGTTCGATAACTGAAGCTGAATCCATCGATCACAGCGCTACCGGCGTCGATGGCCAGGATACGTCCGGAACGAACTGTCAACCGCGACCAATGCCGTCCGTGCTGCAGCAGGTGCAGCAAAAGACACAACGAAAACGAAGACGCGGACATCCCCCCGGCTGGACGATCTGGCTTGCTGGACAGGCTACCCGCAGTCGCGGCGTTGTGACTCACACACTACCCATCTGGTTGATGGGACACCGTCAGCAGATCCTGACGGTCGCGATCAGCCTGGTCATTCATCTGGCCGTGGCTTTCGTGATGGCTCTGTACGCTCTGCCGCCAGACACGGCCGGGCGTCTGTTCGGTCTGATCGTCAGCCGCGCTGATTCGGATACGGAAGACCTGCTGGAGATCATCGAAATCGAAGCGATTCTGCAGCCGGATTCCATTCAGGATCTGGACACGAACAGCAACATGAAACAACTGGTTTCAGATCTTGAGGACGCGCTGACAGACGATCTGATGATCGACACACAGGACCGCGACTTTACCCTCGAGCTGGAGCCGACAGATGCCGAGATGGAGGTGCTGTACAAAAAGGGTGAATTTGGTGGTCGGTCCGAAGCTGGTAAACAGGCGGCGTTAAAAAAGTACGGCGGTACGGCCGACAGCGAGAAGTCCGTTGTCTCAGGTCTGAAGTGGTTGAAGACGATTCAGCAGAAGAACGGATCGTGGAGTTTTGCGAAGCAGGGACGGGGCGCTATCCCCGGTCGATATCGAAAGACCGAGGTCGGTGCAACATCGCTGGCGTTACTTTGTTTTTTGGGCGCGGGCCACACTCATGTGAAGGAAGGACCGTATCGAGAGACCGTTGAACACGGCCTGGCATTCATCGGTGAAAGTGCGACGGTGACGCAGGGGACTGCTGACCTGCGAGGTGACGCTGAGGG
>JBDONA010000433.1:0-4072 GCA_039831575.1 Fuerstiella sp. | reverse complement strand
AGGCGGCCCCGACACTTCTGAAGCCTGTCAGGGTGTTCCCGTTCAGGTCGCTATCCACAAAAGTGGCATTGACCGTGAGAGTGTCGAAGAAATACTCCGCGTCCACGCTGAAGCCGTCACCAAAGTTTTCGGAAAAGTTGGTTTCAACAGCATTGAAATTGACGTCCACCTGCTGGAACCCATGAATCCCAACGCCACCCGCTGCCCCGGTCGCTCCGGCCCCGTCATTCGGATTGAACCCGTTGCCACTAATACCGTTCTTCCGTACGCTGCTGCCCGAAATATCCACGTCAATCCTGGCATCCGCCTGGACTTCGATCCGTATACCGTATTCGCCGTTGTTCTCTATTCGGCTGTTGCGAATCGTGAAGTCAAGGCGGTCTTTCACGGTGTTTTCAGCAAACAGATCGAAGCCGTCACCCGCATTGTTGGTGGCGTCATTGTCGTCGAAAATCACCTGATTCAGGTCAGCGTCTTCGGTGCGAACAAAATGAAATCCATCCCCGGATTTACTGTTCAAAAAGAAGTTGCTATTGATCTCAAGATCCTGAATCTTGGTCCGGTCGGTCATCGAAAATGACAGACCGTTCCCCTCGTTGCCGCGAGCATCAACGCCGATTTGATTGTCGACGATAATGGATTCCGACAGAAAAGCGATCGCTTCGGCGCCACGCAGATCACTGGCCAGGCGGACGACAATGCCATCCCCCTGATACGGAGTCATGGAATTATTGTCGTCGATGTTGGCATTGATGCGGTTGCCCTGAATTTCGAATGACCCCGTAGCGAAGTCCAGGGCTTCAATGACGATTCCCGCCTGAACGTTGTTTTCAATCTGGTTTCCGTCCGTTGTGGCCGTGCCGATGTTGACGTTAAAACTGATGTCCTGCACGCTGGGCACCGCATTGGCGTCATTCGGATCCAGAGGCAGTTCCGTGCCCAGACCGAAACTGTGTGATTCTATATGAATGCCCTTTGCCGCATTTCCGGAAACCGTGTTGAAGACAAGGTCGCCATCGAACCGTGTGCCGGTCGTCAGATTTACATAGAAACCGGCCTTCTCGTTTCCACTGATCGAGTTACCGGAAACGACCTGTGGAAGTATGTCGCCGGTAAATGTCGCTTCAGCAAGGGGAATCCAATATCCGGTCCCCAGGCGGTAAGCCCCATTTGCCGTAGATCCCTGCAACGAGAAGGTATCGTCGGTCAAACGAGTTACCGTCCATGTACCGTTGGCTGCTGCCGGAACAGTGTCGTCCACCAGACTGACGTTGACGACTCGAATCTGATCACCTGTCACTAACGCATGTGCACGGGAAGTCACGACGATATCACCCGTGCTGCTCGTGTTTTCTATAACATTAGTGGTCCACGTGGCCAGTCCGCCGGAAGTATCATAGGCGCCGCCTGCCAGGGCGCCGTCCAGTGAGAACGTGTCATTGTCGATGACGGTAATATTGAAGACCTGAATACCACTGATCAGAGTGCCCACCGCACCGCTGATCCGGACCCGATCGCCGGCTGCTAATCCATGATCAAGGGAAGTGAGCTGCACGTCGCCACCACCACCGGGATTCTGGATCGCCTGGATTCGGCCCTGCGGTTCCGTGGCCTGCACATCAATTTCAACAAGACCACGGGCGAAACCACCGGCTTGAATGTCCGGTACATACCACGACCCACCACCAACATAGACGACAGAGGCCGGAAGACCGCTGACACCCTGCAGACTGAAGTTGTTGTTGTCGATCCTGGTGACAGTGTGCCGTCCGTTTCCTGGATGATTCACCGTGGGATCATCATTGACCATGCCCTGGATGATGATTTCGTCGCCAGTCAGCAGTTGATGATTCGTGGATGTGATAATCACCGGATTGCCGTCGATCGCCGCTTCCACCAAACCGGTACGGCTTACAGACGGCTGAAAGTTAACGCCGTGACCACTGTTGGCGCCAATCGTGTTGTCGACGACACCTCCCGTAAAATTGCTGTCCAGCAGGTCAAATCGCAGTCCATCCTGGCCCCCGGAAATGATTTCGTTCCCACGAATGACCGCCGAAATGTCGCTTTGCTGCCGTGCATCCACCAGCACACCGTGACCGGCGACTCCAGTGATCATGTTGTTTGAAACAACAGCGTTGGTCAACGGTGAATTCGTTAGGTTCAGGTTGATCCCGTGGAAGTTCGCGGCAGTTCCGGCTCCTCGAGCGAAAACCGAGGCGTTAAACACGCTGGCATCGCCGATCATTGTGCCACTGACCTGTTTGGGGCCGCTGGTCAATCCGGGGCCAAAGGAGAAGTCGACCAGCGCACCAATCAGGTCCCGGCCGAATACACTCAAATCGATGGGTGGATCGCCGGGTATCGCCGGGGCATTGTCCACGTCCACGACAAACAAAAATGTTTCACTGGGACTGGAATCGAAGTCAGTAAAGTTGATCGTCAGGACCTGATTGTTGTTGCTCAGAACTCCGGCACCCGCACCGGTGGTTGTCCCCGTGTTATTCCCGTTCGCGTCATTCACCGGCTGGTACGTATTGGTCTCAAACACCAGGCCAAGAGGTCGCAGGTCCAGCATGAATTGTGTCAGCAACTCGCCGTCGCTGGCATTGTTCTTCAGCTCGAACGGCTGGATGAACGTATCTCCTTCTGCCCGGAACGACACGTCCGCCCCCGGCTCGTTGCCGATCACGTTGTTGGAAATATTCAGCCCATCCACAGGCGCATCAACCAGGTTGACCAGCACAGCGTCGCGATTAAGTGCGCTGATCTCACGGTTGTTGATGATCTGAAAATCGTCCGCAGAGCCGCCGCTGGTGACGTTCAGCAGGACGCCGGTAACATTGGTTGGCGCAACGATTTGGTTTTCCGTAACGATGCCGTGAATGATGTCAGCGTTGTTGATGGCGCTGATGCTGACACCGGGCAGGAATGAATCCTCGACAGTCACCGCGAATGAATCTGAGTTGTCGAGAGTCAGGTCGATACCGTTGCCCGTCCCGGCATTCACGCTGATATCTTCAAACGTAATCGTCCGGTTTCCCAGGACATTCGTCAGGTTGACATCGATGGCCGTGCCGCTGAAGGCATTGACATCAATCGATTCGAGCGCGAGTCGAGTGAGTGTGATGCCCGACAGGTCGATGGATATGCCGTCGCCCGTGGAGTTTATCGCAACATCTTCGATCACTAACGTGTCGTGCGTGCCGAGATCGCTGTTCGTGACGGACAAAGTGCCGGCCGCGTCAACGAAGTCGTCGACGTTGGTCGAGTTGATGATCAGAGCAGTCAGCAGAGTTCGGCTTTCCAGCTGTTCGCCGGAACTGACACGCTTTTTCCGGGACGGACCACTTCGGCGCGAACCGGAAGCAGATCCCAAAAGATGTCGTTTCGCTGTTGCAAGCCAGGTGTTGAGAAGCATTTGAAGTACCCAACAGGGAGTCAGAAAAGATAGAGATAGACGTAGGTGACGGTCAACCGAGCAAGGACCGCTAATGTGCGCTGAACACATACGAGCGCACTGCGATCCTCACAAGAAAGGATGTTCCCAACTCTAAGTTCGGTTTATGCCGCCTTTTCCGTTTAGGAAATCCGGTCAGGTGGACCGGCAAAACCCAGGAAATGTAAATGAGCAGACGCTGGCCAATGACGTTTCCAACAATCCGCGTCACCGGATTACTGTCCGTTCCTGATTCAACGGACGGTCTTGTCGGTAATAGGGAATCTTCGCGAGCGCAATTCCATGCGGGTTGATCGCAACAGCTTTCAGCCCCGATGCGGCCCGGCAAGACTATTGCAAACGTAATGGTAGAAACGAGTTATGGCATATTTAGAGAAATGAAAAAGAAAACGCGAAAGTCAGGTCCGGTTACGACCGGCAACTACGATCCGTTTATTACTGGCTCACGAAAGAACTCACACCAGGCGACGCATCAAACACCAGAAGCCGGCTTGTGCGGTGTTGGGCTGGAAAAGCAAGAAGTTCAGTATTAAGCACCAAGAGCGTTTGGCACCACTTCGACCTTTTTCAGCTCACCCGCACTTTTTCCACCATCAGCGTAATGGTGTCCAG
>JBDONA010000502.1:0-68005 GCA_039831575.1 Fuerstiella sp. | reverse complement strand
GTCGGACGCCGCCGAACTCAATTACAATATTGCGCCGAAACAGGTTGTTCCCTATAAAGTGAATATCGTTGCGACCACAACATCGTCCAGGGACACGATGACCGGGACGATTGCTTTCACAGGTAAGCAATCGTCAGACGAACAGTTCACCGTTGGCTACGTTGGCAGTCTGTCCCGCAGGACGACGCAGTCGCGTTCCACCGGCCGAGCCGGCCGAGGTGGATTTGGCGGCTTTCGCGGTCCGGGTGGTCCTTCGATTCCAGGTTTTATGGGACGCGGAGTTTCGATGGGAGGACTGACCAGAATGACCAATGAGGTGGTCGTTGGACGTCGCGGTGAGATCCGTAAATTGACGGGACAATCGCAGCTCCCGTATCTGATCGGCAATCTTTCGATCCTGCCGTTCGAAGCCCTGCCGAAAGGCGATCAGAAGGCATGGAAGGTCGGAACAGGCATTTCGATCACTGAAGAAGAAGACTCACCGTTCTTTGGCGGACCATTCCGAGGAAACAAAACCGTAACAACGGGAGGGTCTGAATCCGCTACCTACAAGATCCAGAAGGACGACGGAAAACTGGTGACGATTGCGACCACGTATCGGTTGGTTTCACCGGCCGCAAAGAAAAATGGTCAGGCGATCGAGATCAAAGGAACGGGCACCTTTATCTTTAATCGCGAACTCGGCGTTCCCGAATCACATGAGATGAAACGGACGGTTACCGTGACCGAAAATGGTTCAACCGTGACAACCCCAATGACAATCGCCTATCACCGTATCCCTGTCGAAGACTACCAGACGCAGCAAAAGGCGCGTCAGGACATGATTGCGAAGGCTCAGAAAGCTCACGCTGAGCGTTCGGCAAAGGCAAATGCCGCGGCCAAGGCCGCCGAAGG
This sequence comes from Fuerstiella sp., assembly GCA_039831575.1. Classification (GTDB taxonomy): domain Bacteria; phylum Planctomycetota; class Planctomycetia; order Planctomycetales; family Planctomycetaceae; genus Fuerstiella. Next base: position 67,111 of record JBDONA010000502.1, on the reverse strand, counting down.
TAAGAAGCTGGACCCGGAAAAGAAGAAACAGATTCTGGCCGAACTCAATTCCTCCAAATGGCCGACGATAGCCCAGCGGCTGAGAAGCATGAGCAGATTTGTGCCTCATCCTGACGACTTTGACGTCGCCATGCGTGTGAAGGAGCTGCAGACTCACAACGTGCTGAGCGTGTACAGGGTAGCGCGAGAGCTGTGGCTGAAACTGGATCCGATTGTGGAAGCGGGTAAAAAGGAAATGACGACCGCCACGACAGCGGGCGACGATCCGTTTGCCACGGCGGACGAAAAAAAGTCGAACGAAGGACGCGGACTGCGGGAATGGACCAGCGGTGAATTTAAGGTGGAAGCGGAGTTCGTTCGGTTCGACGGCACAAAAATCGTACTCAAGCGAAAAGATGGGAAAGAGCTGAGCGTTCCGATCAATCTTCTTAGTCCCGCCGATCAGAAAATCGCCGAAGCGCTCAAGAAGCCTGCGAAGCCGAAGAACCCGTTCGAGTAACGCGGGCGGCGACGTTTCGGGCGACGTCATGGCATATTGGCGATTCGCACTTCAGACGCAGGGCAGGCTGCCAGCCTGCAACTGTGAAAAAAACGCGGGCTTTGAAACGCGGCGAGGTGAATTCTAAACATGCGATGCCCCGTTCGTCGCGGGGTTGCCGCCGGATCGCAGAATCATCCGCGCCTGGCGGATGACGTCTTCGTCAATTCCGGATTCTTCCATGTGATGAATTGTGCGGTCGATGTCATAGTCCACTCGTCGGAATTCAACCTGTCCGTCTTCGATGACGGCATAGGCCGCTCGAGCGTCTCCGTCGCGCGGCTGACCGACGCTGCCGGGATTAATCACCCGCGTGGAATCCAGCTGTAGATCCATCGGCATGTGAGTGTGACCGACGCAGACAAAGTCGACGTTCACGTGTTCCAGTCGCTGCTCCCAATCGTCCTTGACGTTCGCAAGATATTCATCCATCGGATCTCGTGGAGTTGCGTGGACCAGCAGGAACGAATGGTCGCCGATGGTCAGATACTGAGTGACGGGCAGTTGCGCAAGCCACGTCAGATGTTCATCGGTCAGCACTTTGAAGTGTTGATCACGCATTGCGGCTGCCATCCGACGAAAAGTGCCTTTAGGACGCACCGCAACTCGTTGCGCCACGGAGTGATCATGGTTGCCTCGCACGCAGTATGAGGCATTTTTACGAATCCATTCGACGCAGGGCACAGGGTCCGTGGCATAGTCAACTGCGTCGCCCAGAAAGAGACATACGTCAAACGATTCGTCGATCGCGGACAGCGCGGGCCAATTGGCGTGGATGTCGGCAAGCAGAAGGATTTTCATGGACGCGGTGTCGTTTACGTCGGCGAAATAACACGAAAGGGGCAGAGATGAATTGTTACAGGCAGGCGATGTCGATGCACGGAGCTTTCCTGGATTCCGGACGACCTTACGGAAGCGCTCATGGCCAGGCCGCGGAGATTCGCTGTCCGTCGCACATCCGCCACGCGGGAGTCCCATAAATGGGTCGCCAGACGGCCACATTTCAGTTTGCGGCCAATGACCAACCGTCCGGGCTGGAACGGAAAGGGGTTTCTCTGTCCAATGTCCGCCCTCCAACCCCCGTTTTCCGGCCATCGCACAACATGACAAACCCATCCGAGACAACCGCATCCGAGTCTGACGCGGGCGCGTCTGGCAATTCCGCCGCATCCGCATCGAAGGTTCGAAAGTCGACGCTGCTGACCGTTTTCGTCGTCGTGTTTATTGACCTGCTGGGCTTCGGGATCGTGCTGCCGCTGCTGCCTCGCTACGGAGCACATTTTAATGCCACCAATATGCAGCTCGGCCTGCTGATGGCATCGTTCTCGGCAATGCAGTTTCTGTTCGCTCCGATGTGGGGAGCTCTGTCCGATCGCATCGGGCGGCGTCCTGTTCTGATCGTCGGCCTGCTTGGTTCAACGTTTGCCTACGCCATGTTCGGAGTGGCCACGGCGCTGGGGCGGGATGGCGTTTTACTCGGACTGGGAGCATTGCCGCTGCTGTTCATAACGCGAATTGCCGCCGGCATCGCCGGAGCCACGATCCCCACTGCTCAAGCTGTGATCGCCGACAGTACAGACGCAAAAGGGCGAGGCAAAGGCATGGCTCTGATCGGGGCTGCATTCGGCATTGGTTTCACATTTGGTCCACTGATCGGTGCGGCGTGTACTTCCGGAAATCCGTCCATCGCGTTGAACGACGCTCAATACGCCGCCGTTCAGCAGTGGGACGCATCCGACGACGCCCTGTCTGCACAACAGCTGACAATACTGCTGAAAGCGGATGGCGAACTTGAAGCCGCAGACCGTGAAACCATTTCTCAGTACCTGACGGAACCGAAGCCGCGAAGTCAGGTCCAGACGGATTTGCTGGAGCCACCATCATCGTTGCCTGGATTTGTCGCGGCTGTCCTGTCGGCGCTGGCGTTGCTGTTGGCCATCGTGAAGCTGCCGGAATCGCGGCCTGTCACGACGTCGGGCGTTTCCAGCCCACGACGTGGCGGCCTGTTGCAGCTGGGAGCCGTCTTCAAGCACTTGACCGCAAAAAAACTTTCCGTGATCCTGGCAGCCATCTTCATCACGACGTTCGCGTTTGCTCAGTTCGAAAGCACACTTTCGCTGCTGACGCGGGAATTCGGTTACAGCTCCCAACGCAACTTTCTGCTGTTCGCATACATTGGTGCCATCCTGATGGTGGGGCAGGGACTTTTTGTTCGACGAATGTTGCCCCGCATCGGTGAACACCGCATGGCTCTGTTCGGCGTAGTACTGATGACAGTCGGCTTCATATTGATCGCACTGACCGGCAACAGGACACTGCCGGATTCTTCGCTGTGGTACATCCTGCCGATCCTTACGATTGGATTTTCAGCAGTGACGCCGTCGCTGCAGTCGCTGTTGTCTCAGTCCGCTGCCGACGATGAACAGGGTGCCGTCCTGGGAACCGGCCAAAGTCTTTCGTCACTGGCACGAATTCTGGGTCCGTACATTGGCATTCAATTGCTGGGCGTTTCGGCCGCCACGCCGTACTTCGCGAGTGCCGGATTGATGCTGATCGGCGGTATTTCCATCGCCGCCATTCGACGCGAAGAACATCAAACGCCGCCGGCTCCTCAGGAATGACGCGGCCACGGCCGCCGGCGAAGCGGCGGCCATGTTGATCGCGAAAAAGAGTTTCCGTTGAGATGCCAGCGCTGCGATTCCTGTTCGACGTGTCGTCGACGGCCCTCGTTCCAGGCATCACACGGCCAACCAGCCGAACGGACTTGCACGTCTGAATCACCCCGAGATCATTGGCATGGGATACGCGCCTGCCGGCTTGCCGTCGCAGGTGTCAGTCCAAAATCGGAACCTTGTAGCCGAGCGCTCCGATCGCCCGGCCTTTGGGAACGTCGTTGTAATTGTCGTGGCACATCGTGCACTTTTCCATCACGACGGGAATCGCGGTGGCCGCCAGCAGATAACGTTTGTCGCCTTCCGTGACGACCTCATCGTAAATCGCCTTGCCGTTCAGAAGCTGTTTGACCGCCCTCTTTTCGAAGCCCTTCTTTGGCGAGTTTTCGTCGTTATACGGTTCGCCGGTCGCGTCCAGCAGTCGAACTTCGTGCCAGCCCTTCTTCTGAACGGCGGCAAACAAGGCTTTGAACGCCGTTCCGGCCGGAAGATCATCGTCGCTATGGACGTAGTGCGTCGTGATCAACACAATACTGGTCTTATAGATGTCGTCCAGCATCCTGACCTCGCGACGTGCTCGTTCAACGGCGGCGTCAGACTGTGTTTTCTTTGCTTCGTCGGCACTTCCGTGAGTTCCGAGAGTCAGCAATAACCCCAGAACGACTGCTGATGTGACTTTCATTTTGAACCTTTTTGTTGCGATGCACTAAACTGGACAATAGTATCCTGTTTATATTAACTCGTCTAAATAGGATGTCAATGTCCAGTTTTATTTTTTCGGCCGGAATACATGTTGTCTCAGACCGTTGAATACGCTCTCCGCGCTGTCGTCTATCTGGCTCAGCATGCGCCTGAACCGCAGAAAACCGCTGATATCGCGGCGACGACAAAAGTGCCACCGGCCTATCTTTCGAAGGTACTGCAGGGGCTGCGAGCCAAAGAAATCGTAAAGCTGCAGCGGGGGATCGGTGGCGGTGTGACGCTTGCGGCGGCGCCCGAGGACCTGACGATTCTGGACGTGGTCAACGCTGTGGATCCGATACAGCGAATTACCACCTGTCCGCTGGATCTCAAGACCCACGGTGTGCAACTGTGTGCGCTGCATCGCAGAATGGACAATGCGATCATGGAGATGGAAGGAGCCTTTCGGTCAACCACGCTGGCGGAGTTACTGAAGGACCCAAACCCCAGCGTACCTCTGTGCGACGGGTAGCAGCCGCTTCGAAGCAGACAAGTCGCGCAACGGCGGGAATCGTCAGTCGGACAGCGCGTCGCACAGACCAGGCGTTAATGTGGTTTTTGAAGGCTACGCCGCAGCAGGTCGTCGTTTGGCTTACGCACCGGCGGGCGTACGTTCTGCCAATTCCGGAGGAGCGTTGAAGGCCTTCATGGCGTTGGCTTGTTTGACTTTCTGTTCCTTCCGCAGATCTATTACCATTCGATAAACGATCGCGGCAACGCCCAGTGAACAGAGAATGAGGACCGGCATTTCGTAACGAAGCATGCCATCCTCCTTCGAGAAAAACACGCCGTCTGCTTCAATACCAAAGCTGTTCTTCGCATGGAACGTGGCGATGGCGTTATTACACAGGTGAAATGCCATCGCCGGAAACAGGCTGCGACTATGCACGGCCAGCAATCCCAGCAGCAGTCCAAGTAACGCGGCGTTGAACGCCTGCTGCGGAATCATATGGATAATGCCGAACATCAGACTGGACACGATCACTGCAATCTTCAGACGCCCACCTCGAGCCAGACCGCTCAGAATGAATCCTCGGAACGCGATCTCTTCGCAGATCGCAGGCGTCACCGCAAAGACAGTAATGATCAGCCACGGCGAAAGATCCGATGATTGAAGCAGGTCGTTGATTCGTTTCAGGCCTTCCATGGGTGGCGGCGGCAGGATGCCGCTTTGCACCATGAAAGTGCTGAGTTCAATGCTGAGTGGGTGAGCCAATACAGCGAGTCCCACGCCCATCAGCATGGAATTCAGCGACGGCATTCTAAGTCGAAACGTGGCTCGTAGACTGGTCGTCAGCAGCAGCCCCATGAAAAGCGCGGGGCACGCAATCATTGTGAGTTGCTGGATAACCGTCGTCTGCAGAATCTTTCGCCCGGCTTCGACGTCACTCCCGGACAGGTCCGGCCTCATGTAGTTCATTGCGACGAACTGCAGAAACAGAATCAGGACAAAGCAAAATCCAGCTTCGTGAAAAGCAGGCACGGGTTCTTTGTCGCGGTTGAGGCTCCGTAACCAGGACCGAACGTCAAACTTCTCAGCTTCACGAAACAGCACGTCTTCGCTGTTGTACAGATCGATGGCCCACCACAGCGCCAAAACGCTGTAGCCGATGCTGGACACCATTACCGGTACGGCGTAGATGAGCAGTTCGCTGGACTGGCTGGTGGAAAGCAGCAGTCCCTTCAACAGCAGTGCTATGTTGACGACAGGGATCACACTGTACAGCGGCGTGATTTCGACGGCGGGCGACAGACAGAACATCGTCAGCCCCATAATGACCATCAGCAGCGGAGTCAGATAGTACTGCCCTTCCTTGGTGGACTTCGCAAAGGTCGCCAAAGCCAGGCACAGCGCACTGAACAAAGCGGCCAGTGGTATCAACAGGATGACCAGCCACATCAGGGAATAAAAGCCCGGGAGTTCAAGGCTGATCGCATCCCCCATGCCACCGGCCATTGTGGAGGCCATGTGTTTTCCGGTCAGGCCCATGCTTAGCAGATTCATCAGTGCGGTACCGATGCTGAACATCAGAATGGTGCAAAACTTGCCCAGCACCAGTTCCACTCGCCGGGCCGGGCTGATGAGCAGTGTTTCCATAGTGCCGCGTTCTTTTTCGCCAGCACCCAAATCGATGGCCGGGTAGAACGCTCCGGTGAGCGCCATAATGACGATCATCGCCGGGAACATCTTGCTCCAGACATTGGCGGCAACTTCTTCACCACGGGCCACTTCCACCCACTGCAATCTGGCTGGATTCTGGAGTGCCGGACTTAACGACGCCATTTCAAATGTCTGCGCCCGTAGTGCGTCTTCCCAGCGATTCAACGCACCCTGAACGCGAGAAAAGGCGACCACCGATTTGTCATCTGCGCTGTTTCTGACAACCAGCAGTGACGGTGGTTGTTCATCCGTATGATCGACATCGACATTTGCGGCGTTTTGCAACGCGGCGATTGATGCGGCGTAACCTTCAGGAACGATGACCAGTACCTGCAACTCACTGTCTGCGAAGGCGTTGCTAAGTCGGTCCTGAATCTCAGACAGGTTGTCATTAGCGCCGCGTTCATCGGACGCCTTCTTGAGCTCTGCCAGCTTTGCCGCCAGAGTTTTCCCGTTCTGCAGGAGCTGCGCTGGCGAATGCTCTCCGCGCCTCCCGGATGCCGGGATGCTTTCGGAAGTGTCGACGGAGAGGTCGGTGACGACCTGCAGTCGCGATGCGTCATCCTTGCCGCCGCTGAACCATTGCTCGTCGATGCCGGTTTCATTGAAGAACGCGGGCGTCGTTGGCATTTCATCCGCGTTCAGCACAACCACAACACGACGTTGTTCGCTGAAGGTCAGCATCATTTCAACCATGCCGAGCCCCAGCATGGGATACAGCAGGACGGGCAGAATCGTGATCATGAACAACGTACGCCGATCGCGCAGCTGGTCCCGCACTTCGCGGAGGAAAATCAGTTTGACGTTTTTCCAGCTCATTGTTTGGTTTGGTCGGGTCTGGCGAATTGATCTGCTTGTGATGTAGAGGTCGAGTTCTCTTGTTGAGTGGCGATGTGCAGCTAAGCCGTCGTCACTTCGTTCAGTTCGTTGTCTCTTTTCTTAATAAGGTCGAAGAACAGTTCTTCGACGTCCGGTTGATCATGCCTGTCGGCCAGTTCAGGCAGCGCTCCTGCATCGACGATCCGTCCGCGGTGGATAACAGCGATCCGGTCGCATAACTTCTCGACTTCGCGCATGATGTGCGTCGAAAAGATGATGCACTTGCCCTGCTCCTTCAGGTCCGCGACGGTCTGCAAAACGTTGCGTGCCACCAGCACGTCGAGGCCTGTGGTCGGTTCATCAAAGATGATCACCGGTGGGTCATGAACGATAGTACGAGCGATCGACACTTTCTGTTTCATCCCGGTCGACATCTTGGATCCCAGTCGATCGCGAATTTCGTTCATCTGCAGCATGTCGAAGAGCTCTTCGATTCGTTCCTGCAGCTTGTCTTCGGGAATACCGTATAACCGGCCGAAGTATTCCACCATTTCCCGAGCAGTCATGCGGTCGTAGATGCCCGTGTTGCACGACATGAAACCGATATTGCGCCGCACGGCTTCGGCATCGTGCATGACATTGATGCCGGCGACTTCAGCAAAGCCTCGCGTGGGACGCAGGACCGTGCTCAGAATTCTCAGGCACGTCGTCTTGCCGGCCCCATTGGGACCGAGCAGCCCGTAGATTTCGCCTGGCTGTACTTCAAACGAAACGTCGTCCAGCGCACGGAAGACCCCGTTGATGTCGTCAAACTCCTTGGTCAGTCCGTGAACCCGAATCATGTCGCTGTTTTCACCGAAGGGAGGAGTGTCTGGGACGGCGGTCGCCGTATTTTCCGCAGCCTGACTATGTGAGTCGAGTCTTCGTAACCCGGCGTTTCGAATTCAACGCACGAAAGTCGACCAGGAGAATTAAGCTGCGTTGACTGGCGAACTCGGGTTGAACGAGATTCACTGCCAACGCATCGTCAGGCTACCACACCCAATGCAGCCAGGCGGAAATTCGCTCGAATGACAGGCAGGTTTGCGGTCTTTTGGAACACACACGTTCCGATTTGCGCGCATATTGGGAGCGACGAACAGGAACGGCGGACGGTAGCGACGGATGATCTTCGAGCGTCAGCTCTAAGAGACCGTCGAAGGCGGCAGAATCGGCAGAACCGGAGCAGGCGGCTGGAAAGCGACTTCGTCGGCTTCATCGATGTATTCGTAAAAAACGTTCCGCTGTCGAGGAGTGTAACCAGCGTTGCGAATGCAGCGGCGGATCGTTTCCAACGACAGGTGGTGCACCGTTCCCGCCTGCGAAACGACGTTCTCTTCAATCATCAGGCTGCCCATGTCATTGGCGCCAAACAGCAGTGCCATTTGCCCGACTTTTTCGCCCTGCGTAACCCACGATGACTGAATGTTTGGGATGTTGTCCAGGTACAGACGACTCACGGCCTGCGTCTTCAGGTACTCGAACGCACCGGCCGGCGGAATATCCGCCATGTCGGTATTGTCCGGCTGAAACGTCCAGCAGATAAAGGCCGTGAAGCCACCGGTCTCGTCCTGCAATTCGCGGACACGGTCCAGATGTTCAATGCGTTCGGCCAGCGTTTCCACGTGACCGAACATCATGGTTGCCGTTGACCGACCACCGAGTTCATGCCACACCCGCATCACATTCAGCCAATCGTCCGTCAGAACCTTGCCTCGTGTGATTTCCTTACGGACGCGGTCGACAAGAATTTCGCCGCCACCACCAGGCAGGCTGCCCAGGCCTGCGTTCTTCAGCCGTTCCAGAACGATTCGCAGAGGTTGTTTGGCGATCTTTGTGAAATGGTGAATTTCGGGCGGGCTGAAGCCATGAACGTTTACCTGAGGAAAACGCGTCTTAATGGTCCGCAGCATATCTTCGTACCATTCCATCGGCAGCTTGGGGTGCAGTCCGCCTTGCAGCAGAATCTGATCACCACCAAGCTCGACCGTTTCCTCAATCTTCTCCAGCAGAGTTTCGATGGGCAGTACGTAGACGTCGGGGTGCTCAGGCGGGCGATAGAACGCGCAGAAATCACAGACTGCCGTGCAGGCGTTTGTGTAGTTGATGTTGCGATCGATGTTGTAGGTGCGGAACGGTTCCGGGTGCAGACGGCGCGTAACGGAATCTGCGGCCGCACCGATCGACGGCAGATCGTGAGATTCCAGGAGTGCGACGCCTTCTTCCTGCGTCAGCCGTTTTCCGGCGACGGCTTTGTCAAGCAGTGACGAAATCGGAGAAGACAAGGTTGGCATTCTGATTGACCAGATTGTGTTGAGAAGCAAGTTCGTGGAATAACTGCAGCCCGCTTCTTTCCGCAGACGTCATGCGGTAGTGCAGGTTTTCAGTCAGGTAAGTCAGGGCCACGGCCGGACTGATATTCAGTTTGGGGGCTTCCGCAGCGGCGATGGATTCAATCGCTGCCAGACCGCGGTCACGCGATTCACTCAACGCTTTGGCAACACCGGAGGTGTCGGCGTCGCGGTGAGCCACCCACATGGCGAAGACGAACGGCAGCCCTGTCCATTCGTACCACATTTGCCCCAAATCCATGACTTCGACAAAAGCCTCCTGCGGAGGATGCATGGCTCGATCACCGATCAGTAGTACGGCATCGGCATTGCTCTCGCTGGTCATGGACTCCATCGACAGCGGTTCCGACTCGGGATAGGCTCCATACCGTTCCGCCAGAATAATTCGTGACAGAGTCGCACTGGTGCGAGAACCTTCGTCCAGCGCGATTCGTTTCACCTTTCCGGGGTGCACGCGACAGTAAAGCTTGACGCTCATGACTTCGCCCCGAGCCGCCACACAGGCATCGGAGATGATTTCGTAGCCGGGCCGTCGAAAGTACTCAATCGACGGGATCAGCGCGACATCCAGCTGTCCTTCGGCAAGGGCATCCGCCAGACGGCTGGGATAGTCGAGTTCGATGGTCGACGAAGGCAGCAGTTGCTCAAGGTCTTCGATCAGCGGGCGTGAATTGAGGTAGCTGACGGCGCCAAGCCGCACCGTCGCTGTATCGTCCACGAATTGGCCGATTTGATTTTGTTTCAACATAATCGTCTCCGGTGAATGGCTGCGCCGACCGGATATCCCTGATGCCAAGCGTCATCTCCACAAACTTCCAGGTTGCGGAATCTGTGCTAAGCCGCTCAGTATAAACAGACCGCGTGAGGACTCAACCGGCGTCTGCCCGGAAGTGAAAACCTTACATTCTAAGATGGTGAGGTTCCGGCGGCGTGATATGATCCGCGTCCGTGGGCCTCAGTTAACGGAGAGACTAAGAATTTGGCCATTCTGTGATCCTGGACGGTCGGCACCGTAGGGAAAACACAACGTTTTTCAGGATGAAGTATGGCCGCCGGGGTGATTGTCGCGTGCGTTACCGACGTGATTTTAGAGTGTCCGACATAGTACGCGCATATCTTTATACCGGGCCAAAGCCGAATTTCGTCCCATCGCACAGCGTAAACCGTATTCACATAATCACTTATGACAAATCGTGCGGAATTGAACATTGCTTTGATTGGGTTTGGAACCGTTGGCTCCGGCGTCGCCCGAATTCTGAGCACACAGGCCCAAAACATTGCGGTTCGTGCCGGTAGACCGGTCAGGCTGCGGCGAGTTGTGGTGCGGGACGTAAACAGGTCGCGGGAGCATCTTCCTGCCGATGTCATTGTCTCCGCTGATCTGGAAGACGTGATCTCTGATCCGGGAATTCAGCTGGTCGTCCAGCTGATCGGAGGCACCGATCCGGCGTTCGATTACATGACGTGGCTGCTGGCTGCGGGCAAGGACGTCGTCACTGCCAACAAAGCGTTGCTGTATCTGCATGGCGAGACGCTGTTTCAGCAAGCGGCCGACCAGCAGCGCACGATTGGATTCGAAGCCGCCGTCGCGGGCGGAATTCCAATCATCTCTGCGGTGACGCAGGCTCTCGCCGGAAACCAGATTCAGTCACTGGAAGCGATTCTGAACGGCACCAGCAATTTCATCCTGACACACATGCTGGACGACGAGAAGACCTATGACGATGTTCTGAAAGAAGCTCAGGCGCTCGGCTACGCAGAAGCCGATCCGGCCATGGACGTTGACGGAACAGACGCCGCACAGAAACTTTCGATCCTGACACAGCTGGCATTTTCAACCAGAGTGCCACTGGAATCATTCGTGAAGCAAGGCATCGATGGGCTTGAACTTCTCGATTTGCAGGTCGCGGCCGACCTGGGCTACAAGATCAAGTTGCTGGCAACGTCGCGGCTCAATGACAGTCAACTCGAAATGTCTGTCCAGCCAACTCTGATTCGTGCGGATCGAGAGATTGCGAAAACAGATGGGGCCGACAATATCGTGGCGGTTCGGGGTGATGCCGTCGGCATGACAAGATTCTCCGGCCCCGGAGCCGGTCAGTTGCCGACTGCGTCCGCGGTGATGGCCGATATCGTTGACTACGCCACCGGAAGAACGGCGGTGACGTTTCCGTCAATTCTACGCACACTGGCGCAACCTGATCGGATCGTGCAACCATCTGGTGCACTCAGTCGTCGCTACTATCTGCGTTTTACAGTGGACGACAAGCCACACGTGCTGGCAGACATTGCGGATGTGCTTGGCAGAAACGGAATCAGTATCTCATCCGTGCACCAGGAGGAAACGTCGGACGACAGTGCTGCCAGAAACGGTTCAGCCCGACTGGTGATCATGACTCACCGAACCACCGAAGGGAATCTGCGTGCTGCCGACGACGAACTTGTTCAGCTGTCGTCGATTCAGGGCACCAGGATCCGGATGCCAGTCGCTGACTAGTGTGCAGACCAATTCGAACAAAGGCTTCCGTCAGGCTCTGGTGTCATCGAGAGACAGGGCTTTCACGGACTTCAAAAGAAACAGTGTCCGATGGTAAAATGTGACCAGGGATATCTGTGCGAAATTTGTGGCGAAGAAGTGGAATTGATCGGCGACAGTGATCTGTACCTCAGATATGTCACCGGTCAGATCGACTCACGGGAATTGCTGGCCAGTCCGGAACGTCACATTCGTTGCAATGCTGTGGTGGCTCAATTTATCGCCGACCCGAATTTCGAAGTGGTCGAGGTCGAAGGACCATTCAGCAAGAGTGAAATGGATCGCGGATACGTGGCGAAACAGGAAACTCTCATCACTCGAGGCTGGCAGCGACTGCAGGAACTGGCCGAGATTGCCGACACTCTTCCGGTGTCGGAATACCCGCTGTCTGAGTTTCGCACGTGAAGCAACCACCGCAGCTGATGATTCGGCGATTTGTGTGCAGTGTGGGTTTGGTAGCCGAATCAGGAAATGACGCACGGCAGAGAGCGGGCCAGCAACCCTACCGCGCGGGCCACATACTCGCCCGAAAGCGCAGGGCCGCCAAAATGGTAGGCCTTTCCACGGTATTGGCCAGCGATATTCCGGGACAGCTGTGATAAAACGTGAGCTGCGGGGTTTCCTTCCATACTCGAACCGAACAAACACGGCTGTTGGTGAGCACGATAGCGAAATCCGGTTCGTTCGTGTTGTATATGACGCCGGCGACAGATGCCGGCAGGGCCGATTTTTCTGCAGCTGAGCCTGTGACTGCTGAGCAGAAAACTCCCTTTCCGGCGATTGCGCTGATCACCCCTTGGGCATCATGTCGTACTTTTTCATCTTGTTGTACAGCGTGACACGGCTGATCCCGAGTTGCTTGGCTGTCTTCGTACGGCTGAAACTGTTGTTCAGCAGTGCCTGTTCGATAATGTCCTTTTCGGTCAGTTCAATCCGATTGCCAAGAGAGACTCCTCGTTTGCCGCCAAAGAATGATGCGACGGATGGATCGTTCACCGGACCAGCGGAGCCTTCGACGATGTTTGGCGGCAACGTGTCCACTGTCAGTTTGCCGCCGCTGCTGTAAATCACAGAGCTTCGAATCGCATTTTCCAGTTCACGAACGTTGCCCGGCCATGGATAGCTGACCAGACAGTTGATGAACTCGTCACAGATTTCGACGACATCGATCCCGTGTTTCTGAGCATGAAGATGCACGAAATAACGGGCCAGTGGTTCAATGTCCGGCAGCCGCTTTCGCAGTGGTGCAATGTCGAAGCTCAATGTGTTCAGGCGATAGTAGAGGTCTGGCCGAAAGAGTCCCTTTTCCACCAGTGGCTGCAGTTCAAGATTGCTGGCGGCGATGATACGAGCTTCAACCTTCAGCGTTTCATTGGAACCGACAGGTTCGAACAGACCTTTTTCTATGACTCGCAGCAGCTTGACCTGCTGTTCCGGCGTCAGTACATCAATTTCGTCCAGCAGAATCGTACCTCGACCGGCTGCCAGAAATTTCCCGTCTTTGCCGGCGTGTGCACTTGTGAAGGCTCCTTTGACGTGACCAAACAGTTCGCTTTCGATCAGTTCGCCGGGCAATGCACCACAGGGAACTGTCAACAGCGGTTCCTCTCGCCGATTTGAGCTTTCGTGTATCAGTTTTGCGAGGTGCGTTTTGCCAACACCGGTTTCGCCAATTAACAGGATCGTGACATCGTGTTTAGCGGCGATTTCCAGGCGATCAAGCATCTGCCGCAGAGCCGGTGTGCGAGTTCGGTAACGTTCAGCAATGGTCGCCATACTGCTGCCGGAGGAATCGCCTTTCATCGGAATGTCCGCAATTCGATTGTGAGTCGAAGGTGCGACGGGCACACCAATGTCTTCCGTCATGCCGGATGGACTCCGAATTGTGGCCGCAGCCGCGAGCCTTCCCGCGTCCTGCACCGCTGGTGCTCCCACGGCACTGACCTGTTCGTGAACAGCGACAGCGAAGTCCTGCCCCTGTCCCGCCAGCAATTCTTCCGTTGCCGCAACGACGTTCGATAAATCTCCGGTCGCGGCGTCGACTTCGACGTGCACAACCCGTTCAGCGATCTCTGCGGGAATGTGCGACTGATCCAGCTGACTCAGGTTGGTGACGACGATCAGAAACGTCGTTTGTGAATTGTGAGCCATGGCCCATGAACGGTCGAACTGCTGAGACGCGGCCCGTCGCAGGTCGATCAGCACGACTGTCGGACAATGCAGTTGCACCATCTGCGCCGCCTCAGTCAGGGAGTAGCATTCCAGCAGTCGGCATTTGCCGGCCAAATGAGCGCCCACACTGCGAAGGAAACCGGGCTGCCCGCTGCACATTACAAGAAACTCAGAAGACTCCATTGGGAAACCTCACACTATCAGGTGTTCGCGCCGTCGATATGACGAACGTTTCAAGCACCTGTCAATTTGTGTCAGGACTCTTATTTACAAACCAAGTGCCAATCCGTGCGCTTTTTCGTTCAACCAGTGAAACCAATGGTTTATCAGCAAAAACGTGGAATCACATCGTTGTTCAACAACACCAAATGATGCCTGCGAGCAACATGCATTGGGGTGCGCGGTGACGATTCGAATCGAGTCACTCTCAGCAGGAACTGCGGCGAAACCTGGATCGGACACGTGTAATTCGCTGTCATTTGATTCGAGAACGGTATTCCGGACGTTTCTTCCACTCGCTCAAATAGGGCCGGTACGCCTCAACTTCTGTCCACGTCCTCGGCCCAGGGTCCGGAGGAATCACTGCGCCTTCCGGATAGTCCTTTCCCGCCATGCTGGCTTCGATGGAAGCGTTCCACTTTGACCATGCGGATTTCAAGCGACCAGCGATTTCCGGCTGCTGGTCGATGATGTTATTCGATTCGGTCGGGTCGTTTTCCAGGTTGTAGAGCTCAAACCTGTCGCTTCCCACTTTCATGTTGACCAATTTGTACTGGTTGTCGAGAAATGCCGTGCGATTGGTGTGTCGGAAGCCAATCGGCTGGTCTCTGCGGGATATTTCGGATGAGAACAGCAGTTTCAGGCTAAGTCCATCCAGCGGCACCGTGGCAGAATCTTTCGGCAGATTGACGACGTCGGCCAGCGTTGGGAAAATGTCCATGGTGCATGATGGATAGTTGGTGATGCGAGGCTTCGAAATGCCATTCGGCCATTCGATAATCGCGGGGACTCGCAGCCCCCCTTCATAAACGCTGCCCTTGAAACCTCGCAGGTCGCCCACGGTGCCGGGCGAAATTCTCGGCAAACCACCGTTATCACTGCAGAACCAAAACAGTGTGGAATCAACGATTTTCAGGTCCCGCAATCCCTTTCGCAGCGTACCGATGCTGCGGTCCATGGCCACCAGTTCGCCGTAATGATCGGCGGACGACCGATCAAGCTCTCCAAAGTCCTGCTTGTCTTCGTCCACCGCAATAAACGGGCTGTGTGGTGTGCCGTACCAGATGACCGTGAAGAAAGGCTTGTCAGCCGCGGCCTGTTTCTTGATGAAATCCAACGCCTGATCCACGATGATCTCAGAGGAATCGCCCTTAAAGTCCTCGAAGACGCCCATGCGACTCATCAGCGGATTTCTGTCAAAGAAGTTGGTGACGGACAACCACGTCTGAAAACCAAATCTTCCGGGGCCGCGAATATCGTCCTTCAGAATCGGCGCACCGACGCCTCGCAGGCCGTTCAGATGCCACTTGCCAAAATGTCCGGTCGCATACCCTGCCTGTTGCAGTGCCTGCGCAATCGTGCGTTCCTGAGGCCGCAGCGGCACACCATGATTCAGAACTCCAGTGCGGTCATTCGTTCGACCGGTCATGACAGTGGCACGAGTCGGAGAACAATTCGGTGCTCCGGCATAGAATCGGTCAAAACGCAGACCGTTGGCTGCCATGGCGTCCAGGTGGGGCGTCTTCAACACCGGATGATCGTAATATCCGGTTTGTCCCCAACCCATGTCATCCGCCATGACCAGAACAATGTTTGGCGACGACGCGGCGTAAGTGTGGGTAACGGTCAGGACAACAAAGCAGGCGTGAAGCAGCGAGGATCTGAACAGCATTGGATCGCTTTCCTAAGAGCATAAAACCCGACAAACCGGCGGCGCGGCTGGCTCAGGATTTCAGTTGGATGTGATCATAACAGTTGCACATAAGGAAAGCTTTCGGATAGGCGTGGATCGCTCGGAACGTGAAGTCGCGGGCATAATCGTGCGTTCCTGATTCCACGGGAAACGAAGCCGTTCGTCAGGTCCGTTTTCTGCCCGTTGGTCAACGATTTCCGGTTGAGAATGGCAGTGTAACGGACGTCTGAAATGTCACTGATCAGCAACTCGATGGTCGCTGTCAAGATCCCGTCCATGAGGGACACGGCCCGGAAAAACGGTCGCACGGCAAATGGCAGGCTGCCGGGCCTGGGTGAAGCCGCAGCGGAGGATGCATGTGGCGTGTTTACTTCACGAAAAAAGGGCGAAGCACCGAAGTACTTCGCCCCAATATTCTGACTCTTTGAATGCGGCAACCTAAGATGCTGGGCCGTCGACGGCGGGAGTCTTAACGCGTTTTCGAACGTCTGTTTCCAGAACGCCAAACGCCTGTTCGTGCCTTTGCAGAGCCATCGACAATGCACTCCACAATCGCTTGGCGGTGTAGTGATTGAGAATGATGCGCTGGGTCACATTGACTTCGACTTTGCCCGTGGCGTATGGCGTCGGGTTCAGACCGAGGTCCAGAATCAATTCTTCCGGAGTACTTGAGACTCGACAGAAGTTGGCGTAACCGGCGTTTGCGGATTTGTCGTTGACAATGACTTCCTGAGTCTGCTGGGCCGGGGCTGCTTCCGGTGCCGCTGCTTCCGGTGCGTTTGGAGCAGCATCTGCTGCGGTGTCTTCTGTCTTTTCTTCGTCGCTCACTTTCTTTCTCCTAACCTTTTTCATGGCCATTAGCATTTGTTCCTTAACACGCGTTGCGTCTTGTACTGCAATGACAGACGCCTACGGCCGGCACTTATAACAGGGAATGTTCTGGCGGGCAACGAGTGGTCCGGGAGTTTGCGAATGCCCCGAACAGTTTCAACTGGTGGTCGTGCTAACTCAGTCAAACGTGGTAGTCTGGATTAGTCGCGCAACCGCTAGAAGTACTCAATTCGACACTGTGTGCACAGACTGGAACGCGGTGCATCACGGCCCGGAGAACTCCTAGACGCGTCCCTTCCTGCACCAAGTGTCTGTACAGGATTCGTGTTGGTGCCGAATACACAGGTTCTTCAGCTTGCTGCGGGAAGGTTCCCACGCAGATTTGGTGCACGACACAATCGGTACTGATCAAGACGCCGGAAACGAAAACAGCCCGAATGTAAAAAATCACATTCGGGCTGACAGGATAAGCAGTGTGCTTGCACCACACTACTCGGGAGATCCGACGCCGGAAACCGGCGATTTCGTTTGCGCCGCTAAAACCTGACTTCTCGCAGCGATGGCAGGCCAAACCACCCGCCAGACGATTTCTTCGTTGGCCGTGTTGATCCGGAAACCTTGTTAACTCGCTTGCCAGGTCGGCTGGGACCTGCGGAAGTTACCTTTTTCGTGACCGTATTGCTGACTGGACGGACCGAGTTATCGGCGGGCGGAGCTGTCGGTTGCTGTACCATCGGGATGACGTGAGTCGTGTAGGATTCCGGCGCAGTGATTGGCTGTGCTGGCATGACCTTCTGAACAGCCGTCGATCGAGATGGTGTTGTTTGCGGCTGAGCCAACTGAGTTGTCTGAGGTAACCGGCGTTGTGCGGCTGTACTGGCATAGCCATGATTGCAGTTGGGGCAGCTATTCCCACGCATGATTGGCGTTCCAATTATGCCGGTGCGGCATCCCCCCTGGCTCGGACACATGCGAGCATGAAAGTTCGACGGAGCTGGCACCCGTGGAATCATGCCGGGATTCGGACGCCATGTGGGAACGCGATTATAGCTGTAGCCCATTTGAGTTGTGTCGGTCGGGTGATACACCATTGGTGCACCGCCTTCAAAGCCTCCACCGGGATTACCGTACCACTTATTTGGCCAGTAACTCTGATACCAGCCACCTGTTCGGTTAACAGGAAGTCTTGCGGGAGGGGCCCAGCCTGAGTCACCGGAACCCTTGGTCTTGCAGCACCAGTAGATTCTTTGAGCAGTTGGACAGCCCCGATGTGCCGCGAGTCCCACCGGACCACAACGACCGCACCAGTCAAGACAAAAGTCCTCACGTCTGGCCTGCAGGGTACAACGACCCCCGCGGCATTGTCCGCTGTTGCATTGATCGCCCTGGCGGCAACAGGTGCTTCCGCTTCGGTCGTTGCACCCGCCTGTGACGCAGTCATCCGTACAGTTCTGGAAGCCGACCTGCTGGATCTGTGCCGCGGACGCTGTGGTGGCCAGCAGAGTTGCACCAGTCAGAAACAGGTATCGAAATGAGTGTTGCATGAGTTCCATCTCCTTCGCCCCGCTGCCATGGGCACATTGTGCAGCGTGAACAGTTTATTGCGGGTGACAAACTGTAGTTTGAATGTGGAGATCGCTTCTCGACTAAAGCTGTGATCGGCACAGCTGGCAGTCATGAGGTCCGTGCGATCTGTAAATTACCAGGTCTGGTGGTACAACGGTCGAAGCGACGTCTGTGGTGTATAACTTCCGAGCGGCGTTATCCGACTTGACGGTGTTCCCCAACTGTAGTTGTATGACTGTCGAACGGTCGGCGCCAGTGGAACCGAAAGTGGCATGCCATATCCCTGAGCACCGTACGCCTGACCGTTGTCGCGCTGATCCGCGTAGCCAGGGTTGTCTGCATAGGTCACCTGGTACTTTCCACACGGTGGACAGCCCTGGCCGCAGCAGCCGGAAGGAACCATCCATCCGAACAGATGGTTGGCCAGACGCTGGTTTCTGCCGTGATAGTTCTGATATTGGCCACGCCACCATCGTGTCGCCCAGGATTGGTTATTACAGCAATTCTGCGGGACGGCCCCGGCGAACAGGCTTGTCACACGTCGTTGATATCCTGCTCCGTAGCAGCCATTGCGATCACACCCGCCGCCACAGATTTTACCGCCTGTGGTATTGCAGCCCTGTTTACAGGATCCTGCGGGAGCACAACCTTTGGGACAGGCGCCACAGGCTGACTGCGGAGTGCATCCGACCGCGGCACATTGTCCGGACGAGAATCCAGCGAACTGAAATGCGGAAACACCGGAGCCCGCGACCTGGGCAGACTGTCCGTAATTCATTTGTGGCTGGTAGTTACCGAACGCCTGTTGCGGCGACATGGCGGCTCCGAAGCGATAACTGTTGCTCGACGTCACACTCTGCAGCGCCGCATGCTGCACCAGGCCTCCGGCAGAAGCGTGCATCTGCACCACGCCGGCACTGCCGTTTGTGGCGGAGATGCGGACGACACCTTCCTCGGCAGCGGCGAAGCCAGACGTTGCCAGCACGCAGATCGCAGCAGCGAACCATCTCGATATTGAG
Source organism: Fuerstiella sp. (assembly GCA_039831575.1). Taxonomy (GTDB): domain Bacteria; phylum Planctomycetota; class Planctomycetia; order Planctomycetales; family Planctomycetaceae; genus Fuerstiella. The sequence goes on along the minus strand of JBDONA010000502.1, from coordinate 47,754 downwards.
TTTTGTGGTCGCATCATAGAACCTTTCGCAGAGGGAAACGCGCAACTGCACGTCTTCATTCCACTTGCTGAAAATGAGTTTTCGGGGGATGCCATGTCGGCGCTGCCGCATGCCACCCAAATTCCCGCGTTTCAAAAGTTATTGACCTGACGATGCGAACAGATCGCGGTCGTCCTCATTCGGCTGTCTGGAGATTCTTAGTTTTCCAGCGAGCGTTTATCAGTCGTCTGAGCGAAGCGATGAACGTCGCGATGCGGCGTGTCATTACGAGTCCCTTCGCTCAGTCGGACAGTCTTGTGTGCGGCCACCGGCCACTTTATTTCTTAATTGTGACAGCGATCAGCGAATCACAGGTCTGCTAAACAATGAAAACGGGCTGATGTGCGACTTGTATTTCACGTCCACCGTCGTGCCCTGCAGTTTCCAGTTCTCTTTGGACCAGACTCCGAATGGTGTCACCATCCAGCCGCCATTCACTTTGTAGTAATAAGGTCCGTACATCGCCTTGTAGCGGTGCGGATAAAGCATTTCGTGTGGATGAAACGCCTGATGCACGATTGCCGTTCCACCCATCTGTTGTGGAATACCAGGTCTGGGCGCCGGATACAGTGCGGCACTGGACGGGCCACCGGCGTCCTCAGCTCTACGGGCGGAGCTCATGCTGACCGGACCGGCTGGACGGGCAGAGCCGTGCGAAGAAGCGAAGGAGTACGGTCCTGAAGAATTTTGATAGACGGGCTGCGGCGGCGAGTACTGCTGCCAGCTGGCTCCGGGGTGGACGGGCAGCACATGGCCCTGAGAGTTAGCCGCACTAAAGTACTGCGGACCACTGTTCGGCGATTCATTCGGCACCACAGGGGCGTACTGAATGGGAAGTGGCTGAGGCAGAGCTTCGGCCGGTTCCAACTGCTGCGACGGCGGCTGAGCGCTCATCTGGCGTATTTCCGGAACCTGTCGAGCAGCGTCCTCGACGACGGCATGCCGTATGCCGCTCGGTGTTTTCGGTTTGGACCGTCGCGTGTCCGGACGTCCGATTGACGGACCTCGCAGCCAATCCATTAGCGGGTTCTGATTCTGACCGTCTTCGGCCAGAAGGCTCCCGACGCTCATGACTGTGATCATGAGAGTCACCAATCCCTTGCGAAGCATTGCTTCTCCTCCGTGGCTTTAGAAGAATCCGCTCTTCCAGCTGTTGTGAATGCCCGGTCAACGTGACACGGGAAGTGATGGAACTGCGAATCCAAAAAAAATTGTTTGGGGTCCTTTGCCGCACCTGTCTGAGATGCTCAAACAGTTACCGTTGAGATCCAAACTGTCCCCTGTCGTAGAGTTCGGCTTCTGCTGGTCATAGGGATGAATCAATCAGTGTCCTTGATACACACGATACGGTTAGTTTCTGGTGCACTATCGTTGCATATGGGAGAACCGAAAAAGTCTTCCCAATCTTCCTGCCTTTTCAGGCATAACTGTGCCCGCTCGCGCTTTGCGATTGACTCAGAGTCTCTAGAATGCCGGTTTGGCGGTTACAGGGAGATCCAGGACTGGATTTCCGACCCGGGCGGACAGAACACTTGTCGTGACGAGCGTTCAGCAAATCCATTGAGATTCCAGGGGGCCAGCCGCCGAATTTGTTGACCATTGCCGCCTGGGCCGTATGACGAAACCTAAGGTTCCATTTTCGGCAGCCAGCATTTTCTTAGTCGATCTGTTACGTTGGTTGGAAAAAGTCCCGACCGCTGGAAAAGGATGCTCAGTTGGCTCGCAGAAAGTCCTCCAGAAAGAACGAACCGAATCTGTTCTCCAAGGCGGATGAGCTGGAAGCGGCCGGAAACGTTCAATACGTGCCGATCAGCGGCGAAACTCGCCGACGCTATCTGAACTACGCTCTGTCCGTCATCACGTCTCGCGCGTTGCCGGACGTTCGCGATGGGCTGAAACCGGTACAGCGGCGAATTCTGTACGTCATGTACAATGGCCTTGGACTGAGGGCGGACAGCAAGACCCGAAAATGTGCCAAGATCTGTGGTGACACGACTGGGTCATTTCACCCACATGGCGACACTGCTGTTTACGATGCCCTGGTTCGACTGGCGCAGGACTTTTCTCTGCGATACCCGCTGGTGATCGGCCAGGGGAACTTCGGTTCCATTATGGGGCTGCGTGCCGCGGCGGCTCGATACACAGAAGCAAAGCTGTCGGCCCTGGCCGAGCAGTTAATGAATGAGCTGCGGTATCGTACAGTGGAGATGCGTCCCACGTACGATGCTGCCGACGAGGAACCAGTCGTATTGCCGGCCCGTTACCCGGCACTGCTGGTCAACGGAACTCAGGGAATTGCCGTGGGCATGGCGACCAGTATGCCGCCGCACAACCTGAACGAAGTGACGAAAGCGTGCGTGCACTTGATTCAGAATCCCAACGCCACGGTCGCCCAGTTAATGAAGTATGTCAAGGGGCCCGACTTTCCACTGGGCGGCCGCATCGTGACTGATCGCGCGGATCTGCGAAAGGCGTACGAAACCGGTCGCGGCTCGATCAAAACACGCGGCGAGTGGCGGTTTGACAGGAAAGGCAAGAAGGAGCTTAAGGATCGACTGATCATTTTTACCGTCCCGTACACAGTTTCAACGGGACCGCTGCTGACGGAAATTGGCGAACTGATTGAAGCCCGAAAAATTCCTCAGTTAACTAACGTCATCGATGAAACGAACGAGGCCAACGGGCTGCGGATTGTGCTGGAAATGAAGTCCGGGGCCGACGCGGAGGCCGTCATGGCCTACCTGTTCCGACATACGTCGCTGGAGCAGAACTTCAGTTTCAACTCCACCGCACTGGTACCCGACGAACATGGGGCGACGGTACCGCGCGTGCTGAGTCTGAAGGAATTGTTGCAGCACTTTCTCGACTTCCGTTATGAAACCGTCCGTCGACGTCTTGAGTATCAACTGGAGCAGCTGCGCAGGCGAATTCACATACTGGAAGGCTTTGCGATCATCTTTGACGGGCTTAGCCAGGCGTTGAAAATCATTCGCGCAAGTAGTGGAAAGAAAGATGCCGCTGTAAAACTGATGAAGAGGTTTCCGCTGGATGAGATTCAGACGGACGCCGTTCTGGAGTTGGCGCTGTACAGGATTTCGCAGCTGGAAATAGAACACATTCGCAAGGAACTGAAGGAGAAGAAGGCGGAAGCGGCTCGCATCCAGAAGCTGTTGAAGTCGAAATCGCAGATGTGGAAGCTGATCCGGACCGAACTCGAAGCGCTGGCGGCGGAATTCGGCGATAAACGCCGCAGCGAATTTGGTTCCAGTGACGAGATCGCCGAATTTGACGCATCGGCGTATATCATTAAGGAGAATACAAACGTTGTTATGACGTCAGATGGCTGGGTCAAACGAGTCAACAGTCTGGCACGCGTCTCCAAGACCCGCGTCCGCGATGGGGACAGCGTGCTGAGTGTAATTCCCGGCAGCACTCTTGATAACGCCGTCTTTTTCAGTTCAGACGGTGTCGCGTTCACCGTGCCGATCGATCAGCTGCCGGTCTCATCGGGATACGGTGAACCGTTCGCCAAGCATGCCAGGCTTAGTGACGGGGCTTCCATCATGGCGGTTCACACGACGGATCCGCGATTCGTGGAATCGGTCGACGATGACTCCACAGAATGGGGGCCATTGCTGTTGGTGGCAACAAAACGCGGTCAGGTACTGACGATTCCATACCACGGCTTCCGCACGCCCAGCACGAAAGCCGGTCGCAAATACTGTCGACTGCGAAAAGGTGACGAGGTCGTCTACTGTCAGCTGATCGAAGACGCTGAGACCGTGTTTTTTGCCTCAGCCGATGCTCGCGTATTGCACTTTTCTCTCGATGATGTGCCCCTGTTGACGAACGCCGGCAAAGGGGTGCGTGGCATAAAACTGGATGCCGATGATCGGCTTCTGGGCGTCGTTCAGCTGGCTCGGCCAAGCGATTGCCTGCGGGTTGTCACCAGTAACGACAAAGAAATAGTATTCGGTCAGCAGAAGTACCAGATCACGTCGCGGGGCGGTCGAGGAATCATGACCAGCAAACGTTCCAGCTTTGACAAAGTGATCCAGCCCGAAATCCAGTTAGTGGACTGGTCAGAAATGGAGGAGGACTGACGTCCTGCCGATGAGTACGCCAACAAAATCAACTTACACAGCCAGCGACATTGAGGTCCTGGAAGGCCTGGAGCCTGTTCGGAAACGGCCGTCGATGTACATCGGTGGCGTCGATTCGCGTGGGTTGCACCATCTTCTGTGGGAAGTGGTCGACAACTCCGTCGATGAGTTTCTGGCAGGCGAATGCAGTCAAATCGTCATCATTTTGCACAAGGACGGCAGCAGTTGCACAGTCAGTGATGATGGTCGCGGTATCCCAGTCGACAAGCACCCGAAGCTGAAGAAGTCGTCGTTGGAGGTCATCCTGACGACGTTGCATGCCGGGGGTAAGTTCAGCGACAAAAACTACGCTCGCAGCGGCGGTCTGCACGGAGTCGGTGCGTCCGTCGTCAACGCACTCTCCTCAAAACTGGTGGCGACGGTGCGCCGCGACGGCCACGAATGGATGCAGGAATACCGGCGTGGGAATCCAGCCGCCAAGGTGAAAAAGGTGAAGCCGTTTCGCGGCCATGGGACGACCATTTTCTTTCGGCCGGACGACACAATCTTTCGGCGGACCCAGTTCAACTCAGAAACAATTCGTCAGCATCTGGAAGATGTGTCGTACATTCACGGAGGACTGTCGATCGTCTTTAAGGATGAATTGAAGGGCGAAACTCACGCACTCTGCCATCAGGACGGAATCAGGGCCTACATCGAAAAGGTCATTGGAGACAGTGGCAAGAAAACGGTTCACGATCAACTTTTTTCCGCCGACAAGGACGACAAAGTTGCTCGTGTTGAGGTGGTCTTAAAATGGACCGAGTCCACCGACGAGCACATTCGCAGTTATGTTAACGGTATTCGTACGCACGCCGGCGGTACTCATGAAAACGGTCTGAAATCCGGGCTGACAAAGGCGGTTCGCAACTACATCGATGTCCACAACTTCAAGCCTCGTGGAGTTACTGTTTCTGCCGACGATATCCGCGAAGGCGTCATCGCCATTTTATCCGTGTTTCACGGCGAACCCATGTTTCAGGGGCAAACCAAGGAACGTCTGAATAATCCCGAAATGGCGTCTCATGTTGATGGCATCGTGCGACCTGCCGTCGAGAACTGGCTGAACAACAATCCGTCGCTCGCTGACGCAATTCTCGGCCGCATTGTGCTGTCCGCGCGTGCCAGACTGGCCAGCCGTGATGCCATCAAAGAAGTCAAACGCAAGTCGGTCGCCAGAAAAACGAACCTGCCGGGAAAGCTGGTTGACTGCCAGAACAGAAACTCTGACGAAACAGAACTGTTCATTGTGGAAGGCGACTCAGCCGGTGGAACCGCGGTGATGGGCCGCAACTCTGCCACTCAGGCCGTTTTGCCACTCAGAGGAAAGATATTGAACACGGAATCCCTCCCATTGTCCAAGATTCTCAAGAACCAGGAGATCAACGATCTGGTGGAAACGCTTGGCACCGGGATCGGCCCGAACTTCGATATTCATCGCCTGCGTTATGGCCGGATCATTCTGCTGATGGATGCAGACAGTGACGGATATCACATTTCGACGTTGCTGCTGACGTTTTTCTTTCGCCATATGACGGAACTGATCCGCCAGGGAAATCTGTTCATTGCCCAGCCGCCACTGTTCCGCATCGAAGTGGGTAAAACGACTCACTACGCCCAGACGGACGCGGAGAAAGAAGAGATTCTTGCTTCGCTGCCGGACAACCGGAATCCGACCGTCCTGCGTTTCAAGGGACTGGGCGAAATGAACGCAGCCCAGTTGCGAGACACAACTCTTAGCCCCCAGGCACGCGTTCTGCTGCGAATAGACATCGAAAGTCAACTGGAGGCCGATCAGACGTTTCACCAGTTGCTCGGTAAGGAAGCCTCCGAACGCTATAAAGTGATCATGGAAGAAGCCAGTTTCGCCGATGACGTGGACTCATAATGCGGCCAGGCCGTGACTGAATTCGAACCGTTTTCGTCGGTCTATTTGAGCCACCGGCCGGGACAGAATGGTTTGCTTCCAGTGGTCGCTGCCGGGAGGCGTGCCGAATCGATCGTCATCTTTCCGGAACCCTCTGAACGGAGCGTTTCGGGCTGAGAAATACTGGCTTTATAGGGCGTTGGGCACTTGTCAGTGGGCAAATGTCCCGGTACTCTGCTCAGCCTTCTGCGGCAGACCTTCTTTGGAAGACCAAAACGTTGGCCCTCGACGATCGCATTGTCATCACTGGAATCGGACTGGCGTCCCCGAACGGCAATAACCTGGCCGAGTTTCGCCAGAATCTGCTGGACGGAAAATCCGGTGTGGTGGATTACGAAACGCGCTATATGCCGCCAGTGCTGGCTGGCGTCTGTAACTTCGACGAACTGCGTTATCAGAAGCGTAAAGAAGTACGGCGGGGAACTCGGGCAGGTTCGATTGCCGTCTACTGCTCGCACGAAGCCATCGTCGATTCCGGCCTTGATTGGAAGTCTGTCGAAAAAAGCCGCGTCGGCGTTTACCTTGGCATTACCGAGCACGGTAACGTCGAAACAGAAAACGAAATCTACGAGATTTCTCAGTTCGGCTATGACACCAAAGTCTGGTCCCACCACCACAATCCGCGGACGGTGGCGAACAATCCGGCGGGGGAAGTCACTCTGAGTCTGGGGGTCACGGGGCCTCATCTGACCATTGGTGCCGCTTGTGCCGCCGGGAATGCTGGTTTCATACAGGCGTTGCAGATGCTGCGTCTGGGCGAATGTGACGTTGCGATCGCCGGAGGTGTCTCGGAAAGCATTCACACGTTCGGCATTTTTGCCAGTTTTCAGAGTCAAGGTGCACTGGCCACTCACGAGGATCCAGCCAGGGCATCTCGTCCATTTGATACCCAGCGAAACGGAATTGTCGTAGCGGAAGGCGGCGGCATCTGCACGGTTGAACGGCTGTCGGATGCGTTGGCTCGTGGGGCGAAGATTTACGCTGAAATCATTGGGCATGCGATGAATTCCGATGCTTCGGACTTCGTGCTGCCGAATTCAACTCGTCAGGCCGAATGTGTACATCTGGCCCTGTCTCGAGCCGGGATTAGCGCCAATGACGTTGACATTGTCAGCAGTCACGCGACGGCCACTGAACAAGGCGATATTGAAGAAGCAAAAGCCCTTAAGGCCGTGTTTGATGGCACACGGGCGGCAATTAACAACACAAAAAGCTTCATCGGTCATGCCATGGGAGCAGCCGGAGCACTGGAATTGCTGGGTAACCTGCCGTCATTTGACGACGGTATGGCCCACGCTACAATCAATCTTGAGAATCCAGACTCAAGATGCGCTTTGCCCAATTTAGTGGCGAATGAGCCGCGAAATCTGGGCGAAGTGAACTGTATATTGAATAATTCGTTCGGGATGCTGGGTATCAACTCGGTCGTAATTGTGAAGAAATACGAGTCCTGAACCTTGCGGTTTGCGCGGTCTATCCGCCAAATTCAGTGCATGATTGTGGCGACAGATGACCGCCGACGAGGAAGCGAAAGTTTCGCGCCTTGGAAAATACGAGTGCAAGGGGATATTTGATGACGGGTGTGGAGATCAGACAGGCCGTTCTGGAGATTCTGGAGCGAATCGCTCCCGATGAAGATCTGTCCAACCTGGATGACACAGTCGCGTTCCGTGAGCAGATGGAACTTGATAGTATGGATTTTCTGGACATTGTGATGGAGTTGCGCAAGGGGTATCGCGTTCAGATTCCCGAAGAGGACTATCCTAACCTGAACTCCATGCAGTCTACGGTCGAGTACCTGACACCGAAGCTGAAAAATGTGCCGGTGGCCGGCTGATTATTTTTCAGAGTCGGCTGGCGACCCACGAGAATGGATCTCACAGCCTCCGAGCGTTAGCTTGAGTAAACCGTCGAAGACGGTCCGCACCGGGAGAAGTCTACCGTGCATTACGATACTGTGATTATCGGCGCTGGGATGTCCGGACTGTCGGCAGGTGTGCGGCTGGCGTATTTTGAAAAGAACGTCTGCATTCTGGAACGCCACACGACGATCGGCGGTCTGAATTCGTTTTACCGGCTGCGCAAGCGAAACTACGACGTGGGGCTGCACGCAGTCACCAACTACGCAGAACCCGGCAGCAAAGGTGGACCACTCAGCAAACTGTTGCGGCAGTTGCGGATGAAGTGGGAAGACTTTGACCTGCGTCCTCAGCTGCATTCGTCCATCGCTTTTCCCGATTGCACCCTGCGATTCACGAATGACTTTGCCTACTTCCTGGAACAGGTGGCAATGGCGTTCCCAAAGCAGATCGACGGTTTCAAGCGACTGGTGCAGACGATCGCTGATCACGACGCGCTGAACCTTGATAAGCGGCAAACCACGTCAGCTCGACAGGTCGTGTCCGAACACATCAGTGACCCGCTGTTGATTGATATGCTTTTCTGTCCACTGATGTTTTACGGCAGTGCCACGCCGCGTGATATGGACTTCAGCCAGTTCGTGATCATGTTCAAGAGCATCTTTCACGAAGGATTTGGACGACCATTCGACGGCATTCGCCTGATTCTGAAAAAACTCGTTCGCCACTTTAAGGCTTTGGGCGGACACCTGAAATTGCGGGCGGGCGTCAGTGAGATTGTTCAGCGGAACGGCAAGGCGAACGCCGTTGTCCTGGATGACGGTACAGAGATTACGGCAGATAACGTGCTGTCATCGGCGGGCGCTGCGGAAACCATGAGAATGGTGGATCCATCACGACCGATGATCAAGCCGAAGGCCGGCGACATCTCATTCGTGGAATCGATCTCTGTGCTGGACTGCGAGCCTGCTTCGCTGGGACATCATGAAACCATAGTCTTCTACAATGACGCAGATTCGTTTCACTACGAACGCCCAAACAAACCGGTGGATCTTCGCAGCGGCATCATCTGTTCGCCGAATAATTTTGACTATTCGCGGCCACTGGAAGACGGCCGTATGCGAATCACCGCACTGGCAGAACCGGACTACTGGATCGACCTGCCAGAAGATGAGTACCAGCGGCAAAAGATGGCGTGGAACGATCGGATCATCGAGAGCGCTTTGAAGCACGTTCCTGACTTCCGCAGCCATGTGATCGATACGGACGTATTCAGCCCACGCACGATTCGCCGATTTACCGGGCATCTCAACGGCTGCGTCTATGGTGCTCCGGAAAAATTCGTAGACGGCCAGACGCCTGTCAGAAACCTCTACCTCTGTGGCACGGATCAGGGGTTTCTGGGTATTGTGGGAGCAATGCTCTCCGGAATTACGATCGCAAATCGGTATCTGCTGAAATAGCCGTCTTTAACGGTTGATGCGAGCTTACGCTCGGAACGATCGATAAAGAGTGCCGTCGACCAGTCGAAGAGTGGTGGCGAGTTCGACTTCCTGCCGTGCGAGAACCCTGGTCATGCAGCTACGCGTCGTCCCGATCCTGCAGAACGCCCAATCCAAGCGCGAAACCAGGTAATCAGTGACGCTCACGAGCGTTGAATTTTGCTTCTCAAAGCTGGGAGGCAGACCGTCGCCGCTTGCGTCGGTATTGGAGCCACCTATAATCGCTCGACGCGTAAACGCCCGTTTTTTCGGCGTGTTTCTGTGTCCCTATTCATCCACCAGCAAGCCGAATTTCAAGAGACTTCGAACATGTTCATGTGGTTTCGAAACGTCTGGATGGCAGTGACCACCGTCCTGCATGGTATGTACGTGACGATGATCACGATGCTGAAAACGTACCAGCACAAGCGACGAACGTTCGCCGATACTTACGCGTATCCGGAAGAGCCGCTTAAGGTCAAGGCTCGATATCGTGGGTTTCACCGCTTTGATCTGACAACATGTATCAGTTGTGAAAAGTGTGCTCAGGCCTGCCCGGTCGACTGCATCTACATCGAAAAAGAAAAGAGCCCTGTTGGCAAGGGTTTTCGCCTCTCCGGCTTTGCCATCGATTACACCAAGTGCATGTTCTGTGCTCTGTGCGTGGATCCGTGTCCGGTGGACTGCATCTTCATGGGCTCCACTCACGACCTGAGTTGTTACAGCCGCGATGGATGCATTGTCGACTACGCAAAACTGCCTTTGCAGATTTCCTGGGGGAAAGCGACTCTGAATCCGACGGCTGTTTCTGAGTCAAAAGTACTGCACGAACCAGTGTGGCAGAAGGGTGAAGAGAGTCCCTTCGAATTTGCGGAGGTGTGATCGGGTTCCGAGCCGCAGGCGGATTTTGGAACCACCGAACTGTACGTAAGGGCTCAGAGAACAATTCGCAGTGAATTTTCAGCGCGAACGTTGTAAGCAACTCCGAGCGTTAGCTCGAATGAACCGTCGAAGACGGAGATTGTGAAAATGTCAAACCTGGTAGGTCATCTCTTGTTGTTCGGCGGATCAGTCTGCGTGTTGCTGGCACTGCCGATGATCATCGGTCGCCTTGTGCGACCCAAACTGCCGACGCCCGAAAAAGATGCAATCTACGAATGTGGTGAGCCAGCCATCGGTTCCAGCTATATTCAGTTCGACCTGCGATTCTATGTGGTCGCTCTGCTGTTTATCGTCTTTGACGTGGAAATAGCCTTCTTCTTTCCATGGGCCGCCATCTACGGAAGTGCCACTCAACTGGCCGACACTCGACTTGACGAGGGCGCCCGCGAAGTGCTGAGTGCACGTCTGCTGGATCAGAATCCGGCGATCAGCGAAACGATTTCCGCAGCCGATGCTCATCTGCTTGCGGTCACCGGCTTCTTTGACCTGCTGGTCTTTTTTGTAGTGCTGTTGGTGGGATTTGCTTATGTCTGGAAACGAGGGGACCTCGATTGGATCCGCGCTCTGACTCAGAAATCGAAGCAGGCGGCCGATCAGACGATTCCATCACACAACAGTACTTCGTCAGTCACCACATCGGCGTAGTGCGGGATGGCCACTGCCAACGCGAGCAGAAACTCCTGAAAAAAGACGGCTTCCGTTCGCAGCGGTTTGAATCACCTGCAACACGTTTTCATAAATCAGCGTAGCTAATAATTGACAGACGCTTTGCGTTACAGACTTAGTGGAAAACGTTCCATGGACATTCAGGAAATCCATTCTCTCCTGCTGGAGACCTTCGGTGCCTCAGCCGTCGGCGATGCGCCCTTTGACGCAACGGATCCGTGGATTCAAGTGAGCCCGGATTCGATCGTCGCCGTCGGCACGTTTCTGCGAGACGACGAACGACTGCATTTCGATCATTTGAACGACCTGTGCGGTTGCGACTATCTGGAACCGGATGAAAAGAAGGTCGCGAAGTTCGGTCACGACCCGCACGTCGAAGTTGTCTACCAGCTTTCCAGCATCGAACTGAAGCATCGATTAAAGCTGAAGGTTGTTCTGCCTCGCTGGAAGAACGACGAAGAAGGCCAGTTGCCCGAAATCCCGTCGGTCAGCAGTGTGTGGGGCATCGCCGATTGGCACGAACGCGAAGCCTACGATCTTGTCGGCATCCATTTCCAGGATCATCCCAACCTCCGACGCATCCTGTGCCCGGAAGACTGGGAAGGCCATGCCCTTCGAAAAGACTACGACTTCCCACTGGAATATCACGGCGTTCGAGGACGGTAAATCATGAGCATGCAAATCGAAGATCCTCGAATTGTCGAGTTTGATGTCCAGACTGACGAGATGCTTGTCAACATGGGCCCGCAACACCCAAGTACTCACGGTGTGCTGCGTCTGCTGTTGAGAACCGACGGCGAAATCGTGCATGAATGCACGCCGCACATCGGCTACCTGCATCGCTGCGCGGAAAAAATTGGCGAGAATCTAAACACGCCGCAGTGGATTCCATACACCGACCGTATGGATTATCTGGCCGCCATGAACATGAACCTCGGGTTCGCGTTGACGGTGGAGAAAATGATCGGCATGGAGGTCAACGAGAAAGCGAAGCACCTGCGAGTGTTCATCGCAGAACTCGGCCGCATTGCCAGCCATCTGGTTGGAATGGGCGCTTACGGCCTGGACCTGGGCACATTCAGCCCTTTCCTGTACGCTTTCCGTGAACGCGAAATCATTCTGGATTTCTTTGAAGAGGTGTGTGGCGCACGCCTGACATGCAGTTACCTGACAATCGGGGGAGCGACTCACGATCTGCCGGAAGAAATCGAAATTCCGGATGGTCTGTCTGCGTTGCTGCTGATGGACAAGGGGCAGCGAGCACCATTTTTTGGCGTTGTCGAAATGTTTCTCTGCTGGCTTGAAGACCGCATCAAAGAGTATCACACGCTGCTGACTCGTAACGCGATTTTCATAAAGCGGACGGCTGGCATCGGTGTCCTGACCAGAGAAATGGCCATCAGCTACGGCTGCACGGGGCCCGTTCTGCGGGGTAGCGGAGTGGACTATGACCTGCGTCGGGATGGCGAAGCGATCTACACTCGGATGTACGAGGGATACGACTTCGAAATTCCTGTGGCGGAATTCGCAGAAGCGCCACGTGAAGTGGAACTTGGTGACAACTGGTGCCGTTTTTACGTTCGCATGATGGAAGTCATGCAGGCCATTCGTCTGGTCCGACAGTCGTTTCCAAAGTACCTTGCCGCCGAAGGCTCTTATCGCGAACCTTTCAAGTTCAACACAAAACTGCCCAAGGACGAGGTTTATCTGGAAACGGAAGCTCCTCGTGGTCAGATGGGTTTTTACGTTGTCGGCAACGGCACGGCCGAACCTCTGCGTGCTCGGGCGAAGAGTTCCTGCTTCTGCAATCTGTCGATCACAGATAAGCTGTGCCAAGGCGTCCCACTGGCCGACGTTCCCGCCGTTGTTGGATCACTGGACATCGTGATGGGCGAAATCGACCGATAACGACTGCCGCAGCAGCGATCGGCGCAGGACGTTTGTTGTGAGCGGCTGGAACCAGTGTATGTGTGTTGCCCACGCAGCACGGGTCGGCCACACACACTGATGTCGACGCCAACGACTCGACATTTGTCGCCGACGTCGACAGAATGTCAGAGTCGAGTTCTTGTCAAAGGAGCCGTTGATGCGTCTGCCTTCCCGCTGCCACGTTAGTACTCTCATTGCCGTGTTATTGGCCGCCGTGGTCGGATCGGCTCAGGAGAAGAAGCCCAGTAAACTGGGCGTTTTCAAAACATCAGACGGCGTCTGTCCAGGCTACATCCTGATTTCACCACTCAGCACGGAAAAATCATTCCTGCTGGACACGTCCGGAAAAGTTGTTAATTCGTGGCAGTCCGACCGCAAGCCCGGTCAGGCCTCCTATCTGCTGGAAGACGGAAGTCTGCTGCGCGCCGGCAAAGTTGACAATTTCTTTCAGTTTCCGTCCACCACCGGAAGTGGCGGCCAGATTCAAAACTACGACTGGGACGGAAACCTGACATGGGATTTCACTGCCAGTTCCGCTTACCGCATGAGCCACCACGATATTGAGCCGATGCCGAACGGTAACGTGCTGTGTATTGTCTGGGAATCGTATCGGCGGGACGTTGCCGTTAAGGCTGGCCGCAATCCGGATCGACTGACGGGAGATGTCCTGTGGCTGGAAGCCATCTTCGAGCTGAAACCGAAGGGGCTGAACGGGGCGGACATCGTCTGGAAATGGAGTCTTCTGGATCACCTGATCCAGGACTGGGACAAGTCGAAGGATAACCACGGCGACCCCGCTGAACATCCGGAACTGGTGGACGTCAACTGCATGCTGCGGTCTGCGGCGGACTGGGTTCACATGAACTCGATCGACTACAACGAAGAACTCGACCAGATCATGGTTGGCTCAAGAACATTGAGCGAATTCTGGATCATCGATCACAGTACAACCACGGAAGAAGCCAAAGGACACACGGGCGGAAAACGTGGACACGGCGGCGATCTGCTTTATCGATGGGGCAATCCTCAAAACTATCGACAAGGTACCGACGATGATCGCACACTTTTCAACCAACACGATGCTCACTGGATTCCGAAGGGGTTGCCGGGAGCCGGAAACGTACTTTTATTCAACAATGGTCTGGCGAATTCGGAACAGGATTTTTCCTCTGCCGACGAGATCAAGTTGCCACTTGGAAATGACGGGACCTACCTTCGTAAACCACAAACTGCATTTGGCCCGGCGGAAGTTGAGTGGACGTACGAACATCCGGGTGAGCTGTTTTCGCCGCGCATCTCCGGGGCTCAACGACTCCCAAACGGCAACACGCTGATCTGCTCGGGCACTCAGTATCTCCTGCTCGAAGTCACTTCGAACGCAGAAATTGTGTGGATGTACCGCAACCCGAGACGTTTTCGCAATCCGCCGCGATCTGAAGGAAACAGAAAAAAGTCTGCCAAACCGGCCCCGGCGGATCTTCCGCAGGCGGAACTTGACGCGATGCGAATTCCAGGAGGCGTGCCTCTGGAAGACGGCGGCACTATGTTTCGGGCCATCAAGTACCCGCCTGACTATCCGGCATTTCGAGACAGAGACCTGTCACCGAAGTTGTAAGGCGTCAAACGCAGAAAGCACCAGCCGACAATGCACCTTGAGGCTCAAATTGCCGACTTCATGCACGGAGATCTGTTCGCCGTGACTGGTGCGTCAACTGACCGTAGAAAATACGGTAACAAAGTGCTGCGGTGTTATCAGCAGCACGGCCATGCCGTGGTTCCGGTCAATCCCAATGCCGACACTGTTGAAGGACTGACGGCTGTTGCATCGTTGAACCAGGTAGCGCCGGAACTGCACGCCTTGTCAATTGTCACGCCACCGTCGGTCACAGAACAGATTGTGGAGGAAGCAATCAGCCGGGGAATTCAACACATCTGGCTGCAGCCGGGAGCAGAAAGTTTCGACGCGATTGAGGCGTGTCGGAATGCGAATGTCAATCTCATTCACAGCGGCCCCTGCATTCTGGTCGTGCTGGGTTACAGTGAGCGGTGACCGGAAATCAACGAGGCATTTTTCAAAGTCGTCTACCGCCGCGGCTTTGGCGTTCGATCCCCCGTGCGAATGACTTCCAACGCCTCAGTCATTCGAATAACAACCTCCGGATGTTCAGCGGCCACGTTGTTGGCTTCGCCGGGATCCATCCTGAGGTTAAACAACTGATACGGCTTCTGAAACGGCTTGCCTTTCGGAGCCTGTCGGCCGCCGGAACCGTTTCCGGCGATCAGTTTCCATTGGCCGTCACGGATGGCGAACATGCCACCTATCGAGTGATTGATGATGGGAGCACCGCGGTCCGCTGTTTTGCCCTGCAACATTGGTAACAACGAGATGCTGTCTTCGGCTTCGTTTTCGGACACATTCGCTCCAACGATGGCAGCACACGTCGCATAGATGTCCGTCAGACAGACGGCAGCCTTGTTCGTTGTGCCGGGCTTGATATGCCCCGGCCAGCGAACAAAGAACGGAACGCGGTGACCGGCCTCCCAGACGTCCGCCTTGGTTCCACGAAACATCCCATTCGCTCGGTGATTCTCAGATCGAAATCCCTGCACGGTCACGTCATCGACATGGTCCCGCTTCTGGCCGTCGTCGTAGCGGTACATGTAAGAGCCATTGTCGGACGTATAAAAAACAATTGTGTTGTCGACCTCGTTTGTAGCATCAATGGCCTTAAGCACTTGACCGACCGTCCAGTCCACCTGGGCAACGAAGTCGCCGTATTCCTTCAGTCCGGTCTTGCCACGAAATCGTTCATGCGGTTGGGCCGGCTTGTGGGGCCCGGTCAGTGGCATGTACAGAAAATAGGGGGCCTCCTTTTTCGACGCATCAGCAATGTAACCGACCGCTTCAGATGTGAGTTTGTCCAGCACGTCCGCAATCACGAAATCGGCTGCGCGCGGCCCTTTACGAACAAAGTGTGGAAAGCTGACCGCCGGCTGCTGGATCGACGGTTCCATCGTGAATCGATCATTTCGTACATAGACATACGGAGCCATGTCCAGTGATCCTGTGACCCCAAAATAAGAATCGAAACCGTGATGCACCGGGCTGTCCGTGATGGTGCCGGAGAAGTCGATGCCCGGATCACCATCCCATTTGTTCGTGTCGGCGTCGTCCGCAGTCAGTGGCAGGGCCATCCCAAGATGCCACTTCCCCACTGCACCAGTCGTATAGCCGCTGGTCTTCAACATGTTGGCAATGGTGGAACGCCCGGTCTCCAGCAACGGCTTGCTGTAACCGCCAAGAACACCGCGTTTCAGTCTGGTGCGCCAGCAGTACCGCCCGGTAAGCAGTCCGTATCGAGTGGGCGTGCATACGGCTGACGGTGAATGACCATCCGTGAACGTCATGCCGTCGGCCGCCAACCTGTTTAGATTCGGTGTGGCAATCTTAGACGACGGATTCAATGCCTGCACATCACCGGACCCCATGTCATCCGCAAGAATCAGGACAATGTTCGGTCGCCGGGGCGTCTGCCCAACGGCCTGTTTTGATTGTCCCGGCAGAGAAATGGAAACGACAATGCTGATGTAAATGACGGTGGCTGCTGCACGGCGTGAGCAAAAAGAACCCCATACGCGGTAACGTGACATTTGCAGAGCTGGTGTTGAAGGGAAATTGTCGACAGAACGTAATGTTGGATTGTGTTGGCAGGATCACGCCGTCGTTGGCCACATGACCTGGTCACTTTGCTGGACGTCAACATGCGACTATGGCATGGTCCACGGCACAGCATTCAACAACCAACCATGCTACCGTGCATCTGTACAGAAAACGAACCAGGTTGCCCTTGCGAAACGCAAGGGGTCGGGAGTTGGTTTCGGCCTTTGCTGAATTCCAGTGAAAGACGTGTTGTCCAAAAAAAAGACGGGCAGGAGTTTTCACTCCCGTCCGTCTCAGTGAAATTTGAATTCATGGATCTCTGCTGCACGTTTGTCCGAACAGATTCCGCACTAGCTTCGTGTGAAGTTGATGCCGGCCGCATTGTTGCCGGCCAGTTTGAAACTGAAGGCGTTGTTGCTGGTGGTCGTCATGCTGCCAGCCAGTCGCTGACTGTCGTTAGCACGAGTCAAAGTCAGCGATCCATTGCCAACCGTATAGCTTCCCTGAAATGTGCTGGCGTTGCCGGACTTATTCGTTGCAGACCAGCTGAACGATCCGTCGGCCTGCAGGACAAGTTGTACGCTTGCTCCATTGCCAAGCGTAGCACTCCAGTTGCCAACATGAGCGGGCGTCTGAACCTGTGCTGTCTGAGGCGGAGCAAATCCACCAAGTGCCTGCAGCGCTGACGTCTGGGCATTTGCGGGAGCCTGCTGCTGGACCGGTGCGGCCTGCTGCGGTTGCACTGCTGCCGGCTGCTGAACTGGTGTTGCTGGTTGCTGAGGAGCGGTCTGCGGCTGAACGGGAACCTGCTGCTGTTGAGGAACCTGCTGCTGTTGAGGAACAAGTTGTTGTTGAGGAACAAGTTGTTGTTGAGGAACAAGTTGTTGTTGAGCGATTGGCTGCTGCTGAACGAGTTGTTGCTGAACGGGTTGCACTGGGCTGACAACGCGAATTGGCTGTGGCTGAGCGTACGTGCGGTTCGGCGACGAGTAACCGTAGTTGTAATGGGGACGTTGGTAGTTGTGTGACGAGTAGCCGCGGGAATATCCTCGGCCTGAGGAGCTGCATCGTGAACCGTGACAGCCCGCTTCGGTCGTGTTGATGCCGACCAACGCTGAGCCGAAAGTGATTGCAACGACCAGTAGTGTGTTTCGTGAGCGTGTCATGATTCCCAGCCTTTCGAGTTTTCGAAGAGTTTTTTGTATTGTTTCCGGTACAAATCCTTCAGCGGGAACTCGTGAACGATGTTACGATCTTTTTGAATAAAACATTTCCGATCTTCCAACCGTCCGCGGTCGCAATGGGCTGGCCAGGCAGTGGGGGACGATTTCAGCCGTCTGCGACGGTCGATTCGAGCTACCACTCGGAAGCTGTTAAGCTTCCGCTGCGACGTGCGACAACGATGACCGCTGGACGAATCGTAGTGATTTCGGAAGACTGCGAAGTGTTCGCCGAATCTTCATTGCCCCAATACGGCAGCACCTCTGGATGATTTGCAGTCCCCCGGGCATATCCTGGCCAGACGAAAATTACGGATTTATCGGCAACTGCGATTGGCACATCTTTCTCGAGCGTTCCGCAGGGCACAATTCGGTGGGCCAAACCGCAGGTTTCTGTAAGGTATGCGAGACTAAAAACGACACCACAAGTGAGTCGTCAGGCAGACGCTCGTTCTTTCCGAAACAGGCCAGCGGCACAGTACAGCGGCCTGCGAACAGATCAACGTGAGCAATCTATTCATGAGAAATGCCTTTCAATGGCCGGTCGTGCGGCGCGCATTCATTCTGGCAATCATCGTCGGCAGCCTGTTGATTGGCATCAACCATGGTCCGTGCCTCGCGAGCGGCCATTTCACTTCCTCATGCTTCCTGCAATCGGTGCTTACGTTTTTCGTACCGTATTTCGTTTCGACCATCTCAAGCGTTCTGGCGATGTCAGACAAGACGAAATCGCAAAACGATGCTCCACAGAGCGCCGCCTCGTAATTACGGCCGCAGCCTGTTATGACTTTACCGCTCTGGTGTCACATGACCCGCGCAGTTTGTGAAATTGATCAATGGCTTCGGTGGCGTTTTGAGCCCAATGATGGAATCGCAGGAACTTTGGTTCGTCTACATCGTGCGATGTTCGGATGGTTCGCTCTATACGGGCATCACCAAGGACGTCGAAGGACGACTCAAACGACATAATGCCGGGACCGCATCACGCTACACGCGAAGCCGGCTGCCGGTCACGGTCGAATATCACGAAGAGCAGCCGAGTCGCAGCACGGCGTTGAAGCGAGAGCTGGCGATCAAGGCCCTGTCGCGGCAGATGAAAGAAGAACTTCTTCAGTCTGGCCAAAACGGGGCATAAGACCAGCTTCCCGAATTGACTGCTCTCACACGGCCTCATTCTCTCCATCAGCAATTTCATTGAGCATGACCTGCGGCCGTCCGCCGTGTGCTGCCGGGCGTCCAGTGTTGTCACGCACCCCGCGATAAACGCCCCCACGGCTGCCGGATTGTCCGAGATCCATTAAAATCAGGCATTATCCGGCAAGGATTTGACCTCTGTCGTCCATATTCGTATGCTGTCAGACCTGTTGGCGTGGTTTTTCGCTCTCTTTGACGTCGCCAACTGCCTTCCCCAAATACCCTCCCCAAGCTGCCATCCAACCGCGTCCTGCGAGCAGTCCACCATTCTCGTCTATCCCACTGACCGGTCGAACTTTTATACCTGTCAGGTTTGACGAGACCCACTACTTTTCTTTGCGATGCGTTTACCTTCATTCATCACCGTTCTGCTGCTACCGACAATCTGTCTGGCAGAGAATCCTTATGTTTCGCTGAACGAAGGCGCTCTTGCGCCGCAGTTCGAGGCGCATGACGATCGTGGAAAGCTGTGGCGATCGTCTGACCATATCGGGAAGACGATGCTGGTTGTGTACTTCTACCCGGCAGACATGACAGTTGGTTGCACAGCTCAGGCCTGCGGATTCCGCGATCAGCTTGAGGAATTGAAACAGGCCGGCGTGACGGTCGTTGGCGTCAGTGGTGACTCATCGGGCAATCACAAGCTGTTCAAGAAGGCTCACTCGTTGAATTTCCCATTGCTTGCCGACGAAGATGGCAAAGTGGCTCAGGCATTTGGTGTTCCGGTGCGTGGTGGCGGAAGGATTACCCGAGTCATTCAGGGTCGGCAGGAAAAGTTGGTACGCGGCGTGACTGCTCAGCGGTGGACGTTTGTGATCGATCGGGATGGTCGAATTGTGCATCGTAAGACAGACGTCAAAGCCCACGGGGACGGGAAGTCCGTGCTGAAATTCGTTAGACAACTGACTGTCTCCACACAATAATTCTGCCCTCAGCAGTATGGCAGCGGACAACCACTGCAACGACTGACTGGTTGATTTGAAAATCTATTCAAATCACACTTCAACACAAAAAGGAGTTTCGGCCGATGCGTACGATTCTTGCTCTTGGCGTTTTGACGGGATCACTTCTGATCTCAGGGGCCGCCCCTGCTGCTGACATCAAATCCGGGCTTGAGGTAGGTGAATTTCCCGGTGCATTTTATGTGGCCGACGTCACCGGTCCATCTGCCGGAGAGAAACTGTGTTACCGCTGCCGCTACGGTGCTCAACCTGTGGTTAGCATTTTTACTCGCAAGCTGGACGACAACGTCGCGAAGCTGATTAAGGAACTGGACGTCGTCGTGGGGAAGAATCGTGACAGCAGAATGGCGGCATTTGTTGTCCTGCTGACCGACGACCCCAACGCTGATCAGGCGACCTTGAAGAAAGCAGCGGATACTCACGGCATCAAACATACACCGTTGACGGTCTTCGAAAACGCTGACGGACCAGGCAAATATCGCATTGCCAGGAATGCAGATGTCACGGTTATGATGTGGGTTGAGAATGACGTGAAGGTCAATCACGCGTACAGCGCTGGTGGCCTGAACAAAGACGCAATCGCAAAGATCATTGGTGACACCAGAAAAATCCTGAACTAACAGCGTCCGAGTTTCGAATCCGCCTCACAGCGTATTTTCACGGCAACTCTCGCTGGGCAAATAACGACAGATAACGGTGTATCCTTCGGGGATGCACCGTTTTTTGCTGCGCAAGTTGCGTCATGACACCGGATCGTGGTACGCAGTCGGCAAATTCTGCAGGTCGTTGACTATTGAAGGCTTTTGCTGCGATTCGCGGCAGTGAACCGCGTTACTGAAGATTGCTCTTGAGACGGAATGTCTGATAACGTCCGGACTGGTAGTTGTCGGAAAGACCATGATGGAGTGCTGTGCAATGCTGCGTTCTCAAGCGTTATTGTGTCTGCTTTTGTTCGGACTGTGTTCGTCGGCGGTCGGTCAGGGGCTGCGAGTCTCAACGGTTGTCTATGATGCCGGGCGATTGAACTCATCTGGTCAGGAGCCGATTCTGGCGAGTAGCTTTTCGCTGTTTCACAATGGACGCATCTATGACTACGTAGAAGCTGCCAGCGAAGTCGTAATCTATGACCCCACCGGAAAAAAATTCACTGTCATCAATTCGCGACGCGGAGTCTCCACGACAATTCTGTTTCAGGAACTGCAGAACATACTGCGGGAACGCGCCCCGAAGACGAAAGAGTACATCCGTGAATTGACTGCGAAGCGATCACCGGAAGCTAAGCGAGCCGCGCGAATGCTTGAATTTCAACTGAATCCGCAGTTTGAAAGCCGCTTCGATTCAGAGACCGGCCTGCTGTCGCTGCAGGCTTCTTCGTGGAAGTATTCCGTCAGCACTCGCGAGTGGGAGGACACGGAACAGTTGAAACGGTATCTGACGTATACCGACTGGACGGCTCGCCTGAATTACCTTTTGCACCCATCCAGCATGTTTCCCGAACCGCGCCTCGCATTGAACGCCCGCTTGCGCAAACTGGAGAATCGCATACCGGTCCTCGTGCAGCTCGACCTTCGACCGGATGAACGACTGGTGCTGCGAGCTGAACATCAATTTGTGCGCAACCTGACGGACCGCGATCGCAGCCTGATCAACAGCTGGGACGCGATGCTCATCAACGGCACGCTGAAGAGCATTCCATTTCGCAGTTACCAGGAAGAAATGCTGCTTTCACTCCGTCGCTGATCATATCAGCCCCTCGTTGTCGACATCCTTGAGGGCGACAACGAGGCATCACGTGCTGCCCGGATTCCGCTTCAGTCGCCAGCCATGGCCTGGTCGAACACTTCACGGAACGCCTCATTTCCCGTCGTAAGGTCAGCACGAGACCAGCGAATCCAACTCCATCCCGCACGTATTCACGCCGGGCCAGGACAGCCATTCGGTGACAGTCACAGACTGAAGTCAGTCCAGGCGTATTTGATTACTCATTGCCCGCGTATTCATCGAGCGGTAAATAGCAATGCCGCAGCGCTGGTTGACCACGGGCGGCGTCGCTAAACTCTACTTCTTTGTGGTCCAAACTGTCTGTTAAGTGGAAATGCTACCAGTATGAGTTTCGCAGGAAAAATCGCTCTTGTGACCGGCTCGTCCAAGGGAATCGGGGCGGCAGTCGCCCTGGAGCTTGCCCGTCAGGGAGCAAACGTCACGATCAACTGTCATTCCAGTAGAGATCAGGCAGAACAGGTTGCGGAACAGATCCGAAGTCTTGGTCGGAAAGCATTGGTCATCGCAGCGGATGTGTCAGATCAGACTGCCGTGGAAGACATGGTGCAACAAACCGTTTCGGAATTCGGTTCCCTTGACGCGTTCGTCAGCAATGCCGTCTTCAGTGACCGGGAACTGATGGTGAATGCCGATATGGAAGGCTTCAAACGAACCATCGATGTCAGTATGTGGGGCGCGTTTTTTGGCGTCCGCGCAGCGTCTCAGCAGATGCTTGGGCAGGAATCCGGTGGGGCGATCACAGTGATCAGTTCTCCGCATGCGGTCATCCCGATTCCCACGTCAATGGCCTACAACATGGCAAAAGCAGCGATCGACCACATGGCTCGCACCGCTGCGATTGAACTCGTAAAACATGGAATTCGGGTGAACATCTTTCATCCCGGCTGGATCGACACGCCCGGCGAACGAAAATTCTTCTCCCAGGAAGAGCTGAACCAGGGAGCCCAGTCCTTGCCGATGAAGCGCATGGGCACCCCCGAAGAAATGGCAAAGGGGGTTTGTTTCACGCTCAGCGATGATGCGGCCTACATGACCGGTAGCACGATGACAATGGACGGCGGAGTCAGTCTGCCGTGGTGGTCCAACCGTGAAGAAGGAAAACAATAGCGGACGTTACTACCAACAGGTCGTCGTGATATTCACACCGGTGATTACGTCTGAGCGAGTCGCCTGATCGAAGTCAAAACTCCGGCAGCCTTTTCGATTCGCTGGCCCACGATTGTCAACACGACTAATTTCCAAACACTTTGCTGTTATTACCGATGGAAGTGGTCGTTGACTTACTAAGCCCCGAATACTTGCCGGAAATGACTGCAGAACTTTGGCTCTGGCGGAAGCTGGAATTGACTGCAGCACTGTGAGAACCGTTCGGCAACCTGCCGGGAAAGCTTTGGCCGCTTTGCGGTGTCCACTTAACCTGCTTTCGGCTGTGGCCGATGTGCTCAAGGAAGGTCGACAACCCGATCTCGTAGATGCCCAGGTTTTCAGCTTGATTACGCAGTTTCTGGCTGTTGTCTCGGATCCGTTTGTAAATCTGTTCCAGTTCCTGATTCTCAGTATCGTCGCCGAGATCCGCGATGATCAGATAACGGGTCCGCGAAGAAATCCGTCGCGGGGCATCGACAGAATCAATTGGATTCCCCTTGCCGTCTGTGAATTCACCCTCGTCACCGACCTCAACAGTAATTTTCCCACCGGCCGCTGTGACCAGGCGGCGGAACTGACCACGGTCAAGACCGTCCAGAGCGATTCGTCCAGCCACGGCGATTTCCAGGGACTGCCCGGTTTGGAAAATTGGGGAATAGATCGGATCATCTCCGGCAATCGGGCGACCAAGATCCTGCTTTACGATTCTCCCTTCAGCGCGATGGTCAGCCAGAATGTCGACTATCTCAATCTTGCCTTTGATGTCATTCGTATTGTTGCGACCGACGCCGGAATTTCCGGGCGTGTACACTGAGAATGTGACGCCTACTCTCAGGCCATCAGCTCGCCCCAGATCGATGTAGCAAAGTCCACGGTTGTGATCGACGGACTGAATATGTCCGTCGGCTCTGGAAAACGTAGGATCATCCTTCTGTCGCAGTCGAGCTCGTAAGTCAACAATCGCAGTACGCTTGTCGTTATTGTCGTCGACAAGATCTTCGATCTGACGAGCGCTGGACACTCTTAGAGCAGCGAGTTCATCTTCCAGTCGGGCGTTGGTTCCTCGCAGCGTATCGACCTGTTCTCCCAGACGCGACAATTCTTCAATGTGGATAGCTTCCTGCTTAACGCGTTGTTCTTCGGCTTTCGCGACTGCCGCTTTATGTTCATCAATCTCTACGTCCTTCGCTTGCAAATCATTGCCCGCTTGCTGGCGTCCCGTATCGAGCTGTCGCATACGGTCTGTGGCCGTGAAGGAGTTCTTGTTGTTCTCCGCCGCTTCATTCTGAAGTAAACCGATCAGGTGCCGATCGCTCGCCGGCAGGTCACCACCACCAAGTTCATCCAGAATCTTTTGAACTCTGCCATTGACGGTATCCGGATCTGTGTCGCCAGCGCCGTACTCCATATTCTCTCCAACACCGATCCTGCCCTTCAGATTTCGGATCTCCTCAAGGCTGTCGCGAACCGTGCCATTCAGATCCTGCTCTTTCTTTTGCGAGCTCGCCAGAGCGATATTCTTGGCTTGATTGTCGGACCATGTCATATACCAGAACACGGCAAACATGATGGACAGCACAGCAAAAATTGCCATCGCGATAACCGGTCCATTATTCTTCTGAGCCATTTTTTTGGTACTTCCCAGGTTTGACTTGGTCGGTGGTCGTGAAGTCGTACTGCACCACATTCAGTACACGTACAACGGTCCCCGGAGTCTGGACGATAAGAGATTGTTTAGATCTGGCAATCAAATAACTACGCCCAGTTCGCTCCACGAGCGAAACGAAGCGTGGCCATTACGTTGCCGAGATCATGTTAGTGTGAAACTCAAAAGACGTTCGGACAAGTCAGCCTCCCGCTCAACCGCCGTAAAACACGGGAAATAGGTGGGAATTGCCGAATATATGTTTACTGTGGCTGATGACAGAGTCAAGAAGTTAAGGAATGAGGCCGCGTTGAAGTCCCAAAATACGTTATTCCCGCAAAAAGGGGATCTGGCCAACGTCACGCGGACGTGTCCACCTGCAACATCGACACCCTGAGGTCAGGGATTTACCCTGCCAGCAAATCGGCAGCATTTGCCGGTCGCACCGAAATTTCCGCATTCCAGGGGTCGCAGGGTTCATGACGTCTGCGGCAATCCTGGCACGTTTCAGTGTTCTGCGGACGAACCTACGGCCTTCGTGCAGCCAGCGAAGGCACCGTGGCATCCAACATTGACATTCTCCGCGCTGAACGAACGTACTTCCTCCGTGTACGTCGATTGCTTCCGAAGTCACTGTTCAGCACGCAATCCTCGTTGCTTCAGTTTTCGAAATCGAGGAGGAGGGACGAGTACGAGACACGAGGACGACCCTCCTTCGTCACGACAGCCAGCTCTGCAGCGTCTTCATGTCTTCGCGAATGGCCTTCCAATGGGCAGGCACCAACGAAGCCTCACGGTGGTCGAGGTATTCTTCGTGAAGCGAAATCGGTCCTGTGTAGCCGGACTTTGCCAGCATCAAAAAGAACGTCGGATCGATTCGTCCCTGTCCGAGTGGCACGTTGCCCGGTTTTTTTTCGTGCCACACAAAATCTTTGACATAGACAATCCGGATGTGAGGTCGGATCAGCTGAAATGTAACCGGCCAACTCATGCCGCCTTCCGCAGTCGCATGGCGAATATCGTAGGCCACGCCGACATGATTCGGGTCGATGCCTTCAAGTCCTCTGTGAAGATCCCACAGCGAGGCTCCGAAGTAGTTGCGACCGGCGTGGTTTTGATAGACCGCCGTGATGCCGAGCTGCCTGTTCATTGCGGCGAGATCCTTCAATCTCTTCTGCCATTCCGTAATCTGCCCGGGAATGGGACGTGATTCGTCGTACTTGAAATACTTCATGCGGTAGTGACGGATTCCCAGATCGGCAGCAGTTCGCAGAACTTTTTCGGTGAGCGAATCAGCGGGGTCGTTGATGCTTGACGTCAGCACCGTCATTTTCAGGTTTTGATTTCCGAGTGCCTCCATCATTTTCGGAAGTTCGTCCGGTACGACCGCAGGTTCGATATGTCCGCCATCGCGAATGGGCGCTTCGATTCCGTCAAATCCCAACTGTGCCGTCTGCTCCGCCAGCTCGTCGTACGACAACGACTGAAACGGTTTCGTAAAGACACAGATTTCGTGTTTGTTCTTCGAGTCCTTTTGATAACTCATTCCAGAGGATGCAACGGCAGCCAGAGAGCAGGCAGCCCCCGACGCTACGAAGGCACGGCGATTGATGGGATTTCCCATAAGACAGATTCCTGAGGAGCGAGGAGAATTCACGTCGGCCCAATCAGACCAACGACAATGAGTATCTTATCGAAGCATTCACAACATGCAGCACCACCGAAATCCGCCATCACATAAACCGGCAACCCGCCGATGGCCAGAGCCCCGGTCGTTTGAAAAGTCCGGGGCTCTTTTGCACGTCAAATGGTTTAAGGAGAGTTGGCACGGGATAGCTAGGCATCACCCAGGACGCGGCGCGTCTGTCCGGGATCGATAAACAGCACGGGAATCATGACGGCAATCTGCAACAGACCGGCAATGATAAGAATCTGCTGCACGGCAAAATGAACGCTCAGCTGCCCTGCGGCATAACTGCCGCACGTCGTCGACAGATTCATCAGTGCCATGTATGTCGTAAACTGCGTCGCGGCCACTCGTGGCCAGGAGATTGTCATGAACAGTGAGAACAACGCCACGGACACCATGCCCAGCAGGAATTCCTGACTGATCAATAGACACGTCATCAGCATCTTTGACTCCACGACAGGGGGAAAGACACCGCAACCGATCCATAGCCCACCCAACAGCAGCGACACCACCACAATGATCCGTTTCGCTCCGAACCTGTCTGCCGCAAAGCCGCCAATGACAGAGCCGCCAAGTCCCAACAC
The DNA here is from genome assembly GCA_039831575.1 of Fuerstiella sp. Classification (GTDB taxonomy): domain Bacteria; phylum Planctomycetota; class Planctomycetia; order Planctomycetales; family Planctomycetaceae; genus Fuerstiella. The sequence continues at coordinate 20,885 of JBDONA010000502.1, read as the reverse complement.
CAGCGCATATCCACCCATGACCGAGGTGTATTCCTCCAGTGTCCAGCCGTGCTTCACCAGGTAGTCCACAAACACGGCCGTCAGCACACCAATACCAATCTTTGCTCCCAGCGCAATCCCGGCTCCCAACAGCGTCGACCTCAAACGGAACGATTTCCACAGATCTCCGAAAACGGACCCGGATATATTGTCCTGCATGACGGGTTCCGGTCGGTCCGCCCGTCCGCCGTCCTCGCTGTGCGCCGTTGAAGGCCGTTCCCTGATCAGTAGTGGCAACAACATGATCAGCGACAATAAGACCGCCTGGCCAATCAATCCTGCCTGAATGCCGTATCGACTGACAACGAGTCCCAGACCTGCGCCACCAATCGCTGTTCCCAGGTAACTGCACCCATACATCAGACCGTTCGCCACACCCCGTTCTTCCTCTTTCAACAGATCGACGGCCAGAGCATCCACTGCTACGTCCTGCAACGAAACGAAGATGTTCGCCAGCAGAATCACGGCCGCCAGCGGCCCTGGTATCAGGTGGAAGATCACTTTCATGGCCGGGCTGGCATCCGGAGGCGATGTCCAGACCATGCCGGGCAGATCATCAAACAGCAGCATGCTGGCCAGCACGAGAATGGCCATACTTTGAGCAAAAATGATCCACGGCCGCCGACGTCCCATCGATGGAATCGTAAACCGATCCATCAGTGGCCCCCATAAGAACTTGAACGACCATGGCAGCGTAGCCACGGCCAGCATAGGGCCAATCTGTGCGGCTGAAAGATTATGCTTCGGCTGTGCCAGCCACGCGGCAAATGTGACCGTGACGAAGCCCCACGGAATTCCCTGCGCCACGTACAGCCCGCACAGAGTTGTCATCCGGGCGGTCTTGTTTTCAGACAAATACACTCGTAAAGTCGCCTTTGGTGATTTGTTGTGGCCGAGCGGGTTGCTTTGCTGGGCGACTTTGTACCGCAGTCAGCGTTCAATCGCCAACAACTGTCGCGTGGCGAGATATCGCAGACTTGTGGCGATTGCCATCCGGGCACCAATCGCCGTCAGGTCACCGTTGACAACGGCGGAGCATCCGATGGCGTGGGATCTTTAGGCTCCACAGGAGTCTTCCTGAATCCGAAGAACCCGGTCAGGACGTCTTCACGAATCAGATTCAGACACGGTACCAGAATCAACGTCAGTACTGTGGCGAACAATAACCCGAACGTCAGAGTCACCGCCATCGGAATCAGAAACTTCGCCTGAAAACTGGTCTCAAACATCAGCGGGGCCAACCCCGCAGCCGTGGTCAACGTCGTCAACAGAATTGGTCGCAGACGTTTTTTGGCACCGTCAATGCTGGCATCCAGCGGTGACAAACCGGCGGCCACTCGCTTGTTGATAAAGTCCACCAGCACCAATGAATCGTTGACCAGAATTCCGGCCAACGCCACCAGCCCGATGGCACTCAGAATCGTGAACGTTTCTCCGGTGACCCAATGACCGATGACAGCCCCCAGAAATCCAAACGGAATCGCGGACATCACCACCAATGGTTGGGTATATGACTTAAACAGCCCCGCCAGCATGCCATAAATGATCAGCATCGCGATGGGGAACGCCATTTTCAGCGACGAAAAACTCTTCGCCACTTCTTCTGCCTGACCGAGGTATTGTATTTCGATGCCTGGATATCGAGGAACAATTTCTGCCTCGGCCCGAGCACGAATTCTGTCAATCACGCTGGTGATGCTGGGCGCCTCGGCGTCGTCGACAGCTCCGACGACTTTTGCGGAACGAGTCTGCTGATAACGAGTAATCGTGGAATAGCCCAGGCCCATATTTACTTCAGCCACTTCGGAAATCGGAATCCACTTGCGATTACCGGGCAGGCCCTGTCCGGGAATCCACATCGACTCCACATTCCATGTGCTGTCGCGAAACGATTCCGGATACCTCACCATGATCCGCACGTCCTCCCGGTTGCGTGTGATTCGGCGAGCTTCCTGGCCGAACAACGCGCCTCGCACGTGTGCCCCCAGACTACCGACGGTGACTCCCGCCGCCGCTGCGGAGTCGCGCACGGACAACCGCAACTCCTTCTTGCCAATGTCCAGATTGTCATCCAGATCGTAAACACCCTGCAGTGTACCGATAATCTGTTTCAGATCGTTCACAGCTTTCGGCAGCTCTGAATTTGAAATTCCGGACAGACTGATCTCAATGTCGTTGCCGCCCGGGCCTCCATTCATCTCGACCCAACGGACTGAGTTCACACCGGTCAGCTGACGATCAGAGAATTTGCGCAGCGCCGTTGTCAGTTCCGTGCTGCTTCGGTCACGTTCCTCTGCCGGACAGATCTCGACAACCAACTGCCCCAGATGGCTTTGGTCGTCAAATCCCACTGCCCCCGCTCCCGTCACGTCATACTGCCGGCCGGCAATCGTCTGAACATTGACAATTTCGGGAAACCGCTCTTTGTCCACGATGAAGTCGGTCAGCTTCTGCAGTTCTTCTTTCAGTCGCTCGGTGGACGTACCGATCGGCATTTCCAGCGCACAGATCATACTTTCGCTGTCCATGTCCTGAATAAACTGCCACTTCACAATGCCTCCGGCCAGCATGCCAGCCGCAACGATGCAGGCACCGGTCACCACGGAGACCGTGACGTACCGCCACTTCAGGCAAAAGGTCAGAAGTTTCGCATAGGGCGCCATCAGCACACGATTCAACACAAATGTCTTGAACCCGCCGACACCAGTCAGTTTTTTTCCATCAGCCGTCTTTTTCACCGGCGGCAAATGTCTTAGATGAGCGGGCAGAATCACCAGCGCTTCGACAAGCGAAATGGACAGTGCGGCGATCACGACAAGTGGCAGTTGAGACATGAAGTCACCGATTTGCCCCCGAATGAAGAACAACGGTGCGAAGGCACCAATTGTTGTGCTGACGGCGACAATCACCGGCCACATCACTTCCTCAGCTCCCTTGATGGCAGCCTCCATCGCAGGCATGCCTTCTTCGACATGACGGTAAATATTCTCTCCAATCACAATGGCATCGTCGACAATGATCCCCAGCACGACAATCAGTCCGAACATCGACAACAGATTGACCGTCGCGCCCAACATCCACATGACGGCAAAGGTGCCCATGAACGAGATCACCAGACCAACCGCTGCCCACAGGGCAACACGCCAGTTCAGAAACATGTTCAGCGAGATGAGTACCAGAATCAGTCCCATCCGGCCGTTGCGCGTCATCAACTCCAGGCGGCCTTCCACAAATCTCGCTATGTCAGTGTGCAGTTTGTACGTGAACTTTGACGGGAACGGAGTTGCCTTCGCCTGCTGATAGATCTCATACAGATTCGGACGTCCGACGACGGACATGAGCTGCGAAACGCCCTTACTGGAGCCCGTATACGCTTGCCCGCTGCGCGCGGCGATATAAGTCTTCACAACAGCCGATATCTGAACGGCGTCCTCGCCCTTACCCTTGAACAGCACGCAGTTGACGGATGGCTTGCCATTGAACAACGCTTCCAGGTCGGAGTCCACAAATCCGTCCGACAGCGTCGCCACATCGCTGAGCAGAATCTGCTGTCCCGAAGGCTGGGAACGCACCACAATCTGTTCCAGATTGACCGCCTGTTGCTGTTCACCCAGTGTGCGCACAGACACGCTGCTGCGGTTTCCCTTCAGCTGCCCGCCGCTTACGTCGACGTTTTCTGAACGGATCGCCGCGGCAATTTCTTCGAACGTAATATCGTATTCCAGCAGTTTGTCGGGCTGTACGTCGACGTAGATTTCGTCGTCGCGTATTCCATTCAAGTCCACGCGACTGACGCCCGGCAGCTTCAGCAAATCGTCGCGCAGCTTTCGAGCCGCCTGTTTCAGAGCGGCTTCGCTTTCGTCGCCGTAGATGGCCACGGAAATTACCGGCAGCTGTGGTTCAACCTTTCGCAGACTGATCTTCTCAACGCCATCCGGCATGTCCTGAATCGAATCGACTTCATTCCGTATCTCCTGCAGCATCACGTCCACGTCGTCAACTGACTGAGCCAGCGTCAATGTGGTAAAACTGATGCCTTCCGCCACCTGCGATTCAACCGTTTCGATTCCCTCAAGCCCGCGCAGCGCTTCCTCAATCTTGATGGTAACGGCCTTCTCCACGTCCTCCGGCTGCACGCCGGGATAGACGGCCGACACCAACAATTTGTCCGGCCGGGATTCCGGAAACATCTCGCGCTGCAGCGTGATGGCAAAAATGATTCCCGCCGACAGAATGACCAGCATCAGCATGTTCACCAGTACCGAGTTGCGAACGCTGAACGCAGGAATCGACATGGCTGAAAGTTCTTGTCAAACAGGGGAATCGAAGCGACGTTAACTGCAGATTGTACGACGACGATTCGAAAAAGGCAGCTGGCGGTCGGTACGATTCTCAAGTCCGGCAACCGTGGACAACGGCTGCGTCTGTTGAAAACGTCCCTATGGGCTATTCATTCCGGCCGCACCGCGTCATCCCGGATTACCGAACGGTGTTGTCGGTTCCCTCAAGATCGTTCAAAGCCTTGTTCAGCACGCGAACCGCGTATTTACCGTTGGCCACAAATCCATCGCGGTTAACTTTGTTGCGTTTCATCGCCTTAATCGCCGGTCGAGCGGCCTCTCCCAATTCATCCAGCACGATGGCGGCGTGCACACGCGCCCACTGAGTCCCGCCGTCCAGAACCTGCGACAGCGATTGCAGGGCACGCCTGCTCCCGCCCCGTCCCATCAATGCTCGAGCCGCCGCAATTCGCACATTTTCTGATTCGTCCTGCAGCAAAATTACTAACACGTCAGTGGTTCCCGCCAGCGAAACATTGGTGTCTCCGCGATTGCCAATGCCCGTTGCAGCCCAGTATCGCACCGTCGCGTCGTCGTGACTCAGCCACTCGACAAGCTGTGGCAAGTCTTCTTCGTCTGTACCACCCGCCAGGACAGCCGCATCTCGAATGGCCTCAATCCGTTGCGCAGCGTTGTCGCCAGTATTAAGAATGGCCCATTCGCTGCCCGCGACGGCTCGCAGACGATGCAATTCGGCTTCCGGAATCAGGCCCACATCCCGAGTCTCCACCACCCAGTCCAGATGCTGTTGCCGCAGCTCCCGCAGTTTGTTCGCCAGACCGGGATCGGCCGCAAGATTGGTCATTTCGTGGGGGTCGTTGTCAACATCGTACAATTCCTCCAGCGGCTTCCGGGCCTGCAGAAATTGTCCGACCGTTCTGGCGTTCTTATCAACTGTTGGACGTCCTGACACAACTGCTGCTTCGCTGTTTCGGATCTCCATCATGGTCCGCCCTTTCTCCGGCGTATTCATGTACTGGTACCACGTCTTGTACGGTTCGTAATTGCGAACGTATCGATATCGTTTGTCGCGCACCATGCGGATGATGTCGTAGCGCTCGTCCATGCGATCACGAGCTCCGAAAATGTAAGCGCGTGGTGCAGCCGCATGTGGACCCAGAAACGCCCGGCCCTGCATATGATCGGGAGTTGCGACGCCGGCCAGACTCAACATTGTCGGACCCAGATCAATCATGCTGATCATGCGGTCGCTGCGCGTCCCCGGCACGAACTCTGCGCCCACCAGCTGCCGCCATTGTTTCGGAACTCGAATGATCAGCGGCACATGTGTCCCGCTTTCGTACAGCCAGCGTTTTGCCCGCGGCAGGCCTACGCCATGGTCAGACCAATACACCACGATGGTGTTGTTCGTCAGGCCCGCTTCGTCCAGCGCCACCAGGTGTTCCCCCACCCAGCGATCCATGGCCGTTATTACGTCGTAATATCGGCCCCAGTCCTCCCGCGCGACGGGAGTGTCCGGGTAGTACGGAGGCAGACTTTGTGCCACGACATCGCGGTCGTGTTTCTCAAGCCGCTCAACCACTTTTTCGTATTTCGATTCACTGGCGATGCCGGATTCATGACAACCCGTATAGTTAAAGACCGAAAAGAATGGCTTGTTTTCCGGGCAATTTTTCCAGTGAGCCTTTGAACTGGATTCATCCCACGTGCCCTTGGGAGTTTCAAACTGGTAGTCCTGCTTGCTGTTGTTGGTGCGATAATAGCCTGCGTCCGTCAACCAGAACGTAAACGGCTTCACATGATCGGGGGGCATCGCCTTACAGCGCATGTGGTGAGAACCAATCGTCGTTTGATACATGCCGGTAATAATCGCAGAGCGGCACGGGGCACAGACTCCTGCTGTTGTATAGGCGTGATCGTACACGACGGCTTCCTTCGCGAAGGCATCCAGTACCGGAGTTGTCGCATTGGGGTAGCCGTAGCAGCCCAGATGCGCGCTGATGTCTTCGCAACTGAGCCACAGAATATTTGGCTGCGAACCCGCTGAATCTGCCGAAGTGCTGACAGCTATGGCAACAAACAGCGAGACCAGAATCGGCTTTTCAAGAATTCTCATCGACACGAGTTCCGTTTGAAGGGGAATGTGGGTGCACAGTGTCAAATCGTAGACATGTCCCGGAAGGACTGCCAGCAAGTTCTGTTTGCGTGATGTATGGCATCCGGTAAGGTCCCGTGATTGTCTCCTCTGAAAGTCCAGCCACGACCGAAATGAACCGTCGCCTGAATTTACTGACTGCTGTTTTTCTTACTGCCATTCTGTTGAGCGGCTGCGCATTGAGTGGGCGACAGGAAGCCCTGGAAGTTCGGCTTCGTGAACACGAATCCACAATCCGTGATCTGCGGTCGCAGGTTACGAAGGCAGAGCGAACAATCGCCGAGCAGGACCGGGAACTGCTGGCCGAACGAAGTCATATCCGACGTGATTCGCCCGATGACATCTTTCTGACGTCCGGTGTCACGCAGGCGCCGTTCACACCCGAAGTCGCGGCCGCATGGGGCAGTGTTGACGCCATCAGGGTCCATCGACTGACGAGCGGCGTCATTCAGAGCGATGGAGAGTCCGGAAGAACGCTCAACGTAGTTGTGCAGTCGCTCGACAGCGATGGAGAACTCGTAAAAACAGCGGGAGCACTTACCCTGACTGTATCGATCGTAGCCGCGGATGGAACGACGCAGCAGATTGCTGACAACAGATATTCAATCACCGAATGCCGCAGGTTGTGGACCCGAAGTTTTGTGGCTCCCGGTTTCCACATGCAGGTCCCGCTGGAAGCCGAATCAATTGCTGTTCTCTCTGAGACCGACAGGATTCTGATAACGGCCACTCTTGAACTTGGGCACAACCGAGATTTTTCCACAAGTCAACTGATCGATGTCTCGTTGTAATACCTTGTCGACACCGGCGAACCGCGTCTGTCAATGCCCGGGATCAGACACACGTTCGGCGTCGTGCAGGCTGCCAGCCGGTTGCTTGCACTCGCTGGCAGGCAGCCCGCACTACGGAACAAAGCGACGGCGACACGTCTGAAAATGTCTCCATTTCTTTTTCGTTGCGTCCTTCTTCGCGCGTCTTCCTGTACTTGCCGCCATCCCGCTTGTCGGGGGCGTTCCCGGGCCTCTGCACTACTGTTCCTCAATTCCTGCAGGACGTAGTGCAGATGCCTGAAAACCACGGGGCAGGCCCGAAGGCGAGCCCCAAAACGGCTATCGTGAACACTGTTTGTGAGTTCACTTTCATCCTCCTCCGGGAGGTTGAAATGAGATCAGCCTGCTGACTGGTTTGCGGAATACGCGCAGATCGGTAGACAAATCTATCTGCGAGACGGATCATTTCAGCAGGCGCGCGACACCAACAGGAAAGTGTCGGGCTGAGTTTGATTACCCATCGGTTTAATACGTCAACGGCAGCGGACCATCATCTTCCGAGCGTCAGCTCGATTCGGCTGGCGGGCCGTCCCGCCCGAAAGACACAACGATGACTTACATCACAGACAATCCGTTGCCACTGCTGATCCTGATCGCAGCTGTCGCCATTGTGAGTTTCCTGAGTGGCGTTCCCAGGGGAAAAGCGTTTACCGCAGTGCTACTGCTGGCGGGCATCGGGGTGTATTTTCTGGAGCAGTATCTTGTTTCGCCCGCTGAGGAAGTGGAACACGAACTGCACGTGATGCTGGACCATTTCAAGGCAGAGAACCTGAGCGGGATCACATCACAGATATCCGCCGACAGTCCGGCACTCGCCGAGATCGCAGAGAAGGGCCTGGAAGTTGTCGATCTCAGCGACACCTTTCACATCAATAGCGTCGACGTAACGGTTGATGAGGCTGAAGCCGAAGCCGTCGCAATGGTCAGAGCGAATGGCAAGCTGACTCTCACGCAGAACGGCGGGGCGACTTACCGAATCCCAAATTACTGGCGAACTGTCTGGAAAACAGAAAACGACGCCTGGAAACTTGTGAGGTTTACGCGTCTGAACCCGGTCAACGGAACGGAAATGGGCACCTTCTCTGGCCGGTAATCCGAGCTTCGCCGAAGTGTTGCGATTCTTGCCACCGTTTAGCTGCGAAATTGCTGGTCGGCCCCGCTACACGTCCGTGCGTCATGCCTTAGTTTCGTTGACTGATTTCGCGCACCGTTCTGGCTCGTGGGCATGCCGCTTTCTCAGGCTGGACCGCGTCTGTCGCGTCCACAAAGCAGCGTAGTACCCTGTAGCCGGGGACATTCAGCTCAGCTCCCGCAGCAGGTCGTAGGCCGATTCCAACTCGCGAGTAATCTGCGAGGACAGCGAGGATGCCGCGGTATCACTGTCAGGCATGACGGGCCAGGTATACGTTTCCACTTCCAGGTGTGGTGAGTACTCGAGTTCCAGGATTGTCTGCAGGGCTGCCTTCAAGTCCGGGCGCGTTGTCTTCAGCGGACCCAACTCGTCCGCGTAGACCGGGACGTGAAAGTGAACTCGCCAGGTTTCGGCCTGCAGAAAACTGTCCGAAGGTTCGCGGCGAATATCGTCGGCGGTCAGGTCCAGACGATTGACGACGCTCCCGTCGCTCATCCGGGCAAACGTCTGATGCAGATAGCGTGGCTCAACGTAACTGACCAATGCCTCACGTCCCGCGGCATTTTCTGACGGATTCTGCAGTTCGATCGCATTGGTAATGTGAACTTTGTTGATGCGAATGTCGCTGGATACGATCAGGTTGATGGAAGTTGTCACGTCTTCAAAGACGATTGCCTGGTGACAGACATCAAAGCACAGTCCGATGTGTTCCTGAACACACGGAAGGTCTCCCAGCGCCTCTGCCATTTCAAACAGACTTCGAAACAGCGGCACGGCGTCTCCGGGAATTGAAGACATTTCACACAGTGGTTCGGGCTCGATGGCCAGTCGAATCAGACGCCCTGTGCTTTCATGCAGTTCCTTCAACCACTTTGCCAGCAGTATGAGATTGCGGAAGCAGATTGCCTGAAAATCCGGCGTTGTGGGGTTCATCCTTCCGCCCAGCGGCACCGTTGAAATGCTGCCTTCACTGCCTTCCGGCAGCATTTGTGCCAGAAGCCGAGCACAGTCTTTGGTGTACTTCAGCCGTTTGATTGACGTCCAGTCGGGCAGGTAAACCTGTTCCTTCACGCGTTCCGAATGAAAATCACCAAATGGAAATGCATTCAGTGTGTAACAGCATAAGTCATGCTGCCAGAGTGTCTGAGCAAGGCGTTCCAGCGAGGCATCGTCTTTCAGTAATTCCGAGACGACCGAGCGACAAAGCCACAGCCCGGCCGCCATCGGCGCATCCAATTGTCTACGCACTTCGGCCGTGTACTCCGACAGGCCGTTGATGACTTCGTCGACCGTTTTACCTGGATGAACGTTGGTACAATAACTCAACGGAAGAGATGAAAAACTCATAGTGATATCGCCCTGATGTTTGCACGGTCTATTGATGTCGCCATTCGCCTGCGAATTCCTGATTAAGGCGGTTGCGAATTTCGTCACGCACTCGGCGAAATTCGGACATCTTTTGCGCGTCGTCGCCTGTGGCGTGATGAGGATCGTCGAAGAGCCACTGCCATCTTTCCACGTCGGCCGGAAAGATTGGACAGTTTTCGTCCGCGTTTGAACATACGCTGATTATGATGTCGGGCAATTGCCCGTCAGGCGGCAGAAACTCGTTGATGTGCTTGCTTTTCTGCTCCGAAATGTCGATGCCGGCGTCGTGCATCACTTCAATGGTTTTGGGATGTACATAGCCTGCCGGATCAGCACCTGCGGACACCGCTTCAAATCGTTCTCCAAAAAGTTCCCGCAGGAACCCTTCGGCCATCTGACTGCGACAGGAGTTCCCCGTACACAGGAACAGAATGCATTTTTTCTTATTCGGCATGACGGCAGCTAAGGCACTTTCAGGATAGGTTTGCAGACTCCAGATCGCGGGAGTCAATGTTTTCGCATCAAGCTCATTCGACGCGTCGACATCACGCGAACGAATATTGCTCCCGCGGCGTGCTTTTCGAAAAGGGACTCCGCGGACACAAGGCCTGCGAACAGTAGGCCATTCATACGCGCCGTAAAAGCCGATTAGCGGATTTTGGCGGACTTGACGGCTGATCCGCGGCGCAAAAGGGGGCGGTCGGGGCCTTAGTAGGTGACGCAGTCCCGAGAGGATATCCAGCCCGTGCCGGTTTGGCCAAACCGGGCGTGAACCCAGTCGTTCCGGCGAGTAATGACTTCGAACTCAGTCCCTTCCGCAAGCGGTTGTGTGAAGGCTGGTTCGTAGGTTTCCGAGCCACCCTTCCTGGACATGGTTTCTGTGGTGATCACGCCTCGCCGCGTTTGTTCGTATCGCTGCCAGTCTCGACCAACAGCGGCTGTGGAAAGCACCAACAGGAGCAGCGTGGCGTACGTCACCCGTTTCACTGCAATACGGCGTTTGTTCAGTTGATACACGACCGCCAGCAGCAGTGTCACCGCCAGCAGCAATGTTGTAATCGCCAGTTTTTCGGAGTAGCTGATCGTGTCCTGCCAGAAGAATACATAGTCCAGCAGAGATCTGCCCGCCAACAACTGCGATCCCGCAAGAGCCGTCCGCAGATTGGCATCGAGATAAGGATCGCGGGGCAGATACCGTTTCGCCTGTCGATAGGCGGCGATCGCTCGCCCGGCTTCGCCGGCCTGCATCCAGGCATTGCCCTGATTGTAGAACACGCTGCCACTGCGAAAACCGTTGTCCAGAATTTCCTGGTACACAATCGCAGCGTCGGCGAAGTCCTGGGGGGACTGTGCGTCAGCAAAGATCTGTTCGGCCGATTGAAAAAGTCGCGAAGTCTCTATGTCCGGAGACGATCCACATCCGGAACACATGACCGCGACAAGGATCAGAACGATGGCCGTCCGCTGACCCACGCGGCGCTGATACGTTCCAACGCATGTGGGGCTGCCGCCGCCAAATCTGCGGTTCGGCAACGACGTAGCATGCACCCATCGGTGCCGTGGCTGAATCAGCATCGCTTCTCCAACTCACGTCCCAGGTCGCCGACCAGCAGCCGGCATTCATCCAGCAATTCTGAAGTACCTTTTTCCGTCGCACCGTATCGGGCGGCATCGCAGTGATCCAGAAAACCGGTCGTGCGATCCTGCAGACTGGTGTCGGCACCGACCGCCTGTAGCCGCATGGCGGCATCATGCGAAGTCATCCCGACTTCAGAGATACGGCTGAAGTCGGCAATCAAACCGGTGACCGCGACATTCATCGCGTCAAGGCATTCTTTCTTAGCAGATTCTCCATGCTGTTCTGCACGCTTCAGTGAGTCGGCAGCCCGGGACCTGGCCGTCCTGCGGCGTTTCTCCAGCGGGTCGCTGTGAATCTGCTGATAGCGAACGATGCCAAAAGCTGCGACTCCGTAGACCGCCAACATCCCGGACCAGAGTGCCAGCCAGCTTCCGATGGATACTTCACTCGCCCGCAGAGTTTGCAGGATGGTGTGGTTGGCAAAAATCCCGGCGTCACTTACCTCCAGACGCCCGTTCGTGTTGTTCGCGTGCTGTGACACAATATCTGATGCGGCCAGCTGCCGAGCGGCCTCAATTGTTACGGGAATCGCCACAGTCCTGACCGTGACGTAGTCTTCGCTGTCGACATCGAAATACGACACAGGAATTGCGGGGAATTCCTGCACATCAGTCGTCAACGGTCGCAGACTGTACGTGAATTCCCGTGCGTTGCCGTGTGTCGCTTCCGTCGCCTCGTAGGTTCTGAAGAACTGCGATACTTCCGGAATGCTGGAAATGTCCGGCGGGCGGACATTGGCCAGTGTTCCTTTACCACGGATCCGCAGCGAAAGCGTCATCGGATCACCCACGCTGGCCGACACCGGAGTCAGACTGGCGATCACGTTGAAGACTCCAATCCCGCCGCTGAAGTTGGTCGGTCGACCTTCCAGGGGAGCGTCCCGCGCGACGATGGTGATCGACTTCGCGACCGCGTAAATCTGTTCACCGTTGAGTTTTCCATCGGCCAAATCTGTGCCAAACATTCCCTTCATCGTCACCGGCCCAAAGCTGAAAACGCCCGTCGCTTGCGGCACAAACTCTCGCTGCAGCGTGTATTCAACATATTGCACCTGGTGACCGTCTTTGTTGGTTTTCGTTGTACGAACGGACGGTGGAAGGAAGACCATGGTGGCACGACTGAATATCGAAAATGCAGATTGACTGCCGATGTTGTTGATTTGCATCCCGTCCGTACTGCCACGATCGCCAATCGACCGACTGATCAGCGGATTCATAACTTCCTGCCATGCCCGTTTGGGGGTCAGATCCTGCGACACCTGCTCATCGTCGAGCCACGGTACGGACAATTTGACGGGATCGTTGGGCTGAACACTCAATGGACTACGTTCGCTGAGCGGATCCGGCAACTGCCGAATGGCGACCTTCAGTGAGACCGTGAATGGTTGCATCGGGTACACAGTGGCTTTGTTAGCCTTCATCTCCAGCAGCACGATATCCTGATCAACGGGGGCGATGATTTTCAGCGGAATCTCACGGCCAGTCAGCGTCTGGCCGTTGACCTCGGCCGACGGCGCCGGAATGCTGAACTGGCCGGACGATATTGGCGTCAGGCGATAGTTATACTGTCGCCCGCGCCGAATAATCTCACTGCGGCGACCATTGATGTTGGTGATCTGTCGCGAATTCAACGACTGCTCACCCAGCGATTCCACCCGAAAGCTGTCGAATCCGTTCAACTTTGGTGGCGATGGATTCTCAACGTAGTTGAGCGTGATTCGATAGGTGATCGATTCACCTTCGTACAGCTGCTGCCGATCCACTTCGACAATAATTTCCGGCTCCTGCGCAGCACATGTCCCATGCGCTGCGGCAAATTGCAGCAGCACTATCGAGCTGGCGATAAATGTTCGAACCGATATCTGCATTCTGTCTGGGTTTTTGAATATGGCATCCTACCGCAGCTGGACGGTCGCAGGCGGTGGACCAATCGTATGGGTTCGGGCGAGGGGGAAAAACCTACCAATCCCGATCAACTTTGATCCGTTGGCCGAGAATTGCCCGTAGCTGTTTCTGAAGATCCTTGTGCTGTCGTTCGCGTTCGCGAGCCTGCCGAAGAATAGATTCGGCCTTGTCCTGTCTGGACTGAGCATCCTGTTGTTCTGAATCCGGTTGCTGCTCGTTTTCGTTTTCCTGCTGTTCCTGATTCTGTTCCTGTTGATCACCGTTTTCGTTCTGCTGCTCCTGCTGGTCGTCGTTGTCCTGATTCTGTTGGTCTTGATTCTGTTGGTCCTGGTCGACCAACGGCTCGGCGATCTGCTTCAGAATTCGGTGAGTTTCCTGCTGCTCCGAAACAGCCAACTGCCGCTGAGAAAATCGGTCCACGGCCGCCTGAGAATGTTGTTCCGCTCCAGGTGCCAACTGGACGGCAAGTTCCATGGACTTCGCGAGGCCTTCGACCTGCTCCAATTGTTGCTGCAACTGTTGCCGCTGAGTCTCGTCCTCCTTCTCGTCCTCGACTTCAGACGTCGCGGCCGGCTCCGACACCGCTGCCTGCCTCAGAGCCGCCAACTGCTGCTGAACCTGTGGTAATTCCGCCTCCGCCTTGAGTGCCAACATCCGACTGAAGTCTGTTATCCGCGACTGACCTTCCCCCAGGTCCTCGAAGTCCGTCTCTGCGAGCGGCACATCGGAGGCGGTATCCGCGGCCTCATCGCCTGTCGCTTTTTCGCCATGATCAGCAGCGTCGTTCTGCTCGCTTGCACCTTCAGTGGACACTGTTGCTGCCTGTTCTCCCGGCTCGTTCGCTGCTGGTTCTTTCACCTCAGCCATCTCAGCGTCTTCTCCCAGCAAAGCCTGCTGCCGTTCCACGGCGCGCTGAAGAATGTCCGGATACGGAGCCAATGCCATATATAGCTGGTGCAACAACATCAGAGCCTCCGTTTCGGCATCAATTGCAGCGGCCGAGTCATTCTCGTCCAGCGAATCTGCGGCCGTCAGCATCTTGCGGCCCACTTCATCCGTCAGCTGATGCAGCAGCCTTCGCGTCTGTTCCATCTGATCGTCCGGCGGTGGCGATTGTGCAGCAATTCCTGGTTGGACCAGGTTGCCAGACTGGGCCGGGCTTCCTGCAGGTGGGCCGCCAGCTGGCTGCTGCGATGCCTGCAACTCTTCGTCGATTTTCTGCTTGAGCGGTTCAATTTCTTCGTGAAGGCTTCTCTGAGCATCTGCCGTTTCTCTGACGGCCTGTCGTTTTTGAACGGAATCCGGCTCGCCAGCAACAGACTTCGTTGTGGTACGCAGCTGCGTTTCACGATCTGCAATCATCTTCAGGAATTGCAGCAGGCCTTTTTCTTCGCGATCTTTCTGCTTGTCTCGTTCCTCCCATTGTGACTGAATGTGTTTGATGTACAGCCGAATGAGTTCCAGATTATGTCGAGCATCCGTGTGTTGTGTGTCCAACGCAAGGGTGTCGCGATAGTGGCGGACAGCGGTCAGCATCAGTTGAATTGATTCTTCCCGGACATCACCGGTGGCACCTGCCGGATCGTCGCCCAGCTTTTCGCGGGCCGCATCTGCTTCCAGGCAGCCAAGGTTATAGTGAACCTTCACACTGACCGTTGAATGCTCTGCCAGAGCCGCCTTTCGAAACAGATCTCGTGCCTGACCATTGTCTTTGGCCGCCAATGCGGCACATGCTTCGTCGAAAATAATCGTCGCGTTTTGAGGTGCGATCGCGCTGGCCTCGGCGAATGATTTTTCGGCCTCCGAAAACTCACTGTTGCGAAACTTCTGAATGCCGTCGCGAACTTTCTTCACGGCCGCATCCGGCGTGTCAGCGCCGGTCAACACCGACAGCAACAGCAAAGCCACAACGGACATATACGACAAACGATTCACGCTGTGACCTCCCGATCACTTGTCTGGCGACGACGATATCCGGGGATCCACATGTCGAGCAACAGCAGCAGGAACGCCGGAATCGCGAACATCTGAAACTGCTCGCGATAACGTTTTCGCTGTTCTGTACTGATCTCTCCCTGAGTCAGTTGAGCCAGCTGATCGTCGTAGATCTGTCCAAGGTCGTAGCTTAACGTCTGTGCGGGAACGTATGCCCCCTGAGTTGTTGTGGCCATCTGTTCCAGTAATGCTTCGTCCATTTTGGACCAGACCTCCTGGCCTTCATGTTGCACGAAGGTCAGGCCTCCGCTTTCGGCGCGTTGGGGAATGCGAGCCCCTTCGGCCACATCGCCCAGCCCCACCGTGATGATCCGTACGTTCCGTTCAGCCGCCTGTTTGGCGGCTTCCGCAGGAAACGAATCCTGATCGCCTCCGTCCGTGATCAGCACGATCGCCTGGTCCCGATCCGATCGGGCCTCCATCGATTCCAGTGCTTTGCGAATTGCGTCACCGATTAACGTGCCGCCACGCGGCGCACTGTCGCTGTCGACGTCTTCCAATGCAATCTTAAAGAAACCCTGATCTGTTGTCAGCGGAACCTGAACAACCGGGGCACCGGCAAACACGATCAGGCCGACGCGGTCTCCTTCCAGTTTCTGCAGCAAATCCAGAATGTCCGACTTCGCTCTTTCCAGGCGATTGGGCTTCACATCTTCCGCCAGCATGGAACGAGACACGTCCAGCAGCACAAACAGATCCACTCCACGACTGGAGATCTCTTTCAGGTCGAATCCGAATCGCGGCCGAGCGATCGCGACAATCAGCAGAGTGACGGCTGTCATCACAAGAACCGCTTTCAGCCATACGCGAGTCGTATCGAAAGCGGGCAGCAGCCGTTCCACCATCGGCTGCTCAACAAAACGCCGCGCGGCGTCGCGACGCTTGGAATGCGCACGCACCAACAGAAACCCGATCAAAGGAACGAGCCACAACGCAAACAAAGCTGTCGGAAAACCCCAGCGCACTTGATTCAAGAATATGGAACGAAACTACGAATTATCCAGTCGCCTGTTCCCCGGCTCCGGACTGAGACACATGTCCGCGAAACTCTGCTTCGAGGATGTTGGTCTTCAAACGGAAATTTGTGTGCAAATGTCAGGCAATACGCTGCCAATGCCATCGAATAAACTACGGTGTCGACCGGAGGTCATAGTCACACAGGACAGCAGTTTATTCCCTATCGGTCGATTCGGCTACCGATGAAACAATAGGCCTGATTGTGAGAGAGGGCCAGCTTTTATTGGTCGGAAGCCGATCCACGTCCAGCATTACTTTTCCGAAAAACACAGCCAGGGTGCCCTGCGCCGCATAGGTGTCTACAGATCTTTACCCTCCCGTCTTCATGGGAGGATAAACACGTGAGCCCAACTGTTTTCAGACGGTTCGATCGTAGTCGTGGGAGTTGTGCAGATAGCGACGGAAAAAGAAAGAGGCTGTGCTGGCTGTTTCTCTTTGCTTCCTTTGCGAGCTTCTGTTGGATTGTGACTTCCGTCAGTCAGGTAGGTCAGGACCTGTCCTGACGCAACCATTATCGGCAGGACCAGTCCTGGCGCGCCGATCATCGCCATGACAGGTCATGGCCTACTTAGCTTCCCTGGAGAACAAGAGGCGGGCTGGTCAGATCTCGATTTCGTAACCCTTGCGGAATTCTCGCGCCTGCATCGCATTTGCCGTGGGATCGCCTTTGATCGTTTGCGTTACCGCGTCCCATTCGATTTTCCGGTTTAAGCGGATCGCGATGTTACTCAGGTGACAGGTATTGATCGCAGAGACGTGACTCCACACATCCGAGGCCGGTTGCTTGCGGCTGGCGATGCAGTCAAAGAAGTTGTGGACGTGTTCGACCAGCTTGCCTCGATACATGTCTTCCAACCAGTCTCCCGGTAAGGGATTCGTCTGCAGGTCTTCGATTGGCTTGCCGGCGATCGTGCCGCGGTTGACGAAGATGCGTCCCCTGGTACCTTCGACCAGAATTCCGTTGCGGCCCTCGCTGGTGATTTCCATCAGCGCGCCATTGGGGAATTGAGCATGCACCGTGAATCGATGCGGCGCGTTGTAACGATCGTCGAGGGTCGGATTTCCGTTCTCGTCAAACGGGACTCTGTTTTCGACCATGATGGGATTGATGGTTGTGGGGCCCTGGCCTGGTCCACACTGGTCGATGATCCACTGAGCAATGTCGACATGGTGAGCGCCCCAGTCGGTCATTTTTCCGCCGCTGTACTGCAGCCACCAACGGAACTCTTTGTGGCAGTTCGAGGCATCGATGCTGCCGTCGCCTAACTCTCGCACGAGCTTTTGTTCGTCTTTGCCGTTTTTTAAAAATCGATAGGGGACGTCGTCGGTCGGCCCTTTCCATCGATCCCAGTTCAACGTTGTGGGAGGAGCCACGGTAGGCAGCGGTTTGCTATACGGGTTGTGATTGATGCCAACGGTGACTTTCCTGATTTTTCCCAGTCGTCCTGAATGAGCAATGGTGATCGCTTTCAGAAAACGCTCGTCCGAACGTTGTTGCGTGCCAACCTGTAAGATCCGGCCAGTCTCTTTGACGACCCTGGAGATAATGCGACCTTCGTCGATTGTTAAGGTGAGCGGCTTTTCGCAGTAGACATCTTTGCCCGACTTCAATGCTTCTGCGGCAATTTTTACATGCCAGTGATCGACCGTACCGCAGATGATGGCGTCGATATCCTTGCGGTCGATGATCGCTCGATAGTCGTCGTAGACATCGATCTTCACCTCTTTGCCCTTCGCTGCCAGCCGCCTGGTGTAGGCCGCCTTTGCGTAAGCGGAGTGGGACGTGTCGACATCGCACACCGCAACCATGTCGCCAAACTCGAGTGCTCTGCGACCGTCGCCCGTGCCCTGTCCGCCGCAACCGATCAGCGCAATATGTGGTCGTGCGTTTGGTGAATTACTACCAGCCGACGACGTGCCGACAAATCCTCCGATCGAAGCGGTCGCTGCGGCGGCGGAGGTTGACTGCAAAAAGCGTCGCCGATTAATTTTTGACATTGTGCTGTTTCCGTCCTGGAGCGTTTGGGGAGGTCAGTTGTTGAATCCAATATTCTTTATTTGTGTGGAGTCTGGAACCGATTCAGGGTCCAGCCGTCTGGTGTTGCCTCTGCGGCACGGCATCGCTGCAGTCTGCTGGCTTACCGAAAATGGCCGTGATGTCGCCGGCTCCTGCTAAGAATAGTTTCTCGTTTTTTACCAGTAAATGCGGCTGGAAGAAGTCGGTACTCTGTTCACTCCCGGCACAATTCTGTCGTGCCCTCTCCATCTCGCCCTTGACTTTCCAACATGGAAAGTTATTCTATTATGACTTTCCATATTGGAAAGTCAGGCCGCAAGCGCAGTCCGCGTGCCGGTGACGAAAAGGAGATAGAAAATGCCAGAAATAGCTGAACAAGACGCCGCCGGCGATGCAAGGGAAGCCCTTGATTCCATACAGGCCATGGAGAAAGCAGCGTTGTGGAGAGCCATCCCGCCCCGGTGGTTTGGTGTCAGCATGGCGCTATTAGCTGGAGCGTTGGTAGCACTTTCGGCGGCAGACCGTCGCGAATACCATGTCTATGTCATCCTGCTGATGTCGGCCGTCATGGTGTATCGGTCCCGGAAGACCGGCGTGTCGGTGAGGCAGTCTTCCACCAGGGTGGCGGGCATTGCGTGCATTGTTGTGACACCATTGTTCTTTGGGCTCATCATTGCAGCACAGAAGTTTACCGAAGCGATTGGTACTGTCGGGGCGCCGCTGGCGGCCGGCATCGTGCTCGCCATCACGGTTTACCTGCTGAGTATATTTGAGCGCCGTTGGCATATGGCCAGGCTCAGATCGGGAAACGGCGAATGAAGATGCCATACTTCGATACGGTCATTCATGCTCCCAATCGGCTTCAGATCTGTGCGTTCCTGGCACCATTGGAGGAAGCTGAATTCAAGGTCCTGCGCCAAGAGCTGGATGTCAGTGATTCCGTACTTTCTAAACACATCCGGCAGCTCGAAGAGGCTGGTTACGTAAAGCAGCGTAAGATCGCGGTGGACGGCCGGCAGCGTACGTGGGCCTCTTTGACGAAAACTGGCCGTATGGCTTTTGAACAGCACGTCGAGGAGCTCAAGCGGCTGGTGCTTTTTCAAACGAATGAGCGGTAGAACTAAGATTTGACGTAGCAAGGATATAGCGTCGAGAGTGATATTGTGCGCACTGACAGTGAATGGAGAGAATACTGACGAGACAAACGAGTTCGATAAAATGCTTGAAGAATATTCGGACATTTCCCGCAAGGTGGCCAAGAACACGGGCAGCCAATTATCCGACCTGTGCAAGGACTTCATGGTCTATCTCAAGGAACACAATACTGACAATGCAGCGCGCGGGATTCTGACAAGAGATCAGGTGCATCTGAATGAGCAGGGCAACCGATTGCTGTCTGATCTTGTGCTGGATGCGTTGCATGTACCGCATGGAGAGTAAATACACGGGCAGTCAGGTCTGTTTTTCCTGCGACAGTGCTTAGTGATAGTTGTGCTAAGCGCGGAAGCGGGTTCGGTGCGCTCAACTCTGCAGGTTCCTGACGGTCCGCACTGCGAACGCCGGCATTTTGCGGCCAACATAATGTGCCATTTTTATGGCACATTACTGTTGACGCTTGCCGTGAAGTTCCGATAGTTTCTGTTATGTGCCATAAAAGTGGCAGTTCAACAGGGACTCAGGCAGGAGGCATGATGAGTGACGAACAACTAAGTCGCCGCGAACGACAGATCATGGACGCGGTTTTTGCGCACGGCGAGGCTTCGGCGAATGATGTCCTGGGATCCATCGCAGATCCGCCTTCCCGAACCGCCGTACGGACAATGACTCGGACTCTTGTCGACAAAGGGCACTTGAGTCAGCGAATGGTCGGCCGCGAAGTGTTCTATAAGCCGACCAAAACAAAGGGTAAGGCAGGGCAGTCAGCAATCCGGCGCGTCGTCTCGACGTTTTTTGACGGCTCGTTGCAGAAGGCGGTGGCAGCTCACCTGGCAGATTCCAATGCTGAGCTTTCAGACACAGATCTCAAGGAGCTGGCGGCGCTGATTCGCGATGCCAGAAAGAAGGGGAACTGAAGTTCTGAATCGAAGCTGGGGGCCGTTCGTGCGGTGTTGCTGCTGCCGACGCACACCAAATTGTCTCCGGGCGTATCGTGTGCCGCCAGCCGTTCCCATTCGTTTTAGATACCTGTATCAGCGTCGAATCGTAGATCGATCGATGACTCACGTGCTCAAGTCCGAAGAACCAACGTCAGGAAGACAACAATGATTCCATGGATGAACGAAGCCTCTCAGTGGCTTTTCCTCGAGTTGACGGGAGCAACGATTCGGGTTCCCATGCTTTCAGAAACAAGATTCGTTCCCGCAGCATCCTGGCCAGCAGAATTGCATCAGTGACATCGTCTTTGCATCCGGCGTTTGAATAACTCTTTCGGTAGCTGGCGAACTGTTGCGGATTGACCGGATAGAGGATGACGTTTTCGCGAAACATG
>JBDONA010000735.1:0-4078 GCA_039831575.1 Fuerstiella sp. | reverse complement strand
TGGAGGGTACTGCTCCAGCCGAACGGGGTTTACTGGCAGAACTGGACTTCTTCTTCCCCGCTTGCCCATCGGCACTCATGCTGAGCTTCTCTGCTGCGACCAATGATTATCTTGACCATTTTGATGGTGGCCAGCGTCCTTGTTGACGCAGAAACGTGGGCGTTCTTGTTCGCCGCGATTCGAACTGAAAGCAGTGTCGCGTTGGAATGTGGGGCACAATTCGGGTGATTGCAATGTGCGTGCACTAACTGCCGCATGAACCGTTTGTGGTCCAGTCGAATCGTCACGAATCGTCACGAAGGGGTGAATCGCGATTTATCGGGGAGGCATGGGCTGTCCCTGTTGGAAAACAGTTTGGCGAGCTCCCAACGCGGTTCGTTGAAAAGGTTCATCACAACTGATAGCGAACGCACTGATCACCACTAACCAGAATAATTATGAGAAACGACCGCGAGAATGGGACAGGAAGGCGAGAGCCAGGACGAAATTGGACCGACGGAAACTACGAATTCAAGACGCTGATGGAGAACTGCCCGGGCACACCGAGCAGAAGCTGAAAAACAACTCAAACTGAGTTGAGCTACTTCCATACGGAGCGTCGACGACGACTCAACGCCGAGCAGGCTGCGATGTGGAGTCCGAACCAGTGAGTGTTTCACTGGTGTCTGGCCTCACAAACTTACTTAACTTAGAAACTGGACAGAGAAATGGCAGAAGGCACAATCAAACGGATCACGGACAAGGGCTTTGGGTTCATCGAAGACGGAACGGGAAAGGACATGTTCTTTCACAGTTCAGCTGTGGAGGGTACCAGCTTCGAACAACTGGCAGAAGGCCAGCGCGTTTCGTACAACGTAGGTGAAGGACCAAAGGGTCCTCGGGCGGAGAACGTGAAAGTCGTGTAACGACGAGAGGTGCCGAGGAGGACAGCCGTTGCCTCAGTAATGACGCCACGTGTCCTCCGACGCCCCTGTTCCGGGAAAAATTTCCGAGTGTCGTTTGGTATCGCTGAAAGACGATGCCCCTTCACTGTTTGAGAGAGATTCTCCACGCCACAGCTTTCCGTGAGGGAAGTCGAGGTTTCAGATTCGTTGGTATGCCGACAGGAATTGTTGTCATTCGATACATGCAGCCCGATGGGCGACAAAGTGGCCTTGCCACAAAACTGAAGGCGGGTTCTTAAACAGCGCATCGCCACATACGGCCAGCCGACACCATGCAAACCCTAAGACTCGCACGGGCAGAGAATGCGCTCTGAACTGCCTCATCCAAAGCGAAAAATGCGATGTTGTGGAACGGTAGTAATCGTCCGTCATTGGGATGGCTCGGTTCAGACCATGCCCAAAGCCGCACCGAACGAATCTGCAACAGGCAGATTCAAGTCGCGGAATTCTGAAGTTTGCGAGTCAACATACGATCGACGGTGACTTCAGGTACACGGGTCACCGCAAGCGCCCGGATATTGCATGAACTGATCCGCGTAACCTTATTAGACGTGGCATCATCATTAGACGGGTGAAGGAGCCGTCGTTTCGTCTGTCATGCTTCCGTCGCGGGCCGTAACCCGTTTCTGAGTTGAACGTTTGGGCAACCGTAAGATCGCAACGACTCTGCGCTCGAGCTCGATTCCAGGTTTCCTGCACGAATCCAGCCTTAGCCGGAAAACCGACCCATTGATGGCACAGCCGGCTTCCTTTGGATGCGTCAAGCTGTGTGACCACAGACGGAACAGAGCTCAGCGTACGCGCCACGTTTCGGGGTGGCTGGCTGAGTTTCGAGCGCAGTTCGGTCAATGATCTGATTAATCAGCTCGGCGCTTCCCTGGTGGTTCATTGCCACCAGTCGGGATGTGGCGCGCAAATCGGGGTGCGTTGCAGAAGCGTTGAACGGTGATTTCCGACACGTGGTTCAGGCAGGTTTTACCGCAACGAATCGAACGTACTTAAGAGAGCCCTTTTTGAAGCTATTGAAGATGGTCGAATCCTGGACTCCAGCAAACTGCCGAAAAATGCTGCAAAGCCAGCCGGGAATGTGCTTCTGAATCAGACTGCGTTTTCGTTCGTCTTCCGATTCCATCGCCTGGACGACGTTCGCAGAAATGTCTTCCTCATCGAGGATCGTCATTCCGGCGTCGCCAAAGAACTGCTTCAATGGCTCAATATCGTGTCGGAAACGGAAATCGGCGAAAAGAAACCGGCCGCCGGGACGCAGAACACGCACGACTTCTTTCAGGAAGTCTGGCACGGACCCGTAGCAGTGAGATGATTCCACGTTGACGACGGCGTCGAATGATTCATTGTCAAAAGGTAGAGCCTCGGCATCGCCCTGGACAAACGTCAGGTTTTCAACCAGATGAGTCCGGTCACAGAGTTCCACGACCTTTGCCGAAAAATCGACTCCCGTCAGCGATGTCGGATTCAGATAGCGGGCTATGTACGATGCACCTCCGCCACGGCCGGAACCGATTTCCAGTACGATGCGATTTTCCAGATCAACCGCGCCGGTAACGCGATGATAGAGCTGTATGCAGCGTCGATCCGCTTCGTCCGACTCGTCAAGCGGCAACGTTCTGTCGGCGTCGTTCCGCCTGACGTAACCGTAGTTCATAAACGTCCAATTGTTGATTCTGTAACCTGTCAGGGAAGACTGGCGAAGAAGGCGCGCATGTGTCGCGAGTCGAAGCGACAGACGAAGCGAAGGCCAGGCTGACCGAACACATGCGCAAAACAGGCGACAGACGCCTGAAGGAAGATGTCGTCGACGCTGCGATCTGGTCGCGACATGCTGAAAAAACAGGGACGCTGGCCATGTTACTGGCCTGCAGTCGATTCACTGGCGAAGCGTCCAGCTGGCCAGTCGTCACGATCAAAGACGCAGACCAGGCGATCGAACTGAACAACTGGCTGACGCGACGCCTGCTGGAACGCGCTGCTGCACATGTCTGCGAAAACCAAACAGAAAGCGATTCGCTGTTCGTTCTTCGGCTGATCAGGACGAAGCGCGAATGGACCATGACCGACCTGACGAAGAAGACACGCAAATTCACAGCCAGACAGCGCGCGGAAATCCTGCAGGGCCTGGAAGATTCTGGCGAAGTGATCGTCGGCGTCCATGCCACAGCTGGCCGATCGGCGAAGATTGTTCGTCGCGTCGACTGAATTCTGTGTTCCCTTACTTCTGCGAAAGGTCTGGCGATGGCGAAGCTTCTGATCGGGCGCGAATACTCTGCGACGGTGCGAGATGCGTTTCGCAGACTGGGACACGATGCCTGGTCCTGTGATCTGGAAGACTGCGACGGCTGATGAACGGCGGAACATCTGTAACAGGGGCATGGTTGACCTCACCGCCACACAGATCACAGATCACAGATGCTGGACTAGATCACCTGAAAGGTCTAACCAGCCTGACACAGCTCGACCTCGACGACATTTAGATCACGGATGCTGGACTGGAGCATCTGAAAGGGCTGACCAGCCTGAAAAGGCTCTCCCTCGACGGCACGCAGATCACGGGGCCGGGACTGGTGCACCTGAAAGAACTGACCAACCCGATAATGACAGATAACAAGCGGCTGGCTCAACAAATTCCGAGTACATGTTCAATCGCAGATGGCGGAGGATTGTGTACGGGGAGGAGACTTGGTGCTTGTTCGCCGAACCTACGGACGTTCGTGATGTGTGCGGGGTGGTTTATATTTATCCCGTGTAGACCTTGTAGCCTGCAAAAGGACCGACGACCTGAGTCGGGTAGTAATAGAGTAGCCAGCCGGGAACCGTGTTCCCTGTCCACACCGGCCCATTACCCCAACCCAAAAAGTCATTCGCACGGAAGTAGATAGTGTCGATTCCTTGGCCACCAAACAGATAATCCACTCCAAGGCCTCCGTGAAGCAAATCGTTTCCAGACTGTCCCCAGAGCCTATCGCTGCCGTAGCCACCATATAGCTCGTCCCTTCCGAAGTCTACAGAGAGCGGCTCGAAACTCGACGGGCGAGGGTATCCTCCTCTGCCGCCGTGGAGGTAGTCGTGGCCAGAGTCGCCATACAATTTGTCGTTGCCAATATCTCCGTACAGGTCGT
>JBDONA010000608.1:0-18316 GCA_039831575.1 Fuerstiella sp. | reverse complement strand
GACGGACCCAACCTTGAAGCGAACGTCACTCCTGACCTGCTGGACGTTCTACACGAACATTCGGTGAAAGCCGGATTCTGCATCGTGGGTCAGCAGATACGCCGACATCCGGCAGTTGTCCGTCGCATGAGCCACTCGGGCCACCTGCTGATCAATCACACGCAAAGTCACCACCACCCGATTCGTCAGAGTGTCGCCACACTGCACGAGGAGATTCTAGCGTGCGACCGAGAGATTGGCGCGGCTTTGGAAATTGACGGATATCGGTCCGATTACTTTCGAGCACCATTCGGAATCGTCACGTTTGCCGTACAACGAGCTGTCCGGCAGCTGGGGCTGAAGCATGTCCTGCTGTCGCACTATGGCTGGGATACTCGCGTTGGACCGCACAACTTTGAGAGTGTGGTGGATCTGCTGATTGCCAATGCGAAAAAGAACAACGGCGGAATGTACGTCCTCCACGATGGCAATCTGTGTCCGCCAAAGGTGTACGAAGAGAAGTGGAATCGCTCGATAGAAAACCGCAGCTGGGTTCCGTCAGCAATAAGTCGCGTGATCAGCGAACTTGAAAAGCACGGACTGCAGTTCGTGCTTCCGGGAACAATCGGCACTGCGTGCGATACCCGTCTGCGTGCGGCGGCGTGACACGAAACTGGTGAACGGCATCTACCGGATTGTTTCGATCCTGTGGATTCTGTCCAGCACCCTATACGATTCCTGGTACGGAAAATCCTTGCGCGAATTCCGCAATGGCGCCGCGAATGCGAGCCAGTTCGGCATCGTCGTCCGTGTGCTTCAGAACTTCCAGAATCCACGCACCGACCTGCTTCATTTCGTCGGTCTTCATGCCACGCGTTGTCAGAGCGGCAGTGCCGATGCGAATGCCGCTGGGATCCATCGGCTTGCGTTTGTCGAACGGAATCATGTTCTTGTTGACAGTGATGCCGGCCTTGTCCAGAGCCACTTCAGCGATGCTGCCGGACAGATCGATGGCCGTGACGTCACACAACATCAGATGATTGTCTGTCCCGCCGGAAGCCAGTCGCAGACCACCAGCCACCAGGACTTCGGCCAGCGTCTTTGCGTTGTCCACGACCTGTTGAGCGTACTGCTTGAAGTCGGGCCGCAAAGCTTCTCCGAAGCAAATTGCCTTGGCAGCAACGATGTGCATCAATGGTCCACCCTGCATGCCCGGAAAAACACTGCGATCGATGTCTTTCGCGGAATCCTTGCGGCACAGCACCAGACCGGACCGCGGTCCGCGCAGAGTCTTGTGAGTTGTTGTCGTGACGAAATCCGCGACCGGGACAGGACTGTTGTGAATACCGCCCGCCACAAGACCGGCATAGTGAGCCATGTCGACCATCAACACTGCGCCGTTTTCTTTGGCGATGTCGGCAAACTTTGCGTGATCAATTTCGCGAGGATAGGCGCTCGCTCCGGCGATGATCATCTTTGGTTTGTGCTCTTTGGCCAGAGCGGCCACCTGGTCGAAATCGATCAGGTTGTTGTCTTCGCGAACTCCGTAGTGAGCTGTCTTATACAACTTGCCACTGAAGTTCAGTCGCATGCCGTGAGTCAAATGGCCGCCGTGAGCAAGATCCATCGCCAACACAGTGTCCCCCGGTTCCATCACCGTGAGATAGACGGCCATGTTGGCCTGAGATCCTGCGTGTGGCTGCACATTCGCATGTTCCGCTCCAAACAATTCACAGGCGCGGTTCCGAGCAATCTCTTCCACACTGTCAACGTGCTCACAACCGCCGTAGTACCGTCGGCCCGGATATCCTTCGGCGTACTTGTTTGTCAGCACTGTGCCGGCCGCTTCCATCACCTCTGCGCTGGTATAGTTTTCGGAAGCAATCAGTTCCAGACCTTCGACCTGTCGAGTTCGTTCCTGACAAATCGCGTTCCAGACCGCGGGATCGGTGGCTTCAATCGTGGACATTTTGTCGTCTGTGAAAATCGGGGGCATCAGTTGGTAGAGGATGTGGCGACGTTGAAAATCTGTTGACCCGGAGCTGAGACAGCTTCCGGAGTACACTGACGTCGCGGCGCCTGGGGGCGACGAATTTCAACTGTCGACGGCACAAAAGGCCCGAATCGGGCCAATTCGCAGACTTATATCAGTAGATGCGTCGATTGCTACCCATCGCCGGAATTCGACGGTATGTTCGCCGAAATCTATTCTCCGATCCGGTTCAGAGTCCCGGTCTCAGGGACCAGGACTATTCAGTGCAAAGACTCAAGAGGAATGACTGAGGACGATGTCTGTTCAAGGATCCTCGGAACCCAACAACCCTTCGCTCAGCAGTTCGCTGCCGTTGTCAGGGGAATGTGTTACGTTTACGGGCACTCTGGCGTCCATGGTTCACCGCGAAGCCGGCGAGCTGGTGGAGCTGTATGGGGGGCGAGCAGTCACGTCGATGTCCGGAAGTGTGTCGATGCTGGTCGTCGGCGAAGAAGGCTGGCCGCTGGAAGAAGACGGAGCAGCCTCGCAAAAACTCACCCACGCCACACAGTTGATTGCCGACGGGGCCGACGTGCGGATTGTCGCGGAATCCGACTGGCTGCACCTGATCAACCTGAACGAACGACGTGACGAAATTCAGCGTTCGTACACACCGGCCATGTTGACGACCCTGCTGGACGTTCCTGTGCGGGTGATCCGTCGATGGGCGCGGATCCAGTTGATTCGTCCGGTCCGTATCGTCGGTCGCTGCCCGTACTTTGATTACCGTGAAGTCGCCAGTGCGCAGCGTCTGGCCCGATTGCTGGACGAGGGCGTGACGCCGGAGCGTTTGGAAAAAAGTCTGTTGCAATTGAGCCAAACGCTGGCCGGAACGGATCGCTCTCTGGCACAGCTGACACTGCTGGTGCACGACGAAAAAGTTCTGATGCGGGATTCCCATGGTGTCCTGATTCCTCGAACCGGTCAACGACTGCTTGACTTTGACGCAACGCCGGATCTGTCGCTCCACCGCGGTGATGACGAAGCGACGGCAGCCACGGCAGACGTTGGGCCGGACGAAGAGCCTGACGATGACCAACCGGCGACGATCTCCTTTGCCGTCGCCCGAATGCAGCTGGACGATCGCAGCATGAGCGAGTGGACGGCCGACGAGTGGTTCAACGAGGGGTGTCGACTGTCGGAAGAAGCAGCGTTTGATTCGGCGGTCAATGCATTCCGAAATTGCCTGAGTCTATTGGCTTCCGAACACGCCTTGCTGCGGGATTCCCAAACATCAATCGTGAGCGAGGCAGCCCCTTCGTTCCCGGATCCGGCGGACGTGAACTTCCACATGGCCGACGCTTTGTATCGCGCCGGAAAAACAGAAGCGGCGATTGAGCGATATCATTGTGCGACCGAATTTGCGCCGGACTTTATCGAAGCGTGGACTCAGCTGGGCTGTCTGCAAACAGCACGCCAGCACTGGCAGCTGGCCGAAGAGGCTCTGGTCACCGCGATCTCCATCCATGATGCCAATCCCGATGCGTTACTGCATTACGCTCAGCTGCTGGACCAGATGAAGCGAACCGATGACGCCCTGGTTTATTGGGCAAAATACCTGCAGCATGATTCCCGAGGTCCATGGGCCGATCACGCTCGAGGGAGACTGGAAGAGGCCGCGCAGTTGCCGTCCGAAGTCCTGGACCAGTAGTGCGTGGACAAGTCTAAGAACAGTCGTTGTTCCGTAGTCAAACTCGCCAGAGTTTGGAGGTTTTTCTCTATGTCGTCCCAAGTCTGGCGACTTCGGCTACCCCAAAATCAAGACTTGACGAAGCAGTAGCACACATGGCCAACGAGCCCGTCGTGGCTGGCGTATTCTGCCGCAGCTGCCAGTCCGACCACCTGCTCCACCGCAGCGACGGCGTCCGGAAACCGGATTTGGTCTGGCCGGATTGCCGCAGTATCGAGTACGGTCTGAGACATCGTCTCCACGTTTCAGAAACCAGTACAGCCACCTGCGCATGGCCACCTCGCTGCATCAACAACTGAAACTGCACTACGTCGCCGACGAAGGCCGACACGAAGTTGAGGTCGATGGTTTCCGCATTGATGCCATTGACGACCAGGAACGACTGATCGAGGTTCAATGTGCCTCACTGCTGGCGATTCGTGACAAGATCCGCAAACTGACCGTGAACCATCAGGTTGTCGTCGTTAAACCGCTTTGTGCAAAGAAGAAGCTGCTGAAGAAAGCTCGCCGAAACGGCAAGGTGCAAAGTAGGCGATACAGTCCAGCTCATCAGACCCTGGCGGACGTCTTCCTGGAACTGGTGCATTTTACGCAGGCATTTCCACACCCCAATTTGCAGCTGGACGTGTTGCTGACGGAACAGGAAGAGATTCGTGTTCCGCCCCAACGACGCACGTGGCGCAGAAAGTTCAGTGTGCAGGATCGCACACTCGTCAGTGTTATCGAAACACTTTCGTTCAGAACGCCCCAGGAGCTCTGGGATTGCCTGCAGCTGAAACTGCCGGATACGTTCACGACGGCACAACTGGCGGAGAAAGGAACGATGTCCCGCTGGCTTGCACAGAAGGCGGCCTACTGTTTCAGAAAGATGGAGTTCATCGAAGCCTGCGGCAAGCAGGGGAATGCCATCGAGTACCGTCTGAATAACGCGGCCGGGAAAACTCGACGCAAAGTTGCGTAGGCCAATGGCACGGTCTTTGCGCCGGCTTGCATCCACGGCCGTTACTGCGTCGACACTCCTGCGGGAGGGTTAAGTCGAAATCGAACGCTCTTCCAGCCTTCCCCCTATTCATCGGATACGCGCGATTTGTGGTTTCGCTCACTTCGTGCGGTCCGAGTTCGTTCATAGAATATTGCCGAAGATCTCAACTCTCCGTTTGAACAGGAAGGCTCCGACAAATGCTCGCCAGAAGTATAGTTGCAATCGCTGCGATGGGATTCGCCACAACATTATTCGCCGACGAGGCGGCAACCGTGAAAATCGGACAGCCTGCACCAGACTTCACGGTCACGGGGATTGACGGAAAGACGTTCAAACTGTCAGACAAGCTGAAGGCCGGCGACACCAACATCGCGTTGATGTTCAGTCGGGCGAACTGGTGACCTCATTGCATGAGGCAGCTGGTTCAGCTGCAGAAGCAGGCCCATGAATTCAAAGCGTTGCACACCGAAATGATTTTCGTGTTTCGTGAAGAGAAGTCCGGCGTGGAAGGATTGAAGAAGATCAAGGACAGGACGAAGACTGATTTTACGTTGACCCTTGACCTGGACAAGCAGTCGACGAATGTCTACAGCACAAAAAGAATGACGTTCGACAACTTCGTCATTGACCGCAAGGGCACTGTGCAGGCCATCATCGACGGCACGCTCAGAGACCGAGCCACCGCCGACGAACTGCTGAAGGTGCTGCGAAAAATCGAAGGCTGACGCTGTGGCCCCGTTTTCGGCTTATCGTTGTCGTGCCCGACGCTTCGACGGCGTGCAGCCGACGATCCTGTATGTCGTCCCACAAAAAAAGTCCGTCTCACAATTTGTGAGACGGACTCATGGAAGTCACGGTTACGCAAAGCCGACGTTACGCAGATGGACCTGTCGCGCCGTCCGCGATCGCCTCGTCCGCAGTTACATCCTTATCAACTCCGCTGCCTGCACCGTGTGACGGGTGAGACTCGTCACTATCGGCACCGATGTGAACGACCTCATATCCACCTTTGGACTTAAAGTACATGAACAGAACGATGTAGCACACGAGCATGATGGCCGGAAACATGGCCATTTTGCCCAGTGCATCGAATTGCCCGGCTTTGTTGGCGGCCGCCAGTGCTTCGGTGCCTCCGTCATTGACGATTTCAGCGGCTTTGTCCACGTCAATCGCCTGGTAGGCAACGCCCATGTACTGTTTTTCGACCAGAACTTCGGCGGCTGTATCCTGAGAGGACATCTCAAGTTCGGCGCTGGCAGTGCGTTCCTGCAGAAAACCGATGTACGGAAACCCAAGAACGCCCACGGCAATCATGCCGACGCCTGAAATCGCATTCAGCGTCAACGCTCCTCCCTTGGGACACTGTTCAGCAGTGACGCCCAGCATCGTCGGCCAGAAGAAGGTCTTGCCGAATCCATACAGCGTTGCAGCGGCAAAGATGACCAACAGTCCGGAGCTACCCGTCATCGACAACGCGAGCAGGCCGGCGATGGCCAGAACGCTGCTGATGATTAAGAGACCGATCGGAGACGTCTTGTGGACAATTGGTCCAGCGAAGAAACGCAGGACCATCATGATGGCTGATGTGTAGACGAGTACCCATCCGGCGTTAAAACCGGCGACCTTCATGGGTTCTTCCATTAAACCACTGATCCAGCCATCGGTGCCGATTTCCGTTGTGGCGAGGGGCATCATGATGACGATCAGGAAGCCCATGATGGGGCGACCAAAGCTGCCGGTGTACATTCCGAAGCCAATGGCCACGATGGCGGTCAGAACAGCAGTGATGGTCATGGACCATCCGAAGACTTCTCCCAGCTGCATGAAGATCAGGCCGAAACCGATCAAGGCCCCGAACGCACCAAACTCACCCAGCATTTCCCGATAGCTGACACCAGCCTGTTGCGTTTCGCTGACAGGAAAGCGTGCATTGAACAGCATGACAACGTAGATGACGGCAGGAACAGCCAGCGTACCCAGGACCATTCGCCAGTCGCCAGTCGCTGCATTGTCCGCGAGTGCAATCGTGATGATGCCCGCGATTACTAAACCACCCGGCCAGCCAGCATGGAGAATGTTAAGCCATTTGGTTTTCTCTTTACTGTACATTGTCGCAACGACCGGGTTGATGAAAGCTTCCACCGTCCCGTTTCCAAGCGCCAGCACGATACTTCCCCAATAAAGAAGATTGTGGCCTTTTTCCTGGGCAGCCGCCATGGCTGCACCCTCGACCCCCTGAACCGCGCCGTACGCCATCCATGCCATCGCCAGATAAATGGCATAACACACGAACGAGAACAGCATTGCAGTTCGGTAACCGATTCGGTCGATCACCAGGCTGAACAAAATGATTGAGATGGCGAACGGCCAGACGCCAGCCCCTTTCAGGGCACCAATGTCAACCTTATCGATTCCAAAATCGGCACCGAAACGAACGTCGCACAGATACATTCGACTGAAAAAGGCGAATGACGTGGTGATGAGGGCGATGAAACATCCCCAAAACACGACCTTATCATTCTTATCTGCCTCCGTTCCTGCAGTAGTGTCCGACATAAGGAGTGTTCTCCGATAGAGTGTTGAAATGAAGTTCTTCAATTGGGGCCGCAGGCTTGAATGCCGCCCCAGGGGGAGCCCTTGCACGCCAAGGTCACATGCGGCAAAAAGGCGAAGCCCGACATGCTAACCGCATTGGAACACGAATTGCAAATGGTTGCGGTGTCTGGAATCCACATCTCTCAAACACCGGGTTGATACCGTCGGAGATGCCGTAGGTGCATGCTCAACAAGGCCGACGCCTATATCACAGGCCTGCTTCCATGACTAAAGTGAAGGATATTACCAAACGACCGCGCACGAATCATTCCGGGAAAATCTTCCCCCGAGTCTGAGTCCGAGCACGCCAGATCTGCGAGTCTTGAGTAATGTCGAAACGTCATCTTCTGGCGCGGCCAGCCCTGCTGAATCCACAACACCGACAGGACGTGGCGAACCACGTCACGTGGCCATGCCGCCAGTCGGGTTCGCTGCAGGCGGCAGACGTTTTGTTGCCGTTCAAGGACGACTTCTGACAGGATTTTTTCGGCCAGCGAGTCCATCGTTTGAATGGACTGTTCGGCCTGTTGTGCCAGAGATACCAGATTTCTATCCACAGCGGCATTGAAGTCGCTTTTTAGTGTCGGAAGCAATTGTTGCCGTATGCGATTCCGTGTGAACTCGGTGTCCTGATTGGAATGGTCTGTGCAATGTGCAAGCGATTTTGCGCTCAGATACTCATTAATGTCACAGCGTCGTAACTCCAGCATGGGACGCACCAATTGGACGCCGTCTGACAGGGGGCGACTTCGCTGCATGCCACGCAATCCGCGCAGTCCCGTGCCGCGAATGATATTGTGCAGAACCGTTTCTGCCTGATCGTCCATGTGGTGCGCTGTCACAACACTTGCCAGTCCACACCTCGCCGCGGTTTCCGCGAAATACTGATATCGCCTGTCGCGAGCCGCTTCTTCCAGTGAGCCATCGCTGGCCATCTCAAGGCTGCCGTGCGGAATCGTCAACAGTTCAAGTTGAAGTCCGACTTCGTGCGCCACCGCTCGTACGAACTCCGCATCGTCGTCGCTGCTGTCAGTTCTCAGTCCGTGATTGACATGGGCGACAACAATCTGCTCACTGTGCTCTGCCCAAATCGCGACCGTCGCATGCAGCAGGGCGATGCTGTCGGCTCCCCCGGAGATCGCCAGCAACAGTCCATTCTCCGGACGGCAGCCAGCGTCACCGTAGCCCGCTTCAAGCTGCTCAGGAAGTGATCTCGATTCTGACACTGGGAAACTTCCTGGAAGACGTTGCGCGAATTCAAATTACCAATCGACAACGAATGTCCCAACGTCAGAGTCCCGGTTTTGTCAAAGACCGGGACTCTGACTTTTGTTCCCCAGGGGCACGCCCACACTTCGCGGTTTACCAGGAATATTCAGTAAGAAATCGTCAAAACTGGCCCCACGTGGGTGTGAACCGGGATCCACCGTAATTGTTGTGAGCCGGAACCGTCGGAATCCACTGTGCCGGTTGACCAGTGTCGCTGCTTTGATAGCATGATGCGGTTGCCATCTTAACAGTCGTTCGTTTACTGTCAAAATGGCTGGACGTTGAATCACGGTCTTCGGCTCCTGCCGCGAACCTCAGAAAGACAGACTCGCTGTTCCCAGCAATTACCTTGAGTTTGCAAGCCAATTCACACTGCCTCTCTTTGTTAAATGTCACTCACACTTCTCACACTGCTATTCCTTAGTCTGTTGTTGTGCGCCCGTCAGGTCCTGGAAGTATGGGCGACGATGTCAATGACCGTCGTGCACCACTTCCGTGCCGAGGTCGACGCTGTTTGGTCGCAGCAACTTGCGGAAACAGGAATTGCGAATTGGTGCCCAGGCTCGCTGAAGGCCTGTGTCACATTTTCCGTCGGAAGACCGAGCGACGACAACCAGCTGCCGGTGAATGGTCTAACTCGATGTGTTGTTGCTGAAGCACATTGTTTCGTAACCCGGTCCTCTCCGGGGCAGCGACAGTCATTCTGAGACGCGCAATCATCCTGATGATTGCGGGCAGGAACCGTCCATTCTAAATAGGACGATTCCATGGATTACCTCTTGCCTGCGATAGCAGGTGGCGTGGGTCTGGTGATCGGTTTTTTTGTAGACCGCATCATCAAAGGCCGCGCATACCGAACCGGTGATGAAATTGTTGCACAGGCAAAACGTGAAGCTGAAAATCAGGTCCGCGATCAGGAAATCGCACTGAAGGAAGAGATGCTCAAGCGGCGTGAAAAGCTAGAGCAGAAGCTCGAAGAATCTCGCGACGGCCTGCGAGAACGCGAACGGAAAATTGACAAACGTGACGGGCAGCTGAAGGAGCTGACCAACGACTTTGCCAAGAAAGAAAAGATGCTGCAGGTGACGCAGCAAAAACTGAGCGACCGTTCCAAGGCCATGGAAGCTCGCCAGAACGAGTTGAACCGGCTGTTGAAGGACGAGCAGGAACAGCTGTACAAAATCAGCGAACTTGACCGCGACGCGGCCAAAGTCCTGTTGCTGAAACGCCTGGAAACCGAACTCAGCGACGAAGTCGGTGCGCTGATCATGAAGCATGAATCGGACGTGAAGACCGAATGCGATCGGCAGGCCAGAGAGATCATTGGTATGGCCGTGCAGCGATATGCTTCGGCGCATACGTCCGAGATCGCAGTTTCCACCGTCGGCATTCCCAGCGACGAAATGAAGGGCCGTATCATCGGTCGCGAAGGACGCAACATTCGCGCTTTCGAAAAGGAAACCGGCGTCGATGTGATCGTCGACGACACACCGGGCGTGGTTATCATCTCCGCCTTTGACAGTGTACGTCGCGAAATCGGCAAGCTGTCACTGGCCAAGCTGATTCAGGACGGGCGAATTCACCCCACTCGCATTGAAGAGGTCGTTGCGGAAACTCGAAAGGAAATGGACGAACACATTCGCAAGCTGGGAATCGAAGCGTGTGAAGAAGCCGGTGTTCGGGGGCTCCACGAAAAGGTGATTCACCTGATGGGGCGGCTGCATTTTCGAGTCAGTTACAGTCAGAACGTTCGTCAGCACTCAGTCGAGGTCGCACACCTGACGGGGTTGCTGGCTGAGCAACTTGGCCTGGACGCCACGCTGGGGCGACGCTGCGGATTTCTGCATGACGTCGGTAAAGCCGCTGACCACGAAATGGAAGGTGGCCACCCCGCTGTCGGAGCAGAACTGCTGAAGCGATATGGCGAATGCGAAGAGGTGATTCATGCTGCCGCGGGGCATCACGATGATATCCGGCCGGAACATATCTATACGGTACTGGTGGCTGCTGCTGACGCCATCTCTGCAGCCCGTCCGGGGGCTCGACGTGAGACGCTGGAAAAATATGTGCGGCGTCTGGAAGAACTGGAAGGCCTTGCCTGCGGGTTCCCCGGCGTCGAACAGGCGTTCGCCGTTCAGGCCGGTCGAGAGATTCGCATCATCGTAAATTCGGAGCAGATTAATGACCGCCAGGCCAAGAAGATGTCCCGTGACATCGCCAATGCCATTGAAGAAGCGCTGACTTACCCCGGCGAAATCAAGGTGTCAGTACTGCGCGAGACACGGACGATCGAGTACGCACGATAGCAACAATTTCCAATGGGGCGGGCCTCCGAAACGGATGGGGGCCATTCTTCATCATCGGTTGTGCAGTTTTTGGGAACGACGCTTATGCCATCCTACGTCATTGTCGCAGTTGGAATTCTGATCGTCCTGTGGTTGATCATCAAACTGCGGATCAATGCGTTCATCGCCTTGATTACCGCAGCGCTGGCGGTCAGCTTTCTGGCGGACGGCGAGATGACGGAGAAAGTTTCGCGAGTAGCCACGGAGTTTGGCGTGGCCGCTGGAAAAATCGGATTGGTGATCGGATTTGCTGCCGTGATTGGCGAGGCCATGATGCGGAGCGGTGCGGCGGACCGAATCGTGCAGGCGTTCCTAGCGCTGCTGGGCGAAAAGCGTGCTCCGTGGGCGTTGATGGGCAGCGGGTTTGTCCTGTCCGTTCCGGTTTTCTTTGACACTGTATTTTACCTGCTGGTGCCGTTGGCTCGGTCGCTGTATCGCAAGACCGGAAAGAATTTTCTGCTGTACGTGATGGCGATTTGTGCGGGCGGGGCCATCACTCACACGCTTGTTCCGCCAACGCCGGGGCCCCTGGCGATGGCGCTTACGCTTGATGTCTCGGTGGGGCTCATGATTGTTGTGGGTGCCCTTGTGGGAATGCCGGCAGCTGTGGCTGGGATCATGTTCGCCCGGTTTGTCGATGGGCGAGTCACCATTGAATCGCTTGTCGAACAGGAGCAGGCTGCCGAGTCCAGCCATACGGATTCCGGAGATGGTGCAGCAGATGCCGCCGCCACGCCAGGCTATGAAGAATCTCAGATGCCACTTTGGGAAGCACTGCTGCCGGTGATACTGCCAGTCGCTTTGATTTCGGGCGATACTGTGGTTGGCACGTTAATGTCAACAACGACGCCCAACATCTTCAACGATATCAAGCCGTTCACAGAGGTTCTCGGCAACCCATCGCTCGCTCTGCTGATGTCGATGGCTGTGGCCCTGTTCACCTGGGTTCGACTGAAGAAACCTGAAGGCAAGGAATTTTCCACCGCCGTCGAAACTGCATTGCTGAGCGGTGGACTCGTGATTCTGATCACGGCCGCTGGCGGTGCGTTTGGAGCAATGCTGAAGGTTACCGGCATTGCCGCTGATATTCAGGCTGCGTTTGAAGGTAGTGGGGCCGTCGGCCTGGTTTCTATTTTCATGGCGTTCGGGATGGCCTCTTTGCTGAAGGTGGCTCAGGGGTCCAGCACAACAGCCATGATTACCGTGTCTGCGATGATGGCTTCCATGAAGCTCACGCCGGACCAGCTTGGTTTCAACATGGTCTACATCGCGACGGCCATCGGGGCGGGTTCCCTGATCGGTTCCTGGATGAATGACAGCGGTTTCTGGATTGTTGCAAAGATGAGCGGTCTGAGTGAGACCGAAGCCTTGAAAACATGGACTCCGCTGCTGTTGGTGCTTGGCTGCGTCAGTCTTCTGATGACGATCCTGTTGTCCTATGCCCTGCCCCTCGCAAACGTTACTTGATACGTGATTCCAGAGTTGCAGTCACGTCCCGATGAATCAGAGCTTTCCCTGACACTGATTTTCGCAACAATTCCTCCAACAATGGTGTTGCCAAACGGCACCCCGTTCTCAGATACCGCGAGTTCCACGAATGTCCGTTCCTGATGCAGATGCAGCCGATTCTCGGAGACAATGCTATCGCGATCTGCTGGGCTATCTGAACTTCTCAGACGGTACCCCCGGATCTCGATTTCGTGTCTGTCTGAATGAACTGTTTCAGTTCCGCGATTTTGGCGGCCAGTTGTCCGAGATCCGAAATCACCTGTTGGGCGAGCTTCAAAGCCTGGCAGAATCCGGTGAATCGGCGTTCCAACAGTCTGACCAGGCAAAGCGCGCTATCGAAACAACCTTTGATGTTCTGTTTCCCGCATACATACAACACCACGCAGACCTGCTGTTTCATCTGGAACCGGCGGACATCTGCCAACCGTTGTTCCTGGCCCGTGTTTTTGAAGCGACTCTTAGTGCCGGCACAACTGTTGGCTGGAATGACGCTGGCACGCTGACGACGGACGCATTGAAACAACTCAACAGCTACGTCGGGTATCGCCCTGTTGCAATTCTGGAAAATGACCGGCGGATGCAGGTCTTTGATCATGAACGCTTTTGTCCGATACCACTGTACTGGCAGGACGTGGGCACGGCCACCGGTCCGTATCAGCAGCTGATCACTGCCACTCTAGATTTCATCAGACAGCTGCCGGAGGACATGACAGGTCCGGCACATTTCAGTCTGGAACATCTGGATGAGCTGAGTCTGGACATACGTGCTCATGACCACCTGCACCCGGTCAACAAACGTACGAATTACATGTTTGGCGAATGGGATCCGGAGGTCATCGACACGAAGGGCTTCTACCGACGATTCGTAATCCGAAGAATCATCCTTGATTCGCTGCAGCGGTGGATGGACGTATCAACGGAGATTCCCGAAGAAGAACGTCTCTTTGATGCCTCGGCCGTTCTGGCCGGGACGATTCTGATGGCCTCGGCAATCAGTGGTTCGGGGCCGGAAACGTACGATTCCACAGTGTCACTGACTTCGCTGCTGCCGATGGTTGCGCGGCAGCGTGATCACTTTTATCAGGCACTGCTGGAAACCAGCACCGGCAGCCGTCGTGAACGTCTGATTGCCAGCGCAGAGGAATCGAGGCAGCCATTTGGACATGTGCGTCATCAGTTGAACATGTATCTGTCGCAGTACGGCGCCAATCAGGTACAGCATCGACACCTGGCAGCGTTCTACGCGTCGCTGGGTTTTGAACAGGCGGCCTGTGAAGAAGCGGCCGTGATTCCGTGTGTGTCCGCCAGATTTGAATCAGAACTGCAATCGCGGCTAATGCTGATTCATCGTTCGGTCAGAAGTGGCGATCTGGCGGCGGCTGAGGAATTGCTGACGGAGTGCATCGACCTGCTTCACCGCGGCATTCAGTGCGGCGCAATTGTTGATCCATGGAATGTGCTGGGTTTTCAGGGCATGTTTCCTCTGTTCATCGCGCGTGAGGATGCGATTCCCGATAACCGCGTGGAAGTTCTGATCGAAGTGATTGAACAACTCTTCGATGCGTCGTCGGCGATCATGGCAGAAGCCGCCGCCGCCGGCCAAAGTGAAATTCATCTGTCTGTCGAATCAAAATTCCGAACTCTGGCCGAGGAATGGGACAGCTACGCCACAACGACGGTTTCTGATCTGCCCGAAGTTCGCGGTGACGAGTCGTTGACGGCCGCCCAGCATGTCGCTCGAGCACTGGCGGAATGGAGAACGGCCGGTGAGTCTGCCGGCGATATTTCGTTCTGGCGAGAGCACGTCGGCAACTTTGAATCACCGCGCAGCTTTGCTCAGGTGATTCACGCATTGATTGAACGCGACGACCAGGTCGCTGCACTGGGACTGCTGATGCAGTGGCTCAGTCAAGCCGACAGGATGGGGCTGGAATCGGGTAAACACTCGATGCACAGCCTGTTGCACAGCCTGCTTCGTACAATTAACTCCAATCCTGATCAGATTCAGCAAGGGCAGATGCTGCGGCGATTGTTCGCATTTCTGGAGGCCAACGCCGACACCTTCTGGAACGTCCCGTCGCTCAAGGAATTTGTTGATCGCCACCGCAACTCGTCGAATGACGGTGGGGAATCCGATCAAAACGACGCCGGTCTGGATCTGGACCATCTGTTTGACGAAGAAGACGAAGAGTCAGATCTTTTTCAGGCGGCCTACGACAACGTGGTCTTCCGTGACAGTGCGGATGACGGAGTTGAAGGAGACACTGTTGACGAAGGCTATGGACCAGGGACGACAGAGTTTGAGATTATCTACCGGGAGATTGAGCCACGACTGAAGTTTCTGCACACGCTGGGTTCTTTATGGGGCAGCACCGCGGTCGCACTTTCACAGCAGGTCACGTCCGAACCGCAGGACCCTGAACAGCAGGAACACATACGAGGCTGGCTGGTTTCGATTCGACATTTTCTGAAGGAACTGGGCAACCTTGTCGGTGAGGTACGCGATCACGATATCCAGACGTATTCGGCAGATCTTGATGCCAACATCGAATATGACATTCAGCTGCAGTCTCGTTTCCTGCTGATGCAGAACGCTGTGTCCACGACCGTCGAATTCCTGATGGCAGAACGCATGCTGTGTTGTGTCCTGCTGGACGGCGAAAACCTGCCCGGTCAGGGTCGTGCGTTCGACAAAGAACTGGTGGCGATGCTGCGAGCGGTTCTGAGCCATGACTCCGCCACGGTGCGGAAGAACTTCGGGCGTTTCATTAAGACACTGGAACGACGTCCTTTACTGTACGTTCCGTTTGAGCACGGCGGACAGCCAGCTGGGATTCTGAAAGCAAGAACACTGCAGGCCGTGATTCGTCTGCTGCTCAGCCAGTTGCCCAGGCTTGGACTTCTGGAAGAAACATTCCGACTGCTGCAGGCGGCCTTTCGCATGGAACGTAGTTCCAGGCCGCTGGGTCAGGCTGTTACGGAATTCGACAGACTGTTTCGCATCGGTCTGGCCCGATCCGTCGAAGCTATACTCCACGCCTCAAGTCGCTGGAAAACCGAGACCGCCCGCCAGCGCCGCAACGTTTATCGACGCATCCAGCGACTGCTGGACGCGTACAAGGAATT
Organism: Fuerstiella sp.; assembly: GCA_039831575.1. Classification (GTDB taxonomy): domain Bacteria; phylum Planctomycetota; class Planctomycetia; order Planctomycetales; family Planctomycetaceae; genus Fuerstiella. Next base: position 2,789 of record JBDONA010000608.1, on the reverse strand, counting down.
ATGGTCCACTCACAGCAGTTCCATGAGACTGTCCGTGGTTGAGGAACTACACGATGAAGACCGAGCTACCGAAATTCGCGAATTTATCGAAACCTACGGTGATGACCTGTTCCACACGCGGATGTTGACCCTTGGAAATGCCAGAGCAATCGTGCATCACGGAGCCGAATCACTGTTGGACGAATTGGAACAGAACCTGGGAATTGTACAGGCCGTGAAGATTATCGATGACATCAATGCAGAACTGATCGATCGCGATGAGGCGACGGACATGATGGAATTCGTTTACGAATCCGTCGTCGACAACTTCGACCGGTTTCTGGAATATAACACCACGACGACTCATTCGGACTACGGAAATCGCCTGTACTGCCTGCTGGATTTTCTGCGACTCGAATCACTGTACGAACGCTTCAACTGGAACAACGTCCCGTACCAAATTGCTCACGAAGCCATCGTGCGATTCGGCTCCGTTGATCTGGGGGCGGACATCGAAGCAGAACTTGCTGAAAAAACCTGTGAGGTGGCCGAATCGCTGGTCGAAGAACTGGATTTGCTGGAATCAGAATACGGCGTGCAACTGCCCACTCTGCACGATCACATTAAGGAACGCATCGTGGCGACGTTAGCCGTCAATCGCATGACGGCCCGAGTCGGTCGCTGCAGTCCCGGTCTCAACGATGCTTCCGAAAAAGAGGCGGTTGAGAATTTCAAGATTCTGCGTCAGGAGATCGGCGACTTCATGGAATCCCGTCTGGGGTCCGGCATCGAACCTCCCGACTGGATGCAGGAACTCGCTCGGGAATTCGACCGCGCCCACGAAGAACAAGCGGGCACGATTGCCGAATCGCTGACAAATGTGGAATTTCAACGAGTGACCCAGAAAGAAATCGACCGACAACTGTCACGTCTCGTGGGCGACGATGATTAGAGCCTTCCGTAAAAACTAACGTTTGTGTTGCTCACAACTGTGTAGCAACGATCGGGAACCGGCCAACAGTTTCCGAACAGTAGCTCAATTCCGGGTTGAGGGCCCTGCCCTCATCAGGACGGGTTTTCATGTGATCCAAGAAAGGTGTTCTGATGTCTGAAGATGGCTCAGCAGCCACTCCTAAAAAAACAGATCCTAAAAAGGAGGCCGCTCGAGAACTGTGGGATCGATTGAGAAAAAGCCGTCCGGGGCCTGACAACAAGGAACTGATCTATCTGGCTCGGTTTGTGCCACTGTTGTCGACTGTTGCGGCCAAGACATTGCTGACACGCAAGCTCAACATTGAGGAACTTAAGGAGCTGATTCAACACGTTCCCAAGGCTCAGGACGCGGCCACAGTGCTGGCGCTGAAGACCATTGGGGAAGATCTCAGCGAGGACGACCTGCGTTTCATCTTCAATCAAACAAAGTCAGTCGACGTAGCGAAAATCCTGCTCAAGCAGTTTCCCAATGACGCAAACCTGGGACTGGTGGAACGTAACGCGGAGGCACTGAAGGATTCGGTGGAAAAAATTCGACAGCTGGAATCCACCAAGACTGTTCTCAGAGAAATCGATCGCAAGCTGTAGTGAACTGCTGTCGCGGTACGGACCTGTGAACGGGCATATCGCCTGGATCAGTCTCCCGTCGATCACAGCGCGACGAAAAATCATTTGCACGTGGTGCACCGGTGAGGGGCACTGGCAAGGCTTATACTGTTCCACCAGATTCACCAGGAATTCTATCTATGGTCGTTCGGATCCTTACGTTGCTTGCAGATCCCATCTTCGCTGAATCCAATGCAGAGCGACGCGGTAAGCTTATCGGACTTTTTCTGGCATCGGTCTGTATCCTGATCGCCGGCATCGTGCTGGCGCGGCGGAATCGAAAGAAGTAATGACAGCCCTTCGTGTGGCGGATTGCCGTCTACTTTGAGGCCGACGCCTCGAGCAGGATCTTTCGATGAGCGTCTCGTCGGCGTTTCGAATATTGAGGCAAATCTGTGCCGTGCCAGCTCTTGCCGTTCCGTTGGAATAAAAGCCAACAGATCGACGGTCCTGGAAAACCCGGTGTCGCTGCCAATAACAGTTTGCGAAGGCCAGTCTGATGAAACTTCGAGTTCATCGCTCGTGTAGTCTTTCTTCGGCAATGCCGCTGCCCGCACCTGTCCTGTGGCACCCCCGTCAGCAAGGAAGAGTCATTCACCGCGCACAAAAAAACGACCAGTGAAAACACTGGTCGTTTCAGAGAGGCGCGGGCGGGATTCGAACCCGCGGTACATGGATTTGCAATCCATTGCCTTAGCCACTTGGCTACCGCGCCTTAGGGTAGTCACTTCCGTATGAGTGACCGCAATTCAGGTAGCTGTGGCAAAGATTGCCGATCAGGCTACTCGAATCGATTATAGGTCAGATATCGGCAATTCATCTACCCTGCTGCAGTCAAAAACAAGGGAAATAGACGGTGATAGCGGTGGATCACTGTGTCAGTCGACTGCTTTGCGACTATGTCGTCATTGTCCTTGAATCCAGCTTTTGAGACACGGCAGTTGCTGTTTTGGTGTCGCTTGACTCAACGTTCCGGTCTGTATCGATCGGACACTTGTAGTTTTTTGAGGTTCAACCCAACTTTGGTAGATCGCCCGAATTGCTGTGTATAGCATGGTGGAATCAATCAACAACAATTCTGCGGAGTCCAAACTGGTGTCTGAAACAGAAGAGCAGCTAATCACCGTCGCTCGCGAAGCCGTGAGTCAGTGCAATTGGGTCGTTGGCGAATGTGCGTCGCAATGGACAAAGAAGTATGCTCGCGGCCGTAC
>JBDONA010000152.1:0-4083 GCA_039831575.1 Fuerstiella sp. | reverse complement strand
AGACCGTCAAGAAAACCAGCAAATAGTCCACTTCAATTCAAAACCCCTGGCCGGTTTTGACCCGCAAACGAGTGGCCGGTTTTAACGCGCCCACTGACACCGTCAGCGATTGTTCGAGTCCTGTGAGTACTGGACCGTCTGTTTCGCTGCTTCCCCGCGACTTCAATGGCGCCACCCACCTGCAGAACAGCCGTCATCAGCGAATGAGGCTCCGGACCAGGCGTAGCCAGCACGATGCACGGGACTCGCGGAGGCTCACCTTGCACTCTCCGTCGAACGTATGTCATCAAGATACTCTGACAGTAGTTGTCGCAAGTCTTCGACGATGTGTTTCGCGAAACTAAAACCAGCCTGCGCGTAAACTCTTTCCTTCTTTAGCCTTTTCTCCAGCGCCCGCTTGGTAATGTTCTTTGGTAATGCTGTATCACTCGGATTGCGTTTCGCGAATAACTTATCCTGCGATTCATCAGGAAACCTGTTGCTCAAGCATAGGTAATCCACGACCATCTGTATGGCGAAGAATTCTACTTGGGCCTCGTCGGATCCAAGGCAGAGAAGATCAAAAAACATCTTCTCTAAATTGAGGTGGCCGGATCCCATTTCAACTCCGAGCTTAGCGCGAATTCCCTCGACTCCGAGGATACGGACATCTTTGCAGTGGGCCCCTCGTATATGTTCCCGCATTACCATCAAATCGTCGAGTGGCTCTCGGCCAGCAGCGACGGGATTTCCGAAATCGAATAGGATTCCAATCCGATGATGACCAACTCGTTCGATGACATCGAGCATTTCATAGCCGGTAAGTAACTCATGTTGTTCGAGCAAGAAAGTCTGATCCCATTTTTCGGCTATTTCTGCAACATAACTCATCTCGTCCACGGCTGTCTGGAGAATCTCTTTGATGGTTCCTCCCGTTCGAATATAGCATCGGATGACATCGGTTCCCGTGATGCGAGCAACGCGGGATACCTCCTCAATGTCACTTTTTGAGGTAGTGCTAATGTCAAGCTGAATGTCTAATTTGCGTTTGCCTTCCTGCGCGGCCATCTTCTTGAGAACTTCATCTGACTCGCCAGTCAGGCAAACGCCCGGCCCGCCCTTAGCGTTGTGTAGTTGGACACCGTCGAATCCCCAAGTTCGAGCAAGATCGATGAATTCATCACGGGTTAGGAGTCCACGGTCAAAATTCAACTCTAAACTGTACCGGTTGAGATACCACCGTATATTCTCAATACGAAACAGGAGCTTCTTTGCTAAAGACTCATCCAATAAAGGTACAGGCATGCCCCATGTGCCATGTCCCTCACCGTCCACAAATCTAAGCAGCCTCTGCTGAAAATCCATCACTTTTCCAGTCCATTCAGAATGGTGTTTCAAAAACCGTCCCCGGACGACAACTACGCAAGCAACTTGAGATAGACGGTGAAAACGGATTCCAATTCCGGTCCGCCGCCTTTTCCACGCTAAGGGTTCAATGGAATCGATTTGTCTTTCGTAATGTTCCCTCGGCGTTGGTTCTTTCCAGTTCCCCGGCGTCATGCGTATTCAGTTCCGCGGCGTTGCCCTCATCGGTATCAATGTGCATTTCCAGTTTGTAACTCGATTTCACGCGCACAAGCACGTCACCGAAGGTCAGCGATCGGACGCGGCTCGTTCCAACTTCGACATCGACGACATCTCCGTCTTGTACGTCAAATTGTGCCGCATCGTCGGGTGTCATGTGAATGTGTCGCCATGCGCAAATCAGGCCTTCCTCCAAAGGAACTTGCCGACTTTCGGTTCCGATCAAGGTGATGCCCGGGCTGTTCGCCACGTCTCCCGAGGCGCGAATCGGCGCGTCGACGCCGAGATAGAACTCATCGGTCCGCGAAATCTCGACTTGGTTTTTGGATCGGACCGGCCCCAGAACGCGAACTCGCTCGATTCGGCGTTTGGGACCAACCAGAGTGACGAGTTCTGTGGCTGCGAACTGACCCGGTTGCGAAAGGGGCTTCAGTGGTGTGAGTTCATGCCCTTCGCCGAAAAGCGCTTTGACTGTGTCGTGAGTCAAGTGAACATGACGTGCCGAGATCGCGACAGGAATGATTCGCGTCGTCGGTTCGGCCCCCGATCGTTGGCTAATGTCGTTGGCCTGAAGCGCGATCGACCATGATTCATCTGTTTGAACGACCAGGAGCCGGGTCCGGCTGTGGGTCATTGAGATCTCAGCCACCGGACCGTCACGTGTGACGCTTGCCGCCCGATTGCGGTCTTCGTCCAGTCGTGCTCCGAGAAACTCCAGCCGTTGCGCAATTCGATGGCGAACGACAGCACTATTCTGGCCAATGCCGGCGGTGAACACGATCGCGTCTACGCCGCCCATCACGGCCGCATATGCACCGATGTACTTACGAACTCGATGACAAAACACCTGGATGGCAAGTCGACAATCTTCATTTCCTTCTTCCGCCTGTTCTTCGATGTCACGCATGTCGTTGCCGAGTCGGGACAACCCCGCGAGTCCCGACTTGCGATTCAACAAGACGTCGAGTTCGTCAACATCCATTCCTTCCGCTCGCATCAAGTGCAGCAAAGCCCCTGGGTCGACATCCCCCGATCGAGTGCCCATCACAAGTCCTTCCAACGGAGTCATGCCCATGCTGGTTTCGACGCTGCGACCGTATTCAACAGCGCAAACCGAACAACCGCCGCCGAGGTGACAGGTAATCACTCGCAAGGTCCTCAAGTCCTGTTGCAGAAATTCCGCGGCTCGCCTGGCCACGAACTGGTGACTCGTGCCGTGGAAACCGTAACGCCGAATTGCGTGTCTGTTGGCAATGTCCTGCGGTAGCGAATAGGTGCGGGCTCGTCGGGGGATCGTGGCGTGAAACGCCGTGTCAAACACTGCAACGTGTGGTACATCGTGAAGCAGTTCCCTGGTAGCACGAATTCCAGAAACATTGGCTGGGTTGTGCAGCGGCGCGAGGTCCGTGTTTTCCGCCAACGCGGCAACGACCTTGTCGTCCAACAGAGTTGGCGACCTGAACTGCAATCCGCCGTGCACCACGCGATGACCGACGCTGGTGATTCGCGCTTCGTCGGGAAGTTCGCGCAGGAGTTCCGGCAAGCAAGCCGGGAGCGCTTCCTCGCAAGAGGACGGGCACGGTGTCGGCGCTTTATCATTGAATGTGGCCGTCGCCTCCGGCGAGCCGATTCGTTCTACCTTGAGTTCAGCGAGACGACGGCCTGTTTCCGGCTCGACGACCGCCGCCTTGATCGAGGTACTACCACAGTTAATGACCAGAACTGGCATTGGAACACAACCGTATGAAAGGGCCTTGAATAGTCGCAGGCACGCTCCGCGTGCAGTCCGGCGATGCGATTTGAATGTGGACGGCCCACGGCATCTGACCATGATATGCGGATTCTAGCGAACCGACATCGTGTTGTCTGTTGGAGTCCCAAACTACGTACGTTTGATCGTTCAACTATTGGCTGATTCTTCCTGATCACCCGCGCCGGGGCAGATGTTGTCCGATTCCGACAAAACGTAACCTGTAAGATTCTTAAACTTGTTCGACAGCGACCTCGATTTGGCTATCGCCGAATCGCCGTGCTTCTTCGACGAACTGTTGAAGTGCTCAACGACAAACGCATGTACCGACTTTGGAAGGCAGCAGGATTGAAAGTGCCAAGAAAGCGACGAAAAAGACGATCCACGGGTGACAAACGAAACGCGTGCCATGTCGTTCCCGCTGGTTTCACCAACGACGTTTGGACATGGGACTTCGTACATTCATCGACTGTCGATGGACGAACGATTCGATTCCTGAACATCGTCGATGAATACACACGTATTTGCTTGAGCATCAAGGTTGGCCGCAGCATCACCAGCGAAGACGCGATCGACACGTTGGCAGAGCTATTCTCGATGCATGGCATTCCGAAGCGAATTCGCTGTGACAACGGGCCTGAGTTGAATGGCACTGTCATGCTGTAAAATGTTTCATGTGCAGTGTTTGCGAAGTTCGGCTCGAAGTACGTTTCTTGATTTTTGCATGAGTGGATAGCCATGTCTTCGGCGTTTGATCACTCGCGGTTCCA
>JBDONA010000671.1:0-18354 GCA_039831575.1 Fuerstiella sp. | reverse complement strand
CCGGAGTTTCATCTCCGCCAGTTCTTCGCTGGCATTGTCGAGGTCTCGCTGTTGCTGCCGGAGGACTCGCCTGAGCCGTTCGATTTCTTCCGACTTGTGCCGCGCCCGCTCCGCCTGAGTCTCCCGAATTCGCAACAGCATTGCAGCGACGACTCGCAAAGGTGACCTGTACTGTCCAGCTCGAATAAAAGATGATCGCTCCACTGTTGCGCTCCTTCGCTTTGAGTGAAAACTCGATGGTTTGATACGGGGGAGCGCAACAGTTTTCCCTTCTCCCCGCAAACCCAATCCCTCCATTTTCCGGCACGTGCATCAGGCCACCGGCAGCCCCGGCCCGCAACGGTTGATTAACAATCAAATGGAGCGGCAACTCGATGGAGTTGACTCGACTTCGTCAGCCTGCGAACACGTCGATCGAAGCCTGTGATCCCCGCGCCGCTCAGTGGTTCCCAGGTCTCCGCCTAACGAGAACCGTGACTGTCGAAACTGCGTTTTTCAGCAGCGGTTCCATCTGCACATTGCCACGAACCGTCAGAGTCGCTACACCAGACGGAGCTGGTAATTCTCCAGCCGTCTGAATTTGTGTGTCCAGGAGCATGTTTGTGGCCTCCGCCATTGTCCCCGAAGTTCAGCAAAAATACGGTCGACGTCGAGCTCTGTCGTGGAGAATCATAGTCGGCTTTGCCTGTTTCACTCTGCTCTGGTGGGTGTCACAGCCGGGGGTGCTGTTCCGGACTGGTTCGACAGGAACAGCGGCGGTCGCCAGTCAGCCAACGGGCACAGAGCCAACACAACTCACAAATGAACCGACGACGACAGGTCACGAATCCGTCTCAGAAAAGCATGCTGACGGCCACAAGGATCCGGTTGCAGAAGTGCTGCTGGCGATTCTGATCATTCTGCTTCTGGCCAAGATTTCGGGCGACGTTTTCGAACGCCTCGGCATGCCGGCGGTACTGGGAGAACTTTCGGTAGGCATCATTCTTGGCAACTGGGCGCTGTTCACAGGTTCACACGACTTCGACTTCTTTAAGCCTTTCCCAACGCCCTATTCCATCCCCGAAGTTGTCTGGACGGAATGGGTTGATCCAAAGAACCCAACGCAAGCGGAGCTAAGAACGGCTTACGAAGGTGTCACTGAACTGTCGCGACGGACCGTTGGTGACCACATCATCCTCGACGGGGATGCGGATGACAGAAACTGGCGCTGGCAGTACGGAACAGACGAGGCAGGTGTCTGGCAGTTGGCCTCTGCCAGGCACGAGGCCGTCGGTGAGAATCTGACTGGCACTGTGCTGGACATGTTATCGCGGATTGGAGTCGTGCTGCTGTTGTTCGAGGTGGGACTCGAAGCTCGCGTGAAAGAGATGGCGTCGGTTGGGGTTTCATCTCTGCTGGTGGCGTTGATCGGCGTCATCGCTCCCATGGCACTGGGCTTTGGAGTTGGTTATCTGCTGGTGAGCGAAGACTCTTCCCAGTGGCAGGTGCCGGCGTTCCTCGGGGCGACCCTGTGCGCGACGAGCGTGGGGATTACTGCCCGCGTACTCAAAGACATGGACAAGAGCAAGACGCGAGAATCCAGCATTATTCTGGGCGCAGCTGTGATTGATGACGTGCTCGGACTGGTGGTGCTGGCCGTTGTCTCGGGCGTGATTCGCGAAGGCGATCACTTCGAGGTGATGAGTCTGTTTCGTATTGTCGGACTCTCACTGGCTTTCCTGGCCGGTGCTTTAATTTTGGGAGCGTTGCAGCTGCCCCGCTACCTGTTTAAAGCGGCCAGCTTCCTGCGGGGCCACGGTCTGCTGGTGACAACAGCGCTGATGATTTGCTTCCTGTTCTCCTGGGCTGCGAATCATTTGGCCGATCTGGCGCCGATTATCGGAGCGTTCGCGGCCGGACTGATTTTGGAAGGAGCTCACTACCAGGAGGTCGGCGAGAAGTGGAAAAACCGCAGCCTGGAAGACGCCCTGGCCCCCCTGACCGCACTCCTGGTTCCCATCTTCTTCGTGGCCACCGGAATCGCGGTCGATCTGTCAATGTTCAGTGGAGCCGACACGTGGATACTCGCCATCGGGCTGACCATCGTAGCCATCATCGGAAAACTTGTTTGTGCCTGGGGCGTGCGCGAACCAGGAATCAACAAACAGGCGGTCGGGCTGGGCATGATTCCACGTGGTGAGGTCGGACTGATTTTTGCCGGAGTGGGTCGAGAGTTGAAAACAGCGGATGGGCACGCAGTCATCGACGACGCGACCTTCTCGGCCATTGTCGTGATGGTGATGATCACGACAATGATCACTCCACCGATGTTGAAATGGTCACTTGGCAAAACCTCTGAAGATTCAACACCCCGATAGAATCGCTATTTCGGCTTCAACGACCAGGGCGGCATGAGACGCCAAGCACCATGCCAGAACACGACCACAACGATTCCCGTGTTGCGGAGCCGACGACATAACCAATGCGTCGGGTGCGGCTGATCGGGAATGCCGAATGCCATCACTGCGGCAAGCTGTCTGCTGAGATCCCGTTTGCACACGTCTGGTCGCGATCGGCGGCCGAATCAGCGAGTTTCTTCCCGTAGACAATACAACGACCGCCGACCGCGCAGGATCAACTGGTCGCCAACCAATGCCGGCGTGGCGGCAAATTCATCGTCGAGTTGATTGTACGCCAACTGCGTGAGGGTCTCTCCGTGCTCGATCACCAGAGTCCGTCCGTAAAGTTCCACAATGTAGATCCGCCCCGCCGCTGCAACCGGCGACGCATAAATGTCGCGAAGGCCGCCGAGCCGCCACGGACCACCGGTTTCCTTGCCGGACACCAGATCGCGCCGTGATAAAATGCCCTGATAATGTCTCAGAAAATACACTGATTCATCAATCAGCAGCATCGACGGCACGTACGGAGTGCGATGGCTGGACCTCCATCGGACGTGATTTGTGTCCGTGATGTCACCCGTCGCGCCGGTCAGCTGAATCCCCATCATCGCCCGGATTTCATAACTACTGCCGACGACAACTGTGCCACCGGCCGCGACCGGCGTCGCCACAATATTGGCCGACAATCCACCACACTCCCAGATCACAGCACCCGTCTCCAGATCGTAGGATCGTGTTTTGCCGGTTCCCACTATGATGACCTGGTGACGACCCTCATGCGCCACGACCAGCGGCGATGCCCATGATGTGACTTCATCACGTTCCTTTTTCCACAACGTGTCGCCCGTTCGGGCATCAATCGCTTCGACGAAGGATGGACCTTCGTGATCCCAGTTGACCACCAGTCGCCCGTCCTGCAGTGTTGGCGAAGAACCTTCGCCGTGTGCATGTTTTGACTGCATGAGGCCGAAATCACGCGACCACACGATCTTGCCGTCAAAGTCCAGGGCGTAGAGACCATACGAACCAAAATGAGCGTACACGAATTGTCCATCGGTCACCGGGGATCGCGAGGCCAAACTGCCGGTCGTGTGTCCGCCCTCATGTGGCACCGTCTCGACGACCTGCGTCTGCCATCGAATGTTACCTGTATTCCGATCGGCACAGATCACGAAGAAACGATGACGCTGAGTGACGGCCCTGTTGTCATGGGCCCCGGGAGCAGTGACCGGAACAGGGTCGAGCTGGGGGCCCCAGGCCACTGCTGTCGTCAGAAACACGTGATCTCCCCACACGACAGGAGACGAATGCCCGAGACCCGGCAGTTTCGTTTTCCACTGAAGATTTGAATCTTCACTCCAGGTCACCGGCGGATTCGCGTATGCCGCCGTGCCAGTCCGCGCCGGTCCTCGCCATTCGGGCCAGTTGACTGGAGCATCAGCGGCGGACGCCAGGGAAAGCGCAGACAGGGTGAATGCTGTGACAGCCAGCCGGAACATCATATTCTTTGCTGCTGAAAATCCGTCTCATCATGGGGTGGATCTTCCATCGCAGAAGGATCCCGGAGCGTCGCGGCAAGGTGGACGCATTCAAGCCTGCCTGATTCGAGCGCGATCACTCCGCAAATCATAGGCAGAAATCAGGCGAAATTCAGCAGCGATTGCTGTGACCACCGATTTGTGCCGAGTCCCTCGTGCAGGTACCAACTCATTTTGACCGAGATTTATGGTGGAACCCGGCAGCCAGCTGAAGCCGGACCGCTACAATTTTGAACGAGTGCGTCCGCGCCGTTACCGACCATCGCCACACAATTTGGGAACTTCTCCATGGCCATTCGCACGACCCGCAGCATTGGGCTCGCCACTTTGATCACCTGTTCCCTGGTTTGCGACGTTGCCGCCGCTGACTGGAATCAATTCCGTGGGCCCAACCGGGATAACATCTCCGAAGAAACCGGACTTCTGGACACGTGGCCGGAGAACGGTCCGGAGCGGCTTTGGGTGGGGACAGGACTCGGGGAAGGCTACTCGTCCGTCGCGCTTGCCGGCGACCTGGTTTATTCGATGGGCAATCGAGAGGGCGGCGAATTTATCATTGCCATTGACCGCCACAGCGGCGAAGTGGCGTGGACTGTTCGCAACGGTAGCGAATACCACGACGGGACCGGTAACGGTCCTCGAGGGACCCCGTCAGTCATCGATGGCAGAGTCTACGCCCTTGGTGGTCACGGTGACCTGACCTGTTGCCAGGCTGACACCGGTGACAAACTTTGGCACCGCAATATCCTCAGCGAGTTCCAGGGATCCAATATCACCTGGGGCATCAGTGAATCAGTACTGGTCGATGACGGAAAGGTCATCTGCACGCCTGGCGGCAACAAAGGGACTGTCGTGGCGCTCAACGCAACAACCGGTGCCAACGAATGGGTTTCCCGTGTCCCTGAATCACCACAAGCCGCGTATGCATCGCCCGTCATCGCGAAGATCGGCAAAACCAAGCAATACATCGTCTTTACCAGTAAAGGTGTCGTTGGCATTCAGGCCAGCGACGGCAAACCGCTCTGGGGTCAGAATCTGTCTTCCAACGGGACAGCCAACTGTGCGACTCCGCTCGTCGTGGGCAAACAAGTGTACAGCTCATCGGATTACGGCACTGGCGCCGAATTGATCGAGATCAGCTCCCGAGGGCGCAAGGTCTCGTCGCGCGTCCTGTACCACAACAAGAATATGAAAAATCACCATGGCGGAATGGTGCACGTCGACGGCCACGTCTACGGTTCCAGCAGCGATATCCTCACCTGCATCGACCTGAAGACCGGCGAACCGACCTGGAGACAGCGAAGTATGAAGGGGTCCGTGGTGTACGCGGACGGTAAAATCGTCTTCCGGAATGAGAAAGGACCCGTTGTACTGCTGGAGTGCAACCCACGGAGATACCAGGAACTCGGCCGATTCGATCAGCCGGAACGCAGCGGGAAACCGGCGTGGTCACATCCAGTGATTGCCGGCGGGCGGCTGTACCTTCGCGATCAGGACAAACTGTTGGCCTACGACCTCACCGGAAGTTGATCGTCTGTCCGCGGGACACTGACGTCGAACGAGATACCGAAGACCCACCAGGCGCGATCGAACGACTGCCCACAACTCAAATATGACGCGATACGGAAGACTGCTCGTCGTCAGCATGTTGCTGATCCTGGCGACTTTGGCTGCATGGTCCTGGTCAACCGACGGCATGGTGTACCAACTGACTCGAACGGATGTCGGCGCGTCGGATCAGACTGAAGCACTCAAATCCTGTTTTGCCGGTTTCGGCGCATGGGCACCATTCGTCTACGCGGTGCTGGTGACAATCGAAGTCGTGGTCGCCCCACTGCCGGGTCTGATGCTGTATGCACCGGGAGGCATCCTGTTCGGTCCACTGATTGGCGGCGGTATGGCGTTGGCCGGCAACATCATTGGCGCCGGGATCGCCTGCGGACTCACTCGGTCCCTGGGCAGCCACTGGCTGAATCGTTTTTTTTCGGCGGAACAGCTGAATCACGTCCAGTCGGTCATTGATCGGCGGGGCACCTGGCTGATTTTTCTGCTGCGGATCAATCCGCTGACGTCATCCGATATCGTCTCCTACGCTGCCGGACTCACACGGATCCCGATCTGGAAAGTCATGCTCTCAACCGGTGCCGCCATGACGCCGTTGTGTTTCGGTCAGGCATGGCTCGCCGAAGGACTGTTGGATGCGTTTCCGCAGCTCATCTACCCGCTGATCGTTTGCTGCATCGGTTATCTTCTCGCGGTGGTGATCGTCGTGGGGAAAATGATGCGACAGCCGGTTTGATTTTCCGTCAAGAGACGGACTGGCGATTGATGTGCGTTAGAGATTCAACGAAAGCACATACAGCTGCCGGGTCTTCGTTGTTTCGTCCAGAGCACCGAACAGGATCTGGTCACTGGTACGGTTCCAGCAGGGGGCCGGATCACTTCTCAGAGAACCGCGGACCCAACTCCCAATAGAGAAACCCCGGGTTCGAATCACCCGCTCAGATTTCCGGTTGAAGAACGTGAAGACAGTCCTCTGACCGCTCCGCTTTTGGCCTTCCTTGCTCCCATTCACGAACCACTCTCGGCCCGGCGACATCGCAATATCGCCTCCCGGTTTGGCGAATGTACCCCGCGGGCCAAACGTTCCCACAATCTCGCGTCGCGATGTATCGTACCGCACCTGCCGATCATCATCGGCTCCGATGATGGTCATGCCTTCATCCCATTCGGGATGTCCACCCAGGAGGCGATGCCGAGTCAGCTCGGTTCCATCCACGTTGACTGTAAACGGAATGTTCACCTGCGGCAGGTCGCTGCGAAAGTTGGCTCGCAAATAGAAGTAAATCCGGTTGCTCGCACGATTCCACAAAGTGTGATTGATGAACAACCCGTAGTCATCGATGGCCGGAAACTCGTCGCGACCCACTGCCTCTCGCAGTCTGCGATACGATACCAACAGCACGCGTTCGCCCGACTCGACATCCACCCTGAAGATTCCGTCGTTCTCCGGAGCATTATCGGCCTGGCTCCAGTCGGCGGATCCCGCATATCCCGTGACGAGCCTCAATCGAGCCAGACGACCATAGTTGAGCGCCAGGAACGAACCGCCCGTTTGCGCGACTCCGCTGTTAGCAACCGGTGAGTCCGGGAAACGGAATTCACGTACACGCTCACCTCGCGAGATGTCGAACAGGACGGTGAAGATCGTCCCGTCGGCAGGATCGCGGTCGTTGAAGAAGAATTGCGTGTCCGGGGCTTCCGGGTTCCAATAGAACATCGCCCCCTGCTGCAGATTCCAGCCACGCGTCTCGTCGACCTTCCTGGCACGATATTCGTCCATCGTATCCAGCAACAGAATCTCGGCGGGCTCCGTTGGCTGCGGCATGTGGTCCTGAAACGATGACCGCAATGCGAGAACATATCGGCCATCACCGTTCCACGGAATGTTGCCGACATGTCCAATATATCCGAACAAATGATGTTGTCGGCCAAACGTAATCTGTCGAACTGAATACGCTGACTGATCCGTCTCTTCATCGTCGGCGGCACAACAGCTCACAGGAACCAGTGCGGAAAACAAAAGCAGCAACGGCGGTGTGAGCAGGGTCACTTGTGAACATCTCCGGGCCGATGGTTTCACGTTGGTCGGCCAGTCTGACGCATGTCCTGACGATCCACAACTCGCGTTTTCTGGAATCCTGACCGGCCGAGGAACCAATCTCTGTTCAGTCGGCCGCGACGATCTATGCTTCTCGAACGACCATCTGACGGAATCCACTCCTGAATCAAATCGCAGCATTCCGAAGTCACTTCCTATGCATCGCAGTCCTCATCAAGCACTGACCGATCAGGTTTTCGATCTGGCAATCATTGGCGGCGGGATTCTGGGAGCCGGCATCGCCCGCGATGCCGCGATGCGCGGCTTGTCTGTGGCCCTGATCGAAAAAAACGACTTTGCCAGTGGAACCTCAAGTGCCTCCACCAAACTCATCCATGGAGGACTGCGATACCTGGAGCAACTCGCGTTTTTGCTGGTCGCCGAATCGTGCCGGGAGCGCAGCATTCTGCTGGACACCGCTTCTCATTTGGTCAAACCGCTGCCACTGCTCATGCCGGTCTACGACGGCGATCAGCACTCACTGTTCAAACTGCGACTCGGCACGACGGTCTATGACTGGATGACACTGTCTCGACACCGGCTCATGCCGCGTCACGAGACCCGCACACCGGGGGAAGCCGTTGCTTTGGAACCAGCACTCCCCGCCAGGGGACAGGATGGCAGCGCGCTAAAAGGTGCGGTTGTTGTCTATGACTGTCAAATGGATGATGCCCGTCTGTGTATCGAAACAGTCCTCGATGCGGAACAACGGGGAGCCGTCTGCATGAACTACTGTCAGGTCACCGGGGTTCGAATGCAGGGCCATCGTGTTGAATCTGTGCAGGTTGATGACGAAATCAACAACCAGTCATTTGATGTCCGGGCAAAGGCAGTCGTCAATGCCTCGGGCCCATGGGCCGAACAGGTCTGCCGATTCAACAGGACGGCCCCCGGAATGCGACTGAGCCCGACCAAGGGAGTCCACCTGGTGATTCCGCGCATGCTGCAAAAGCATGGCATTTACTTTCAGTCGAAGGGAGACGGTCGCATGATTTTTCTGTTGCCGTGGGACGACGCGTCGTTGCTCGGTACGACCGACACCGACTTTTATCAGGATCCAGGTGAAGCTCGGGCAGAGACTGAAGACGTGATCTACCTGCTGGACCAGCTCAACTCAATCATGCCCGACGCCGACGTGAGTCAACGGGACATCATTACCAGCTTCGCCGGCGTCCGCGCGCTGGTACGATCTGACGGCCAACGACCGTCCCGTCGCTCCCGCGAAGCGAAAATCGTGCAGCAGGGTGACAACCTGCTGAATGTCGCTGGTGGAAAGTACACAACGTTTCGGGCGATCGCCGACAAAACTTTACTCAAAGTGTTTCGCCTGCTGAACAAACGACCGCCGCAGTGCGAAACGGCCACCACACCACTCATCGACAGGCGACCGGCACAATCCGGGGCGCAACTGGCAGCGTCACCCGCAATCTTTGAAAGCGACGTCATCCACGCCTGCCGAGCTGAAAGAGCGGTCACGCTGGCCGACGTGATGCGCAGGCGAACGCGACTGGCGCTGAGCTCGAGCGGTGGGCGTCCCGTTGCTGAAGCGGTGACCCGAACCATGGCGGCCGAACTGGGTTGGGATGCGACTGCACAATCGAATCATTTGAACGAGTATCTGGAAGTTTGGGACCGCAGCAGTCAGTGGTCCGGCAAGGTATGACGCTGATTCATGGCCGCGGGGGAGGCGCCGGAGCCCGCCACGACTTTCTGAAAACTGCTCGAAGCCGCGGCACTCGTCAATTTTTGGACATCGTCAGCAGTAACGGCCCGGAAATCGGACACGCTGATTCTGAGGGATATCGCATCGGGGTCCGTTGTGAGTCCACACGTCGACGACCGGAACAGGATCAGTGTTTCTTCAACGGTCTCCCAATGATGAGCGCACTGGATGTCTTCCGGACGTTTATTGCGGCACCATCTGTTGCAGCCTCTTAATGTCATTCTGCACGTTGCTGAAGCGCCCTGGCCACTCGCGTCGTTTCAGCTTCTCAATCGAATCGCGGGCAGCGTGCCATTCCTTCTCATGAATCTGCGCTTCGGTCAGATGCACCAGACCTGTTGGTTCCAGCGCTCTCAGGCGGGCCACATGTTGCCACTGCCGGATTGCGTCCTGCCAGCGATGCTGTTTTTCTCGCTGTTCTGCCAGCGCCTGATGATTTTCTGACTCCGCTGCCCCGACTTCCACGAGTAAGGTGAGCGCACGCTCAGACAGGTTTGGATCGTCTTTCAGGCGTTCGGCCAGTTGCGTGTACAGATCAAGGTTGTGTCGATCGATATCAATCATCGACAGCAGTTGTTCCACAGCCGCGTCACGATCGTTCAGAACATCATGACATTCCAGCAGTTTCTGATGCGTCTGCAGGTCGTGCGGCTGCAAGGCAAGTGCCTTCTTCAACTGCGTGATCGCTTTTGGATACTCTCCCCTGCTGTGATATGCGAAGCCAGCCTGTTTGCGGATCAGTGGGCTGTCCTGTCCTGTCGATACTGATTCTGCATCCAGCGACGCGGTAAACTGATCCAGGTCTTCAGCACGCTGCAGGATCTGCCGCAGCATGCTGACGGCCTCCTGGCGACCGTTGTGTCCGGGCCCCCAGGCAATCACCGAGGCTGATGCCGCGTCGACCGCGTCGTTCGTTCGACCCAGTCGTGACCATGCCTGCGCCTGGTATCTGTAATAACTGGACAACGTGCTGTTGCCAATGCCGCGATTCGGTTGGGTCCTCTGGTGCAGGGGGATCGCCTCGTCGAAGTATCCGACTGCCTTTTCGTCCAGCTGGTTGTCCACACAACACTTCGCCAGTTCGGCGATGTTGGACTCTGTCCACAGCCCAGGATTGCGAAAATGCGCGTCGGTGACTGTCAGTAACTCGTCACGCTGTTGTGGTCGATCGGCATGATGATACGCCGTGATCAGCATGACGCGATAACTGATGACATCCGGATGCGACTTCACAATCGGTTCCAGAAGTGGGATCGATTCCGCATGACGATCCTGCCGGTGCAGCCACTGGCAGAGTGTGATTTTGTTCGACAGGTCCAGCAGATCGTGCTGGTGAGCAATGAGCATGATTTCGATCGCCCGGTCGAAATGATCCAGGTCTCCGTAGAGATACTGAGCCGCATACACGATGGTCCGTTTTCCCGTTGTCAGGGGGCGCTGATGTTCCAGCTTTCCGTTGTCCGCAAAGACGCTGCTGCTCTCCAGCAAGACCGCCTCGACGGTGGCCGCAAACTCGTCTTTCTTTTCTGCCCAGAAATAGCTGTGATCGTTATCGTAGATCACTCGATTGCTCTGCTGGCGTGTCATCATGTCGCGTCGCAACTCAGAAAGCACGAGTGACAGGATCCGTGGGGCCAGCGAGCCGAGTCCGTCTCTCGCTTCGTGTCGCCATTGCGCGAGTTGATGCGCGTGCTGCTGCCAGGCATTTTGCCACTGCATCTGCAGGCGCTCAGGATAGTGTTCCATTCGGGCCACCAAAAATTCCAGCGCCGTGACCGGATCCAGCAGATCTCGCAGTGTCTGAGCCAGCGTCGAAACCAGCGATCCGTAATTGTTTTGCTGGACACTCAGCAGCGCCGGAAACTGCTCGAACGCGTACTCCCTCAATTCCATTTGCCAGGGAATTTTGCGGTCTCTGGCAGTACGAAATACCTGCGGAATCTGACTGAGCGTCTGGTAGCGATAATGATCGGTGCCGGCTGACGCTTCCTGACGCAGATGCACCAGCAGGTTTCTGAATAATTCCGGTCCGGAACCGAGAGATACAGAACCCTGTCCTCGCAGTGCGTTCAGAAACGTGCGATCGCGGCGTTGTTTCATCCAGTCGCGCTGAGTCGCGTTCGCCGGCACATCAATGTGACGTTGCAGCAGTTTCTCAGCTGCCAGGTAACGTTGAACCGATTCCAGCAGATCCACGTGCTCGTTCAGTGGGTTGTTCAAATGCGCCGGCCAGCCATCCGGGTGAGCCTGTTCGTAGGCGCGAATCGCGGCCGACTCGATCCCGATACCGTCTTCTCGTCGGTTGTGATTGTGAAACAAGACGTGACCAAGGTAACGAGCGAGGTAAACTCGATCTTCCGAACCCGGTTCAGTCATGCCGTGCAGAAGCTGCAGCTGTTGAAGCCGCTCAGCTGCCAGCGGCGGCGATGAGATGTTATTCATGCGAGACAGCAGCTCGCCCATTTGCTTAATCTCACCTTCTGCCCACTCTCGCTCGAACGCGCGACGTAGCGCGGCAACAGCTCTGGCAGCATGTGACCCGGGCTGATTCATGACTTCGGCAGCCCGACGTTCGATCATCGCTTCCAACAGGTCCAGCGCGCGGAGATCGATGGCAGTTGTTGCGGAAGGTCGCAGTTCACCGACACGGTTGAGGATCTCATCGGCCGTGGCCTCGTTTCTCAATTCGGTCAGCAGATTGTCCTGCAGTCCTGTCAGGAAGGAGTACACCTGCTGCGGGGTTCGCCCAACCACAGAATCCGGGATCATTTTCAGCAGACGAAAGTCTCGGCACGCCGTATAGAAATTTCGGAGCTGATAGACATAGTTGCCCGGCTGATTGCTCTTTTCAAAGAGCGCCTGAAACGCGAACAACACGTCTTCGTCGAGCTCAGTGGGCAGTGGAATATCGGTCTGATACCACGGCTGTCGCATTTGGCCGATCCAGTTCTGCAGTCGCCACTCCTCCATCACCTTGAATGTCTCGATCCGACTGCGACGGTAGCCGTCCCTGTTGTCAATCGCCATATACCAGTCGGCGAGTACGGAGTGATCGGCAGGTGACAACTGCTGCCGTCGCTGGACCGTTTCGAACAGCGTAATCGCTTCCTGCAATTTGCCCTGTTCGGCCAGCAGACGACCCAGCATGAGCTGCCAGCCAACCGGATAACTGTCTCCCTGAATCCATTCCCTCAATTGTCGTTCCAGCTCCTCGGGCTCGTCGAGGGCGATCAACAAAGTGATCATTCCTGCCTTCCACGCCGTTGCTGAATCGTCGCCGTCGGCGATTCGTCCGGTGATGAAGGCTTTGAGACGATCACGATCCTGCTGCGTCCCCGACCGCCGGGCCGCCAGCCAGGTCACCATGACGAGGACTCTCTGTTTGAGCTGACCGGCCAGCTGCAGCTGTGCAACCTGTTCATTCGTGAGCTCAACGTCGGCGTTGATCGCGGCTGGATCGACGGTCAACGCATCAATCAGCTCCCAGCATGCAGCCGCCACTTCGGCATGACGATGGTCAAGTTTGAGGTCCAGATACAGGCGTTCGACTGACAGCCAGTCATGCAGCGTGCAACGCGGGAGAGCAACGTCCTGCGGGAGCCCCGCGTCCGAAGATTCGGTGCGGCCTGGTGACAGCTGCGACTGCGCGCCTTCGAGGCTGGCGACCACTCCCTCGATTGCTTCCCGGCGAATGTCTGCATGCCGTTTCGCCAACTCAGTTCGTGTCAGTTCCTCCGGATGCTCTTCGGCCTGCAGAGCGGTGCGGGCCGCGAGTTCGCGCGACTTGAGCATCGAATCGACGAATCGCTGCAGGTGGTCAACCTGCGCACCCAGTCGAACCGTCGCTGAATCATCTGGCGACAGGTCGGGCAGCAAAGCTAACGCCTCCGCTTCCACTTCGGCTGTCCACGGTCGTCCGAACAGGGAGTCAAATAACCTTTGGACCGCGGACGCCGCGAATACCGGCTGATCCTTTTCTCGCTCCCGCTGGATCCGGGTTCGCAGGAACGGCAGGTGCAAGGCATCAGCCGCATGTGTTCTGTAGATGGATGTGAGTTGGTCACCAAGTTGGCGGCGGATGTCGTGGTCCTGCTCAGCCGCCCAGCGTTGTCGGAGGATCACCGCCAGCTTCAGCCACTGCTCCCGGGAAAACTCATCAAAAGACCGCACCCAGGTGATCCAGGAATTCAGTCTGGCAACGGTCAACTCCGGTGCCTGTTCCAGCAACTGTCCCACAATCTCCGAGCGGATCTGGTCGGCCTGATCGGAATCAGAAAACCGACGGTGATTCAGGACTTTGTTAATGAGGTCCAGATGGTGTGCATGTGGCAGCCAGAAGCGGGCAGCCGTCAGCAGCGAGTCCAGCCACTTCGGATCGAATCGATGGGCACTAAAGTTGTGATAGTCACCAAGGGCGTAGGAAATTGCGGCCATGACCTTTGCCCGGTGAGGCGGACGAAGTTTTGCCGGGACCTGACCACTCTTCATCCACTCCGCTGCGGTCGTATCGGCTTCCTGAGTGCGGTTGGCCGAAATCAGAGCAGCCAAATACATTTTCCACGGCTGCTCCTGCACTGGTTCTTCGGTGAGCCACTCGGCAACAAATGCTGTCAGTTCATCCGGGCGGTGTTCTCGCTGCAGCAAACCGGCATAGGCGTCGCGCAATTGATACCGGTTGTGATCCTGTCGCTCTTCCGGGCGGTCCAGCTGTTCCCGCAGCCAGGCGCGAGCGGCTGCATGTTCACCGGTTGAAAACAGCGAATCGGCATATTGCCGTTGAGCGTAGACATCCCACGGCGCTGACTCTGCCCGAGCCCGGTGCAACGGGATGGTCTCGTCCAGACGTTCAAGACGCTGCAACAGTGCGGCTCGATGACCCATCCAGTTGAACAGACCGTTAGCATGCGGCGGTTGCAAATCGTAAACGGGTTTCAGTTGATCGGACAGCCGCAGCTCTTCATTGGGATCACCAAGTTGAGCAATCTGACTCACAAGATACTGCGCCAGTGCCAACGTCCGGCTCTCGGCGGCGTCCGCTGTGTCGTTGTGCTTCTGTACAATCTTTTCGGCGAGTGCATGCAACAAGTGCCGTGATTCTTCGTTGCGGCGAGCGGCCCACAGCACCGCCTGGCGGATCCAGGCTGTGCCCGGCTTTCCATCAGCAACTGTTTCGGCTTTCTGCAGCTGAGTGACCGCCTCGTCCCAATTCTGCGTGATGAACGCATCCAGCATCAGGACCAGATGATGTTCAAACCCGGCGGCCCCGGATTCTTCGGCAATCTGAGCATCCCGGTAACTCGGCAGTGGCTCATCGATCAGCTGCACCTGTGATCCCGGCAGCTGTTTCCGGAATGCGCCGTCAAATTCGTCGATGTTGAGCAGGTTCACCGTCTGCTTTGTTTCAGCGGTGAGTTGCCCTTGTGCGTCGAACGAACGAATCGTTCGCGGCCACCAGACTCCCGCAACTTCCACATGGTCCAAATACTCGGCTGCGGAACCGCGGTCGTCGTTGTATTTCGTTTCGGTCCGGACCACGACATTCCGCGATCTATCAATCTTTAATGTGATTTGTGCTCCGTTTCCGGTTTCCGGGGTCAGCACAAGCGTGGTCAGTTCGCCCACCTGCGGCAACAACTCCACGGTGTATTTCGCATAGCTCTGGTGGAGTGGAACGTCTGCAAATGGACGTTGCCCCGGTGCGACGCTCGTAACGTCTTCCATCGTTGCCCTGCGTGTGCGCCCGAGTTCGAATGACTTCGACCACGCACCACGGATCTCCTCGTCGCACCAGTTCACAACAGTGTGCTGACCAGGCACCCATGACCACGACAGCCACTGGTCAGGTCGATACAGCTGCGTGGCGGATGTTCGCGATGTTTCTCGTTTCCATCGCGGATCACGAGCGATGTGGTCTCGCTTGATTTCCAGGCCATGTGAGTCTGGCAGACTGAGTTCCTGGACCAGTGCCCGGGAGATCACCATCACCTCTTCGGGCCACTCGGGATGAACCGAGACCGGTCGTGGCTGTGGCGGCACTGGCACGGCAGGGAACAGCTGATTCATCCATCCCGTATAGTCGGGTTCCGAAGGCGTGAGGCGACCACGGTGCCGTCCGCGGCCACCGATCGAGCTGAATTCGCTGCGAAACATCTCGCCTTTCATCGCGAGGTTGAGGCGGACAGGATGATTCAACTCGGACACCAAATCGACGAACCCATTTCCCGACCATTCGCCCGCCTGGTCGCGGTCCCGCCGCCCGTTGAGCGAAAATAGATCAAGTCTTGATTCCCCAAGTTGCTCCTCGCTCACGGCACGAAGTGACGAAACACGCGCGGGACTCGAACGAAGTTTCGCGAAAAACGTATTGTCAGACGCCTCCTTGTGGTCCGAATCCCGGGTGCGAATCTCTCGCCCTCGTGCAGGGAGGACTTCCGTTTCCTCGAGTGCGAATCCAAGACTTAAACCGTCCAGTTTCTTCATTCCGTCGAAATCTATTCCATCCGTTTCGTCCCAGGGACCCGAAGCCTGTCCTCCAGCGAGGCCGGGTAACTGACGCCGGAGTTGCCTTTCTCCAGCGCTGCGTTGGTACCTCCACTGGGCCGCTTGTTGAGCCTGTGGCGTCGTATTGCGGCCGAGATTTGACAGCGATCGCAGGATTTGCATCCGCAGTCCCAGTCGCCAGTTCCCCGCCGCTTTCATCTGTTGCTGCACGAGTTCAAAATTGGCGCTACTCCGCCCGTCGGCGAAGAATCTCTCACCGTCCCGCATCAGGAATCGACGTTTGACTCCGAATCGTTCGCGATCAGCATCCGTTTCCAGAACCAGCAGCGACGTGTACGGCGTGATAATGTGAAACTCTTCAGACAGGGCAATGATCTGATCCTGGATGGACTGCCCCGCCCCCTGTTCCAACAAGTGATCCAGATGAGCGCGGGCCCACAGTCGTGGGATGAAAGAGTTTCCCTGCTCGGCATCTTTCACGACAATCTTAGAGACGTATTTCACCGCTTCGCCGTTGCGAAACCCCGTGACAGTCATCTGCCCGGATTGTTCATTACCTTGCGGCAGATAACGTCCCACGATGATCTGTTGTTTCCCCGCCGCGAGGTTGGGCAGTGTCTGAGGATAAACCGCTGCGACCTCCACCCCTTTGAATTCGACCTTCAGATCTCTCAGACCGGGTTGAGCGATTTCATTGAGTAACTCGCGGGCGACTCGGGCCGGTGTCTGCTCGCCACTGACTTGCCGCACCGATCCTCCCCCGACGGCCGCAATCGCCTTCAGCACGGTTGACTCGAAACTGCTGCCCACAGACACGGCATGAAATGTTCCACCTTTCCATGAGTTAGTCTTCCGCTTCCAGCGATTGACGAATGTCTGAGGGTCCGCGTCGTCAGCCGTTACGATCCCGTCACCGATGTAGATCACATGAGTCGCATCGTTCAGCCGACGCTCAACCGACGCACCCACCACATCCAGATTCGTCCAGCCCAGTGAGCGTCGTCCTTCCAACCAGGCCAGTGTACTTGCCTGAGCGTCCTCACTGACCGCAATCGACTGTTCGAATTTCCATTCGGTGTCCACATCACAGACAGCGACGTTGAACTGGTCTTCGGGACCCAGTGCATTCAGCACTGAGGCCACGAACTGCTGCTGCGTTTCACGATGCTGTGAATCCATCGACCCGGACGTGTCGCACACAAGCAACACGTTCAGCGGTGCTCCGTCGGGCAGGACTTCGCGCTGCCAGTTGCCTGCCGGCGACGGCGGCATCACCTGGGCCAGAAAGTATCCGTCGTCGCCTCGACGATGAGGGATCACCACGACATCTGACTGCTGAGTGTCCAGTTCACAAACAACCTCGAAGTCGCGCGTGGGCGTGTATTCCTGAACCGAAAATTCAACCTGACCGGAATGTTTTGCCTGTTGCACCCGGGCCGGATGCGTCGCACAGTCCACGGACTTCAATGGGAGCGCCGAGTTCACGAGCACATTAACCGACAGCTCCCGCAACGGATTCTTCTGCAGCAACTCGCTCCGCAGTCCATACGAATATCGAAATTTCTGCGCTCTCAGCGGCAGCACCTGC
Organism: Fuerstiella sp.; assembly: GCA_039831575.1. Taxonomy (GTDB): domain Bacteria; phylum Planctomycetota; class Planctomycetia; order Planctomycetales; family Planctomycetaceae; genus Fuerstiella. The sequence goes on along the minus strand of JBDONA010000671.1, from coordinate 962 downwards.
GTGTAGACAACTTTGATCCGCTTTTCGGAATGCGCTTCGATCGGGAACACGCGAGCCTTGAAGATGTTTCCGCCAGTCCACTCCAGCAGGCCGGGATCGCGGTTCTCCCGCAGGATCGTTTCATAGATTTCGCGCGCCCTCTGCTTCTCAACGAGATCTGCCTCAATCAGCTGGCCGCCGATCCACATCCCGAAACCGCTGATCGACGCATCCTGTGGCAGAGGGAAGTGGAAGATTCCTTCCAGCCGCGATCCCGTGTGATTCACGAACGACTCTTCAATTGTCGTCCTCGCGATCTGATCACGGATTTCGACGTTCACTTTGTGGAACCCGACAGTCAGCGGCGTGTCGCGGCCGTCGACGTTGGCGATCAATGAACCGATGGATTCTTCGTTCGATGATCCCTCGTAGCCCGCCAGCCAGACCGGCTTTTCGTTCACGCGGACCAGCTCCTGCTGCTGATTCAGGCGGTACAGGACGGTTTCGTCGGCAGCGACCGACAGAGTTTGCTCCTCGGGCCCGATCAGCTGGACGGGAGCCATGGCCGCATTGCTGCCGATGATCTGTACCTCGCCGTCATGCAGCACGATCGTATTTGGCTGAGCCAGCTCCACGAGGCTGCCCGGTCCGACGATGACGCGATACCGCGACACCAGTTCGACCGTTGCCGCGTTCGCACCCCGCACATCGGTCCTGAGCCAGTCGCCCGGCATGATCAACACGGGACCATCGACAGGTGTCCAGCGCGATCGAGTCAGCGGCCGCAGTGACACAACTCCCTGTCGATCGACGACCCGCCCTGCCCTTCCATCCTGGGACAACGAACTCCCGACAACGAATTTTGACTCATCAATGTCAGTAAGTCGCTTCACAAGTCGCAGCTCAGATAACGGTGGTTGAGTTTTCATCGCCTGAGCATCTGACCACGCCGCAACGGTCGCCAGATGGTGCGTCTCAACGTC
>JBDONA010000299.1:0-18370 GCA_039831575.1 Fuerstiella sp. | reverse complement strand
CCGGGCGTGGCTTCGCAGACGACGTATTGCCGGATGACGTTTTGCAGGATTCTGAGGAGGCGGCCTCGTGAATGCGTCCTCACAACCTGGCAGCATGTGGTCCGCTGCCTGGGCTTTGGCGTGGCGGGAATTGATACGCTTCTTTCGACAGCGCACCCGAGTCATCGGGGCCATTGGACAGCCCGTGATCTTTTGGGTCCTGTTTGGAGCTGGCCTTGGCGGATCGTTTCAGCCCCCTGATTGGGCGTCCGGACTGTCACAGCCGCTCACTTATCAGGAGTACTTTTTCCCGGGCGTTGCGGTTCTGATCGTGATGTTTACCGCCATCTTCTCAACGATCTCAATTATCGAAGATCGACGCGAGGGATTTCTGCAGGGTGTGCTGGCGGCGCCTGTGCCTCGATCAGTCATCGTCATGGGAAAAGTCCTTGGGGGGACAGTCCTGGCCGTCGTGCAGGCGGGATTATTTCTGCTGGTGGGCCCGTTGCTCAGCTATGTCGGATTGAGTCCCGGGTTGCAGATTGCACTGGATCCCGTGCCAGCCATCCTGGCGGCCCTGTTTCTGATTATGATCGCCGTCGAACTGACAGCTCTGGGGTTCCTGATTGCCTGGCCGATGAATTCAACTCAGGGATTCCATGCGATCATGAGCATCTTACTAATGCCGATGTGGCTGCTGTCGGGAGCCTTCTTTCCCGGTGGAGGCAGTGACTGGCTGTCGTGGATCATTCGATTGAATCCCCTGACGTACGGCGTTGCCGGACTCAGACGACTGCTTTACTCAGGAACGCTGCCCGTAACAGACTCACTGCCTTCGATGTCCATTTGTGTCGGCGTGACCGTAGCCTTCAGCGTCGTCAGCTACCTGATCTGTGTAAAACTGGTATCACGGCCAATGACACATAACGTCACTTGATTCGCGGGATGCTGGTCGCGACCTCAGGCCACAACCACTACACCGGATGAGCCCTGTGGCGAACCGGCTTGAATTCGTCGGGTCTTGAAATCAACTGTTCGTATCACATTGACCGCCGCCATGCTGTCAGGTCCAATTCGCGGCGCCCCTGTTTCTTCTGATGATTCTGTCAAAATGACTCAACGCAAAATTCTGGTCACATCCGCCCTGCCCTATGCCAACGGGCATATTCACATCGGGCATCTGGTCGAGTACCTGCAGACGGACATCTGGGTACGATTTCAGAAACTGCGAGGACATCGCTGCATCTACGTCTGTGCTGACGACACTCACGGCACGGCGATCATGCTTCGTGCGCGGAACGAAGGCCGCAGTGAGGAAGAAGTCATCGCGGATATGAGGGACGCTCACATCCGGGACTTCGCCGCGTTTGACATTGAATTTGACAACTACGGCAGCACCAACAGCGCTGAAAATCGGGAACTCTGCGGCCAATTGTGGCAGTCAATTCGTGAGGCGGGCCTGGTCAAAGAAAAGGATGTCGAACAGCTTTTTGATCCGGAAGCCGGGACGTTTCTGGCGGACCGATTCGTCCGCGGGACCTGTCCACATTGTGGCAGCGAAGATCAGCCGGGAGACAACTGCAGCAAGTGCGCGAAAACGTATACACCAGCGGAACTGGTGAACCCAGTCAGCACTCTCTCCGGAGCAACTCCTGAAGTTCGCTCGGCCAGACATCTGTTCATCGAGCTGGAACAACTGCACGATTTTCTTAACGAATGGACTCAGTCCGGCGACCACCTGCAGGTTGAAGTGGCCAATTACCTGAAAGGCCACTTTCTGGGAGACGAACTGCGGGACTGGGATATTTCCCGCCCGGCTCCGTACTTCGGTTTCGAGATTCCCGACAGTCCTGGCGACTACTGGTACGTCTGGTTCGACGCCCCGATCGGATACATGGCATCAACACAACAGTGGTGCACAGCCCATGGCGAAGACTTCGACGCCTGGTGGAGAAACGCCGACACGGAAATCCACCATTTCATTGGCAAGGACATCACCTACTTCCACACATTGTTCTGGCCCGGCATGCTGAAGACCGCCGGCTTCAACCTGCCGGAGAAGGTACATATTCACGGCTTTCTGACAGTGGCTGGTCAGAAAATGTCAAAGTCCAAAGGGACGTTTGTCATGGCGTCGACGTATGCAAAGCACCTGCCGTCAGGCGTGCTGCGTTACTACTACGCCAGCAAACTGGGATCGGGTCTCGATGACATCGATCTGAACCTGGAAGAATTCGTCGCGAAGGTGAACTCCGATCTTGTCGGCAAACTTGTCAACCTCGCATCGCGTTCAGCAAAGTTTGTGGCCCAGTCGAATCTCAGCGACACTTACCCGGATGACGGAGGACTCTTCAATTATGCCGCTGCCAAAGGGACGGAACTGGCTGGATTCTACGAAGACTGCAACTACAACGCAGCGATGCGCGAAATCATGCTGTTGGCGGACAAAGCCAATAAGTATGTCGAAGATAAGGAACCATGGGTGCTGCGGAAGGATCCGGAGAAAGCCGCCGAACTGCAGGATGTCTGCTCCGTCGCACTCAATCTGTTTCGGCAGCTGGTCGTCTATCTTTCGCCCGTACTGCCAAAACTGGCGGAACAGACGGCAGAGCTGCTGAACAAACCCATCCAAAGCTGGGACGAAAGTCAATCACCGCTGACTGGAACGCCGGTCAGCAAATTTCAACACTTGATGAAGCGAATTGAGGACAAGCAGGTTAAAGCTATGATTGAAGACAGCAAAGAAGACAACGCCGCTGATGCTGGTGCGGCAGCTCCGGAAGCCAGCGAATCAGCGGCTCCGCAGTTTCATCCAGCAGACACATGGCAGGACGCTGGCGACGCACTAGGCAACGAGCCACTGGCGGACGAATGTACCATCGACGACTTTATGAAGGTCGACCTGCGGGTCGCTCGTATCGTCGAAGCCGGCCATGTTGAAGGTGCGGACAAACTGCTGCAGCTGACCCTGTCGCTGGGCGGAGGAACGACCAAGAACGTGTTTGCCGGCATCAAGGCGGCTTACGATCCCACAACTCTGGTCGGACGACTGGTGATCTGCGTGGCGAACCTGAAGCCGCGCAAGATGAAGTTCGGCCTGAGTGAAGGTATGGTATGTGCCAGCGGCGGAGGCGGAAAGGATGTCTTTCTACTTAGCCCGGACGACGGTTCTGTCCCAGGACAACGCGTGCACTAGGTCGCGTGTCTCAGAGTTTCGTTTGTTTACCCCGACGGCGAGGAGTTTTCGCAAGCCCCTCTCCGCGCCTGATCGCCCGAATGTCCCCGAGAGGGTGAAGTCGAATACGATGATTCACTCTCCCTCCGGGAGAGTCGAGCCTAAGCGAGGAGGAAGGGCAGGCCGGAAGGAATCCGGTTATCAACAAGCAGGAATACCCTCTCCGCTCGTCCCTCGACACTCTCCCGGAGAGAAAGTGTCATTTCGTAATTCCTGTTCACAACATGTTTCATCGTCTCAATGACGACCGAAACACGGAATAGCGCAACATCAGAGACTATAGTCCGGAATCGTATTTCCATGCCGGAGCCTGCGGGCAAGGCAACGGACGTTGCCCACGTCCCTACAGAACCAAAAAAGCCGAACGTACAGCATTCGCCCTTTTTTATGCCCACCACGTCAACGTACGTTTCACGGCGGATTCAATGACAACAGAGCCACACCGTGATACCGTAAGGTTGTGCGTCCCATCGGTCAGATCTTCGTCTTCGTACAGGTCACTGACCGAATCCCGGTTACCAACTGATTCGAAAGGAGTGTTCGCGGCATGAAGATTCGAACCTTGCTCATATTATTCTCTGCATGCGCGATGCCTGTGGGGCCGTGCGCTGGCGATGAGACTGACGACGGTAAGCTGCGCATTATCTGTTTTGGAGCTCATCCGGATGATGCTGAGTACAAAAGTGGCGGGACTGGTGCACTGTGGGCACAGCAGGGACACCACGTCAAGCTGGTCTCGGTCACCAATGGTGACATTGGTCATTGGCAGATGTCCGGTGGGGAACTCGCTAAACGGCGGACTGCGGAATCAGCCGAAGTCGCAAAACGTCTTGGTGTGACTTCGCAGGTGCTTGATATTCACGACGGCGAACTGTTGCCAACGCTGGAAAACCGCCGCACGATCACTCGTCTCATCCGCGAATGGAACGCCGATATCGTGATTGCCCACCGTCCGTGGGATTATCATCCGGACCATCGCTACGTCGGCGTATTGGTTCAGGACGCGGCGTTTATGGTCACCGTACCGTTTTTCTGTCCGGATGTTCCGCCGCTGAAGAAAAACCCGGTGTTCCTGTACTCCAGCGATCGTTTCCAGAAACCGTATCCTTTCGAAGCGGACATCGCCGTTGCATTGGATGATGTGTTCGAAATAAAGGTTGACGCGTTGCTGGCACTTGAGTCACAGACGTTTGAAGGTGGAGCTCTGGGATCAGCTGAGAAGGCAGCAGCAGCACCTCCCGCATCGCAGCCGGAACTGCGGAAGGCATGGTTGCGGGAACGATGGGAGCGACGACAGAGCAGCGAAGCCAGAAACCACCGCAGTGCCTTGATTCGCTGGTACGGAGAGCAGAAAGCTAAACGCGTCAAATATGCCGAAGCGTTCGAAATCTGCGAGTACGGACGACAACCGTCGGAAGCAGAGATCCGTGAGCTCTTCCCGTTCTTTCCTGCGCCCTGACATCGACCGAGCCTGCGAAAGGTAACACAACCGGCCGATTCTGCCGCTTCTCCGGCCGTCAGAATATCAACCTGAACTTCCAATGCCCCCCACTTCCCTCAGGCGTTAAAAACGGCACGAGCCGGAGAATTGGAGCAAAGTTTACAGTCGTCACAGACCGATATCGACCACAGCAGGCTGTGTTTAATCACGGTCGGTTGGCTGTATCGATGTTTCAATCCTGTCTGCGGTCCGTGCGTTCCGATAGGAATCCCGGATTATATGGCATCGAGCACTCAATCGACGACTTTACGAAGGTCCGGTTCGCATGTTCCGTTCGAACCTGTTCCGATGCTTTTCCCTGATCTGCTTCACTCTCGTTGGCTCTGACGCTTTTGCGCAGCATCCACACGGTTATGGGCAGATGCCGGGGCTCCACATCCCGCAATCGAGCTACCAGGCTCCGATTCTGGACTACTACGTCGGACAAAAACCCCCATTGTGGGACGATCAACAGCCCATCGAGAAGTTTGTCAGTGCGCTTGGCAAACGCAGCTGGTTTCGCATCGACTACCTGCACATGGACTTTCAGCGTCCTGGAAACGTGTCGCTGGGGGCTCCGCTGCTAAACATCACCGACCCGCTGACAGTGGCCGACGAGTTGGCCGGAGGGGCGCCGACCGGTGTGGGAATCATTCCCAACCTGAATGGAATCGGACTTTCCGACAATTCAGGGATCCGTGGAACCTGGGGGCTGGATCTTCAGGGTGCTGAATTTGAATTGGAGTTCTTCGGAACAGAACAAAAGACGGATACGTTATCACTGACGAACCTGCAGGCGTTTCGTGACCCGCTGTTTCCAGAGATAGGCACAGACGCTCGACCGAACGTCGTCGTGCCACTGCTGACAACCGGTGCTCCGGGCGACGCGGATTCTGCCAATTATCTGATCTACGACCAAAGCTACACAGCAGAGCTGAAGGCCAAGATGTGGGGTGCGGAGGCCATTCTCATTCGGGACAGTTATGTTCCGGGCGAAGGACTCTCCTGGCAGTGGCTGGGTGGTTTTCGCTACGTGGCCTTCGAAGAACAATTCTCGCAGACGGGGTTGTTCAATAATGGTGGAGGAGCGGCCCCGGCCACAAGGATTTCCCAAATCAGATCCACCACTGCGAACCACATGTATGGTCCCGAGGTGGGTGCTCGGGCGTCCATCGTGCACCGCAAGTTTACGTTCAGCATGACTCCACGCGTTGCCTTCACGCTGAACGATCACACAGCAAAAACACAGTCCGGCCCGCTTGTTGGCTCGGCAGTTTCAGCCACCGATCCTCTCAGAACGTTTGATGAAAGCCATATTGAATTCACGCCTCTGTTTGAACTGAGCTTTACTGGTGAGATTCACGTGACCCCGAACTTTTCGATCTTCGGCGGGTACGACTTCATGTGGATGTATAAGGTGACTCGGCCGTTCAATAACCTGCACTACAACAGCGTGCCCGGCGCCGCTGGCTCGTTCGATCCGATCGTCAGCCAACGTGTGGATCTGGACACCTTCTACACGAAGGGTCTCAGTTTCGGCTGCGTCCTGCGGTATTGATCCAGACGCTGTCCAGACACATCGACACCGTGGTCAACCGGCCATCAACTTCTCTGAATCACGTGCCGATAGTCACATCACGTCGGCAGTTTCGATGCCCAGCAGCGACAGTCCGGTACTCAATGCGCGAGCCATCAGGTCGCACAGGATCAGTCGACTGTGTCGCAGCTCAGATGATTCGGCATTCTTAACGGAACAGTGCGCGTAGAACGAACTGAATTTCCCGGCCGTGTCGAATAGCCACGAGGTCAGCTGGTTTGGACGATAATCGGCCAGAACAGCGTCCACCGCGTAGTCAAACTGCGTGAGCTGAAGGGCGAGCGCTCGTTCTTCCGGACACGTCAACAGAACCGTCGTTCCGCCACTGGCGATCTTCTGTCGGTCGACGTCCAGTTCTCGAAATATGCCGCAGATACGAGCGTAGGCGTATTGCATATAAGTGGCTGTATCGCCTGTTGTGGCGAGCATCTTGCCCCAATCGAAGACGTAATCACTGTCTCGATTGTGATGCAGATCGGCATACTTGATGCCTCCTGTGCCGACGATCTGTGCAACCCGCGCTCGTTCGTCCGGCGACAACGCCGGTTGCTCCCGTCGATCGTCGTTCTCGTCCACAACCGTGCGAGCACGCGCAATGGCTTCGTCGATCAGGCTCCCGAGTCCAACATTGTCACCCGATCGCGTCTTAAACGGTTTGCCATCGTCACCCATCACAGTGCCAAAGCTGACATGCTGGCACTTTACGTCACCGAATCCCCACAGTTCGCACGTCTTGAACAGCAGACTAAAATGCTCTGATTGTCGTTTGTCGACGACGTAGACAATTTCATCTGCGTTTAGTTCCTTCAGTCGATACTGGATCGTGGCAAGATCCGTCGTCGCGTAAGTGAAGGCCCCGTCAGTTTTTTGAACGATGAACGGGGCATCGTTGCCTTCAATGAACACACACGTGGCACCATCGCTGTCGGTAGCCAGTCCCTTCGACTTAAGGTCGCTGACCACATCTGCCAACATCGGATTGTAGTAACTTTCACCGAGCGTGAGATCGAAACGGACATCAAGCCTGTCATAAATCTGATTCAGGGCGGCAATGCATGCCGGCAGAAACTCATCCCACAACTGTTGATTCTGCGCGTCGCCGGCATGCAGCTTTGACGTCTCATGGCGTGCGAGTCGTGCAATATCGGGATGTTCGTTCGCTTGTGCCGCCAGCGTCACATCTGCATCAACGTGGGCCACTTTGGCTTCCGCCGATGCGATCGACGAACGCGTTTCTTCCACCGCCTTCCGCTGCGCCTTCACCTTCTTCTTCGCCTTCCTGTCTGCACTGTCCGAGTCACGCGTCAGCTGATCGAGTTCCGTCTGTCGTTGATCCAGCTGCGAACGCAATTTCGGAAGTCCTGTCTTCGCAGCATGGTAGTCGGACAGTTGGTTGACCAGTTTGTACAGACGTGCCAGCTCAGCGACCTGATCTCTGCTGTAGGCGGCAGCATCGACGAAGTTGCGATAGCCGTAAATGATCATCCCAAACTGCGTACCCCAGTCACCGATATGATTGTCACTGGTGACTTTATGGCCGGCAAAGCGTAGCGTCCTGCAAACTGCATCGCCAATGACGGAACTTCGCAGGTGGCCAACGTGCATTGGCTTGGCCACATTGGGCGAGGAAAAATCGACGACAACATGTCGCGGATTCGCAGCAGGCGTCACTCCCAGCCGATCGTCACCAGCGATGTTGCTGACACGTTCTGCAATCCACTCGTCCTTGAGCCGCAGGTTGATAAAGCCTGGCCCGGCGATCTCAGGCGGTTCGCAAAAATCGCTGACGTCCAGGTTCTCGACGATTTCTGCGGCGATTTCTCGCGGTGACTTTCCCAGCTGTTTGCCGAGCGGCATGGCGCAGTTGGCCTGAAAGTCACCGAATTTCGGGTCCTGTGACGATCGAATCATTTCCAGCAGCGGGCCGGGATCGTCGGTCAGCGTAGAAAGTGCCGACTCATAACGGGATTTCAAAGTCTGTAGAATGCTCATGGAAGGAAACACAACATCGCAAAGAGAAGGGATCGATTGGAAGTGCGGATGGTGGCGGTGGCGATCAGGCATTGCAAGGCCGAGACGCGTCGCACGTGCAGGTATTTCTCAGCTGCTGACCTGTCAGCCGACAGAGTGCTGCACCTGGGGGGCAACCGTCAATGATACAGCGTGACGCGCGACATCGCTCCTGCCGCGTGCTGCGTCTTCTGATCGCTGGGCCGCTGCGCGGTGTGTGAATCATCCGCCTCCGGCGGGACGAATCGATCCAGACGAGGCCGAAACATCACCAGAACCAGCAATGGCAGATACCACAGAACATAGCTACCAACGTCTTCAGGATACCATAACTGTGCGGCGACAATCAGTGCGGTTGAGTTGGCCAGCAGGTTCTCAAGGTTTCTTTTCCGGGGAATGACGGTCATGGCCACAAACATCACAAAGAACAGAGCCGCCAGGATAATCCGCAGATACACGTGACCAATCGCGGATTCAGACATGGGCGTCGCCGCGTCAAACAGGCGGTAAGCCGTCCAGTTGGCCGTCATGACCAGTTTGTGAACAAACGAATCGGTGGTTGCCGAGGTCAGCGCAAAAGTCATCAGAACGGCAGCAGCGACGGCACCGAGCGAGATTCCGAATCGAAGGGCGCCCTTACGGCCATAGAACACCGCCCACAGAGGCAACAGAAAGACGGCAAAGAATAATGTTCCGCAGGCCAGCCCCAGCAGGACGCCCGCAACGGCCGGTTTTCGGTACATGGCGAACGCCCACGTCAGACATGCGCCTGGGACAACGTGACTCAACTGATGGACGTTAAATGCTGTACACGGCAACAGCAGATACAGGCAACTCATGGATATGCCCAGCTGAGCACTGCAGAAGTGTTTTCGCCCGATGTATATCAGCCCCAGAATAACCGTCGTGTGAGCGACCACGACCAGAATCCGGGCGATTAGTTCCTCCGACGATGTACGACCGAAAACGACCACGTCCTCTGCGGGATCAACCTGCCCGGAAAGTTCTGCAACCTTGGCCGCCCCCGCGGCGATGATGGTCTCAGTCGCCGGCGGGATGGCCTGATCTCCGGCGGCTGTCACGTCTGACGATTCCTGTCCCTGCAGGAGGGCGACACCCGACTTAACGGAGTCAATGTTTCGGACCGGCGGCTCCTTAAGAAAGACGCCCGTCATCAGAATTGTGAAGGCCGGGAAGAACAGAAATGTCAGGCCCGCCTGATTAAGGTTTTGTTCCAGGCGTGGTCGGCGGGTCAGAGCTTCGTCAAACGTCAGCCGCACGATCAACAACACCGACAACGCCAAGACAATGAATGAACTGAATCGATTTAAGGCCCCCAGCGCCGTGGCTTGAGATTCATCACCATCAACAGTCGCCCCCGGCACCGCTTGAGAAACCGGACCAGCGTTCGCAAGGTCGTCCCGCTTGGAGGACGCCGTTACGACAAGCGCAGTCGACAGCAGCAACAACAACACCAAATCCAGGTTTCGCACGGTCAGTAACCGCGAGAACCGAAAGAATATGGCCGTGAGCAAAAGCGTTACGTAGAGCAGCCACGTTGGACTCTCCACGATCACGAACAGGAATTGGTCGTGTACCATTTTCAACGAACCGTTGAGCGCACTGCGAAATCAACCACCTGCCTGATTCGTACTTGAATCGGCAGTGATTCGCGCGCTAACGAAGGACGTAAAGAGGGTGCAACGGCCATGTTGCCCCTACCCAGCAATTCTCCCTGCCACCATTTGAACGTCCCATGCCGTGTTTCTGCAAGCTCTCAGGGAAGCAAATCCAAAGTAACAGCGTTTTGCCCCTTGTGCTCCACATATATATATATGTCCCTCCCTGCCTGAGTGGATCGGTTCCGGCGACGGGGCCCCACGACTCGCCGTAATTGCAGCAAATCCACACACAGAACCTCACAAAAACCTTCAATCTCGCGACATTGACTGCCAGAAACATAGGTATGGTGGGATGGATGGCCGTTAACCGTAACTACCGCAGAGTGCAGCTCCCGCAGCGCCGAGTTTGCCCTTACAGGTTGGGTTCGCTGGCCTTCATTTTCTGCTGACGACGCCGCTGCTCCTGCCGGCGGGCTTCTTCTTCCGGAGCGAACTGAGGCCGATTGCCACCGGCGCCACCCATATTATTGGCGGCAATTTGCATCTTACTTTCCTGCCACCCCCAACCGAGTGGATCACCAAGTTCAACTGATGCCAGGAAGGCCCACGGGGTTCCGGGATGCTCGTCGATAACGCGAGTCAGATACACGAGCGCCTTCTTGTGCAGCTTGCGAACGGTCGCACCTGCGTTTACGTCTTTTGATGGAGCCAGACGCCACTGGTTGTTCCCCGGTTTTTCGAATGATTTGGGAGCCGACTTCATTTCGGCAAGCATGGCGTTGTAGCCGAACGCACGGACTCGCATCGCCAGGACTCGTCCCATGGCAAGGTCATAGCTGGCTCGCCAGCGATCCGAATCCAGTTTGTCTCGATCACGTTCACCTGCTTCCAGAATGGCATGCAGCGACTGAAGATAGTAGTCCATCGTCGCGAGCGGTTTCTGTGCCTCCGTAATCTGCTGACGGAGAATCGTATCATTGTTCGCCTGGAACTGGAGTCTCGGAATCGGAATATCGTCTCCATCAAGCACTGTCTGTTTGGCCGCGTTGACGAGCGCCGATTTTGCGGAGTTAGTCGACAGCTGGCGCTGATAGTCACGCAGCGGACGATAGTCCGGCGAGTACTTTCTCATGATTGCGGAGTCCCACTTGCGTCTTCCGCTATCCTCAGCCACGAAGAACACACCACCGGTTTCAGCGCACACCCGTGACAGCGTGTATGGTCCATAACCGGACGACATGCGGTCCAGTCCGCGGGCACTGGCAGTCCAGAACGGAAGTTGCAGTCCTTCCGCGGCTACCGTTTCCGGTCCCATGTCTGCCGGTAGATCTTTCTCGAAGGTCTCTCCGTCTGATTCCCACTTTGTGCGAATATAACCTTTCTCGCGGCCGAACACAGATGTGTTTCCAATGCAATAAACCTTGACGCCCTCGCGAGTACACTTACGCACCGTATCTTCCAGCATTTGATAGTCATCGCCGCGTTCGTCGGTGACCAGGATCATCATCATGTTGGCCCGCATCCGGCGTTTTTCCGGCAGGTAAGTCCGCAGAGCCACGTTCAGCGCCGTGAAGACCCGTTCTTCTCCGGACTTGTCATTTCTGATGGACTCCACTGCCTTCATCAGCAGCGGAAGATCTGACGTTGGTTCTTTCTGCAGCAGATGAACTTCTTTGCCGTACCCCACGATTCCACTCTTCAGAGCTTCTTCAGCGCCAACATCCAAAGCCCCCAGTTGCTTGTAGATCCCGCGGAAACGCTTCGCCACCAGTTCACGTCGGCCCTCCATCGACAACGATTCATCCAGCAGCCATACCACCAGGGTCTTGCGTTGGCGCAAGGACGAAGCGATTTCCTGAGTAATGCGGTCGATCGCGCCTTCCGTACCACCTGCGTGTTCGGTGGTTCCCGTCAGATCGATCGACTCCAGCAACTCCGCTTCACTGGGAGTCGGCATGCTCTCAGCCGTTTGAAGCCGCGGGTCCAAAAGCACTTCGTCGATGCGTTGAGACTCTTCGCGGTGATTGTCGATGCCACTATTCTGGGCAACTGCCATCGAAGGCCCGACGATGTTCAAGCTGCTGTCGCTTCCAATTTCCTCGGACACTTCTGTGTCAATAACGTATTCTTCCTGGCGAACCTCTTCCGGTTCGAAGGAGGACGTGATTTCAATTTCACGTTGCGTCTCAATCACCCAGGTAATACTCATCAGGACGATCAGAATGGCCACATGAACCAGCAGGCTGATACCCCACGCCGGCATGTCGTAAAGAATGTCCCAGACTCCGCTGCCAAAGTCTGAATCGTCGGCAGTAAGTGCCTGGTTGGTACTGGCCTCAATTGTACTCACGACGGAATCCCTGTTTGACGATTCTATGCCTCAGACGGTGGGAACTGACGGCCGGAACCGAGAACCCGTTGACAGTAGTCGAAAACCACATTGCCCCAACAATAAGTTTTCACGTGGCAGAAGTCTTACCAGCTGTCACGATCATTGCAAAACCGAAATGGCCGCCAACGACAGTACTGCCCGTTCGGTTACCGGAACGACGGCTTATAAGTGATCATAACGCGAAAAACACGCAATCTGTCCGATATCATAGTTCGAAAACAGGACGATGACAATCTTTTGATCGGCTCCCCAAATGCCGTATCGCCAACTGAGAACACGATTTGCGGCGATTACAGATCTCTAAAATACAGAACGCCGCACCCAACAACGTCCAACGGCCCCGCTTTTGTTCGTCAAGATCCGCAAAACGCTGAGAATTCGTTCATACCAGCTCCTGTTGGCAGCACGGCAAAACACGGTCGGGCCGGAAATTCAGCCGCAACACTGAAATGTGCGTTTTTATCGTCGCGGTAACGGCAGAACCAAACTTCCGCATCCTGTCAAACACCGGCTGGCCCGCATTTTCGTCACAGCAGAACCGTTATTCACTCACAGATGAACCGTTGCCAAGCAGTTTGAACGGACCTTCCACTCGTCCCTGTTCCCGTGCAATCTGCCGCCAGGACAGCAGCACGTCCGGCTGGTCCGTGAAGATTCCGTCAACACCGGCTTCTCTTACCAGCCAGTCGATCATCGTTGTCGAATTCGGTGCATAGTCCGGCAGAGAATCCGTGCGCAGGGTCCACGCGTGAACCAGCAGGACATGCTGATGAGCAGCTTTGACGACGTTTGACACGAGTGGACGTGCAGGATTCTCAGGAGAAGCTCCGGCGATCACAGCGGAAATCCTGATGCCGATCCCATCCGCCACTTCCGAAATGCGAGCCAGGTCTTCGTCCGACGGTTCATCCGACAACAGCTGAATCAGCGGCAGGCGGCAATTCAATTCTGTCCTCAATCGAAGGATTTCGGATTCATCAAAACACTGCACGAAAACACGATCGGAAGCATTTCTGTAGCCGAAATGTCCGAGTACGCGGAGAACTTCCTTTGAAGGATCCAGTTCCTGTTCGCGATGAAGCTTCGGCTGTTTGATCTCAACATAGACCCCCACGTTACGTCCCCGCGAAACATTCAGGCCTCTGATCAAATGCAAATGTTCTTCCAGAGTTGACAGCCGAAAGTGCCCGGTGTTCTGCGGGAACCGTCCGTTGCCGTCCAGATTTTCGGCGGACGAAAACCGTTCTGAGACATTCAACTGTTTCAATTCGGCAAGCGTAAAATCAAAGACGTAGAACGTGCCATTCCGACCGCGGTCTGGAAACACCTCGGCAACATTGGTGATTCCTTCAAGGGTGACATCGTGAAACACCATCGCGACACCGTCCTGAGAAAGCACGACGTCCTGCTCAATAAAGTCGGCCCCCAGCGCATGAGCCAGTGCAGCAGCTTCGGTAGTATGTTCGGGCAGATAACCCGATGCTCCACGATGCGCGATCACCAGCGGAACTTCATTGGAAATCGTCTGGCTGATGGTCTGCAATCGCCGTTGGCGTTCCGGTGGCAACGATGTTCGATTGTGCAGCGTCGACTGAGCAACGACATTGCCATGAAAGGCCGGTGCCAGCAAGCCCAACACGATTACCATCTGTAGACGGTAGAATGCACATGCTGCTGCATGCCAACGAGCACACCGAATCACGACTCCAACTCCAGTTGGACCCACGTCGACGGGTCGTAGCTTGTCGGAAAATCGTCGCCCACAACCAGGGGCTGGTCTCCCAGATGAGTGTCCTGCACAACGCAAAAGAATCCTACCTTTCCCAGGTCACTGATTTCACGAAACCCGTACAACTGATCACCGGGAATCCAGACTTCCAGTTCGTAGCCATCTTTCTTCGTATGTGTCCGGCAGGTCATCTTCTCCGGGTTCGAGTCGATTCGCTGTATTCTTTGTTGAGCGATCGGCTGTACAACAACAGACGGAGTTCCACCAGCCTGATCATCTGAGGGAAGACAAGCGAAGTGGTGGCAATACTCGGTCGCTCGGTGAACGTTACCGGCTGGTCGGGTATCGATCCAGATCAGTGCACAATCGGAGTGTTTGACGTCACTGCTGCTTCCGGCACAGGCTTCCGGTTTGCCCGAGACATGGAACACAAATCCCAGCCCCTTTGGATTCCAGGCAACCGCCACCGTTGCAAACAGGGGATCGTCGTTCAGCGATGCCGGCAAGAACAGGGATGACAATTCTGACTGCTTCAGCAGGCGTCCCGTCTTGCGCTGGGATGGCGGAGAACATTTCCTGACGGGCAGTGAAAAGTCGAACAGCAACGAGGGCGGAATGATCTGATTCACAAAACGGACACTTGTTCGGACAGTGAAATGGAGGTCTGATGGGCAGTCGCGGCAGCCCGACTGAAGCACTGTACGTCTGTTTCGGCGGAACTTCCACCTTAGAACGAAGCCGCATGAATCCCCAAAAACTGAATCCCGCCGCAGGAACACTTTCGCAGGAAGGCCTTCAGTATCAATATTCTTGCTGCCACAGACCGAAGACCGGTACACTTCCCGCCCACACCTGTTAAGCGGTGTGGACGCGGTTGCGACTTGATGCGGCTTTTGAAACAAGATGACAACTCAAGCGCATGAGACGGGGGACTCTGATAAACTGCCGCCGCTGTATGACCCGTTTGTGCCTTGGACGACGTCCTCTGACGCCGCTGAGTTTCCGCACAGTATGTTGCACCCGAATACAAAAATGTCAGATATTTCTTCAGCTCTCCCCGACCCGAAGCTCGTCAAATTCGCCAAGTCCGATGGCTTCATGCAGGCCTTGCGAGAGCGAGTGGATGCCTATTTCGTTGAGACAAACCTGTCCAAACGTGACAATCCCCGGATGTACGTCAAGACAGCGGTGATTCTGACCTGGCTGGTTTTGTCATACGTGGGTCTCGTATTCTGGGCAGCCACCTGGCCTCAGGCATTGGCGCTGTCCGTTTCTCTTGGTGTTGCGATGTCCGCGGTGGGATTCAACATCATGCACGATGGCGGACACGGATCCTATTCACGATTCCCTCTGGTCAACCACCTGATGGCATTTACGCTGGACATCCTTGGTGGCAGCTCGTACTTCTGGAAGAGAAAACACAACGTTATCCATCATTCGTACACGAACGTCACGGGTATCGATGATGACATTGACGTGGGACCTCTGGGACGGCTGTCACCTCACCAGCCGCGTCTGGGCTTCCACCGGTTTCAGCACGTTTATCTGTGGTTTCTGTACGGATTCATCACCTTCAAGTGGCAGTTCTATGACGACGCCGCGGGCCTGATCACAGGGCGTATTGGGGACACGAAAATGCCGCGGGTGAAGCCGCTGGCCCTGGTCTTCATGCTGGTCGGCAAAATTGTCTTTCTGGCGCTGGCATTTGGTCTGCCGATGTATCTGCATGAATGGCATCAGGTCGTGCTTTGGTTCTTTGTGGCGTCGTTTGGGCAGGGTGTTGTGCTAAGCGTTGTGTTTCAGCTGGCTCACTGTGTGGAGCAGGCTGAGTTTTACCAGCCCGACTCCGAAACAATGAGAATTGATAACGCCTGGGCTGTGCACCAGGTCGTCACCACGGTTGATTTTGCCAGGGAAAGTCGGTTGGTGTCGTGGTTCACGGGAGGTCTGAACTTTCAGATTGAACACCATCTGTTCCCTCAGATCTGCCACCTTCATTATCCGGCGTTGGCAAAGATCGTGGAACAAACGGCCGCTGAATTTGATGTGCCCTATCATTCTCACCCGACCATGCGTTCCGCGGTGAAGTCACACTTTCAGTGGCTCAGACGCATGGGACAGCCTGTCGCGGTACCGGCATAGTTGCAAACGCGTTTTTCGGCCCCCATGCCCGGAAGGCTGTTGCCTGTTCCGGGCGGATTGGTCTGCGAATTTACGGGTGGGGACAGGTGCAGCAGCGTGTCCATGTGTGCTTTTCCGCGGTCGTCCGCGGTCCACTCTCGATGGCCCGGGCACAATTTCCAACGTGGCTGCTGTCCGAACGCGGCACTGGTGGGTAATATTGAACTCCCCCCACCCATCAGCAACGCGGCAAAACCCAGATGGCCGACTTTCGTCGAAAACGATCTCACCTGAAACTGCCGATCTGGACCAGCGCAGTCCTCGGCACTTTAAACCTCACGTTGATGCTGGTGCTGATCATTCTGCTTGCTCAGCAGCAAGCATGGCTCGCCCTGGTGCTGGGATCAATTGCACTGGGCATCAGCCTGTTTGGCATTTCGTTCTATTCCGTGCTGACGATCAAGGAAATCCAGCTGAACCGACGGCAGTCAAACTTCGTCGACAGCGTGACCCATGAACTCAAGACACCCATCGCGGCCCTGCGATTGTATCTGGACACCTTGTTAATGCGGGAACTCAGCGAAACCGATCGTCGCGAGTTTTATGAGACGATGGAAACAGAGCTGGAACGGCTCGATCGGCTCATCAATCAGCTGCTGGAAGTCGGACGACTCGACGCCATTGGCAGCCAGACAGAGCCGGAGCGAGTCAATCTGAGCGACCTGCTGACAGACTGTGCCGAAATTGCCTGTCGGCATCACAAGTACGAACTTGCGGAAGTGTTTACGTTTGATCTGGCACCGTTGCATCTTGATGCCCGCAGAATGTTGCTGGAAATGGTTTTCGGCAATCTGATGGACAACGCTGTGAAGTATGGCGGTGATCCGCCGCAGGTGCATGTTTCGGCCATGGTGCGAGGCCGCGACAGAATTGTCGTCCGCGTTCATGATCACGGCGCCGGCGTTCCCGAAGACCAAAGACATCAGGTCTTCCAATTGTTCTTTCGTGGCAGTGATGAGTTGCAGCGCACTCGCAAGGGTACAGGGCTGGGGTTGTACATCGTCCGCACGCTGGTTGGTATCATGAAGGGCCGAGTGACGATTTCTGACGGTCCGGACGGCGTGGGCAGCGTTTTCGAAGTCAGCCTTCCAGGCCGACTACTCGCAAGACCGACCGACAAACCGACGGATTCGGCCTCTGTTCCCGACACGGCGAAAGGGTCTGTGGAAACCGGCGAGAAAGCGGGGGTCTGAGAAGTGAATATTCTGGTCGTCGAAGATGAAGAGAATATCGCGAAGATACTGCGTTTCAACTTCGAACAGGAGGGCTACCGAGTCAGCGTGGCAGGCGATGGCCGAACGGCATTGGACCTGCACCACGAAGCGACGCCACCGTTCGATCTGATCGTGCTGGACCTGATGCTGCCGCAAATGAGCGGCTACGAAACGTGCCGTGAGTTACGCAGAGTTGACGAGGACGTTCCGGTACTGGCACTCACTGCCAGAACGCTGGCCGAAGACAAGGCTCAGGCATTCGACTGTGGCGTTGATCAGTACATCACAAAACCATTTGCCCTGCCGGAATTGCTTAGTCGAGTTCGCCGTCTTCTTGAGGTTCGTCGCCGCACGCTCGACAGCGGCGCGACGACTCGCACCGTGCACGATGTCGAGCGATTCGGGAATATCCAGGTCGACTTTGGCCGGTTTGAACTGCACAACGGTAATGAGGTGCACGCACTGACAACACGTGAACAGGAACTGCTTCGCTATTTTCTGAAGTATGACGGTGTCGTTCTTTCCCGCAGTCGGCTGCAGTCGGACGTCTGGAGAGATTCGGCTGAAATCACCAGCCGATCCATCGACAACTTTGTCATGCGTCTGCGTAAAATGGTTGAAATCGACCCGGCAAATCCAAAGCACCTGGTTTCCGTCCGGGGCACGGGCTATCGTTTTTTCCGTGATCCCGATGGTGCCGACGGCGACACCGCAACCACTGCAGAGGCAACATGAGAGTTCTGGGACTGGACATTGGCGGAGCGAATATCAAGGCGTCAGATGCTGACGGGAACACGGCTGCGATGCCGTTTGCGATGTGGCAACAGAAAGAAGAACTGCCTGCGGCGCTGCGAGCCCTGGCCGCAGAACAAAGTAATCCGGACATGGTGGCCTTAACATTGACCGCCGAACTGGCTGACTGTTTTCAAAC
>JBDONA010000584.1:0-68507 GCA_039831575.1 Fuerstiella sp. | reverse complement strand
TGAACAACGTGCCGCTGTGCCATTAGGTCAGGCCGTTGTCTGTGTGGCGGATATTGCCCAGAGCACGCTGAGGAACCACGTCATCTTCCGTCTGATCGCCAACTTTCGCGTTCGTGTTTCGAACAAGCCCTGCGCCACGTGGGAGCGCCGGCTTTCTGCTGAGTTGTACGATGCACTGTTCGGCCAGCAACATCAGTTGCCGCTGAAATGATCTCCAGTCGCCGGGACCGATGTTGCTGATTTCGGTCTGCACAACGTCGAAAACCAGGTCCTGAGCCGCAGCAACGGAAACCTCGTTGCCCGAACCCGACTGCACGGCCAACAGCAGTGGCCCCTGCCACACGTCTTCAATTTTCTGATGAGCCGCAACGATTTCATAAAGCTCAGCTATCTCCTGCTCTGCTGCGCTCAATTGACCGGAAGCACAATCGACCAGCACCAACCCCGCCAGGCGAGTGATCTGACTGTCAACATCGTCCCGCGAAGACTGTGCGATCTGTTCGCGAACTTCAGGCAGCCGGTCCAGTTTCACTGCGACCTTCATGAGTTCCGTGACCGGCGATGCAAGGACGCCTCCAACTGGCCGACGGATTCCTTCACTCCCCGCCGTCGAGTCCAATCGCTCCGGCGCTCCCGTTGGGGTAAATCCCACTGTCAGTCTCAGATCATGGTGATCATTGTTCGGCAGTACCCACGTGGCGAGAAACCGATAACGTTCCTCTGCGTTCAATCGGTGAGCCTGTTCGACGACAGCCACGGCGGATTCGACCACCTGCACCTGACCGAAAATCCCTCCCAGCGCAGACCGCTCTTCATCCGCCCGCTGCCCATGCGCAGGATCGGCAGAAAACGCGAACAGAATGAAGAGGAGTGTAAAACGCACTGACATGCTCTTGCTCAGCCATCGCGAAACAAACGATCGGTGTTATCCAACGAAAGAAGTGTCGCACACTTCATGCAAATCCCGCAACGTGGACACCATAATTCCGTGATGCCACGGTAAAACGCTATTCAGAACCGTCTCCTCACGAATTTACGATGATGCTGCGTAGAAATACGTTGCCGAATGTGGCACCCATGAAAGCTCGCGCCGAGGCGCAGCGACGCACAGAAAACAGGCTTTTGTCCTCAGCGTCTCTGCGCGAGAATCCGGTCGTTTCGTTTCCCGCAGTTTCCGGACGTCAATCCACAAGTGGGCGGAGGGTAAGATTGCGGATTGTGCGAGGCTTCGTGAGGGATAATTCCAATTTTCAGTTCCGCCTTTCACAAAGGCGTGTCTGATCAGGCAAAAAGTTCGTTCACAACGTTGCCGCCTTCCGGGCCAGTCAGGCGGTGGTCACGGCCTTCGTGCCAGAACCTCAGATCGTTTGCCGGCAGGCCGAGTGCGTTCAGTATTGTGGCGTGCAAATCGCGAAAATGGACCTTGCCTTCGACCGCTCTGTCGCCCGTGTTGCTGGTCTTGCCGTGAACGTATCCGTTCTTTACGCCGCCACCGGCCAGCCAGAATGTGAAGCCGCGTGCGTTGTGGCCGGTTTCGTTTTTGCCGTCATCCGGCGTCAGGCCCGGCCGACCGAATTCGCCGCCCCAGACGACAAGCGTGTCTTCCAGCAGGCCGCGTTGATTGAGATCCTCCAGCAGAGCGGCAATCGGTGCATCGACGGACTCGCAGTTGGCCCGCAGGTCTCGCCGATGATTCTTGTGCTGGTCCCAGCCACCGTGATTGACTTCGATAAATCTCACGCCGGCTTCTGCGAAGCGTCTGGCTAACAGACACTGCCGACCGAAGTCGGTGGGGCGACATGTACCAATCTGTAGCTTCTTCCCGACGCGATACCATTCCAGCGTTGCCTGCGATTCGTCGGACAGATCCAGAAGATCGGGCACCGAGACCTGCATGCGGAAGCCAAGCTCCATCGACTGAATCACGCTGTCGAGTTTGTCATCACCGCGTCGCTGATCAAGATGCCTGCGGTTGAGCGACTGCACAAAGTCCAGTTGCCTGCGCTTTGCGGCCAGCGGCAAATGATCGCTCACCACGTTACTGATGGTCGCCGCCGACATGTCTTCGCCGTTCACACCAATCGGTGTGCCGTTGTAAATTGAAGGCAAAAACGCGCTGGAATAGATTGAACTCTTTGATGTGTTCAGGCTGATGAAGCCGGGCAGATTTTGATTTTCGGTCCCCAGTCCGTAGTTGATCCACGATCCCAGGCTGGGGCGTTTGCGCAGACGTTCACCCGTGTGCAGCTGCAGAAACGACTGAGCGTGAATGCCGGTGTCCGCGTACATGCCGTTGATCACGCACAGCTTGTCCGCGTGTCTGGCGGTTTCGGGCATCAATTCCGAAATCCAAAGGCCACTGTCTCCATGCTGACGGAATCGAACAACAGAACCGGGATGTTTCTTCTGACCCGTCTGCGGTTTGTAATCGAATGTATCCATCTGAGCAGGACCGCCGCTCATGCACAGAAAGATGACTCGCTTTGCCCGTGCTGGCAGCGGTGGTGTCTGAGCGGCAAGACCGGCGGACGTTGCTGCGGCCGTCTGCCGAGCGCACAGCCCCTGCAGAGCAAGAAAGCCAAAACCGCAGGATGCGGACTGCAACATGTTTCGTCGTGAATGATTCATGATGGACATTCTTTAATCCACATACCGGAACTCATTCGTGACCAGTAACGCCTGGCACAAACTGACCCACGCTCTATTTTCAGATGCTAATTCGTTCCGCATGACTCGTAGAAGCTCGCCGGCGTTTTCAATCTCTGCGGGCATTGCATCACGAGCAAATACCCGCTGCCATGCGAAACGTAAACGAACTTCGTCGCCTTCTGTTGTCTTCGTCACAACTGTAGCCAGACGTTCAGCCTGCTCAATCACAAACGGATTATTGTAAAGGTGCAACGCCTGGTTGGGGACTGTGCTGACGTCGCGCTGTCCCGTGACGCTGGTAAAGTCGGGCAGATCAAAGGCGGCAAGTTCCGGCGGCGGCGAACTTCGCAGATAACACAGATACACACTGCGATGATTGCTGGGTTGATGCAGATTGCCCGCCAGGTTCACCAGAATGTCGCGATGCCGGATGATCGAACCATCCGCCGGAGTCAGATCCAGCTGTCCGCTGACTTTCAACATGCTGTCACGCAGTGATTCCGCATCCAATCGCCGACGGTTGTGCCGAGTCAGCAGAAGGTTGCCTGAATCGGAATTCATCAACGCCTCATCGGCACCGCTGCTAAGCTGATAAGTCCGGCTCAGCACGATATTTCGAATCATCCGCTTCATCGACCATTGTTCGTCGACAAACCGAATCGCCAGATGGTCCAGCAATTCTGGATGCGTTGGTCGTTCGCCATAAACGCCGAAATCATTCGGTGTGCGAACGATGCCTGTGCCAAACAGGTGCTGCCAGATGCGATTGACCATCACGCGTGCCGTCAGTGGATGGTCGCCACGAGTCAGCCACTGCGCCAATTCCACGCGTCCGCTTTGCTTCGGGGCAACCTCGATCGAATCTTCCGATTCGAATCTGCACGCTGTCAAGAATCCTCGCGGCACGGCTTCGCCCAGTTTCTTCGCATCCCCCTTGATATTCAGTTTGCAGTCCGCAGGTGTCTTTCCGTCGCGAACTCCCATCGCCAGTGGCGTTCCCACGGGCCATTTGGATTTGGGAATTGGCTTCGGTTTGCCGGTGTTTGATTCCGGCACAAGGACTGTCTCGACGAAGCCTTCCGGCGGCGGCACATTGGCTGCAGCCTTCAGCACGTGCAGATCTGTTTTCGGAGCCGTCAGCCCTTCATGGGCGGCGGTCCCCCACATCGTTTCAGAACTGGTGAAGAATCCGGCCAGCGCGTAGTAGTCGCGCGTGGGAACGGGATCGAATTTGTGGTCATGGCAGCGAGCACAGGCAACGCTGATTCCCATGATGCCGCTGCCGATCACATCAATTTGATCGGCGACGATGTCCATGTCAAAGTTGGTGTTCATCGCCTTGGCCGGTTTGGCCGCCATCGCCAGAAAGCCGGTCGCGACGAGATGACGATCGCGATCCTGGTCAGAATCTGCCGGTAGAAGATCACCGGCGATCTGTTCCTTCAGAAATCGATCATACGGTGTGTCGGCATTGAACGCAGCAATCACGTAATCTCGGTAACGCCACGCATGAGGGAACGTCGGGTTGCGGCCCAGTCCGTCGTTGCCGTTTGATTCTCCGTAGCGGGCGACATCCAGCCAGTGTCTTCCCCAACGTTCGCCAAACTGCGGGCTGTCGAGCAGCTCGTCGACAAGTTGCTCGACAGCGTCGGCGCCAGCCTGCTGGTGGCCAGCCACAAAGTTTTCGACCTTTGCGAACGACGGCGGCACTCCGGTCAGGTCATAACACAGACGTCGCACAAGTGTTCGGGGATCCGCGTCCTCAGTCGGATGCAGTCCTGCGGCTTCGATTTTCGCCAGCACAAAATTGTCCAGAGAATCTCGCGACCAGTTTTCGTTTTGAACGATTGGTATCGATGGATTCTTCGCAGGCCCAAACGCCCACAACGATTCCGCATCATGTACGACTGCTGCCTGGGCCGCAGTTTTCGCAGTGCGAGGATACGGCGCACCTCGTTTGACCCATTCCACAAAATCGTTGACGACTGCTTCCGGCAGAGGCTTTTCCGGAGGCATCTCAACACCATCGTATTGCAGCGCATGAATGATCAGACTCTCAGCGGGCTTGCCGGCGACCACGGCAGCACCGGCTTCGCCTCCCTTCACGAGGGCATCGTGGCTGTCCAGCAACAGTTTGCCTCCCACATCTTTGGCGTCCGCGGAATGACACTCGTAGCAATGCTTCACCAATGCCGGACGAATTTTGCTTTCGAAGAACTGAACGTCGGCCGTTGACAAGGTGGACTCATCACCGGCGCACACATTGCTCAGAGCGATGGCGGTCAGCAGCAGAGAAATAACAACGCGAAGTAAGTTCATAGCGCGGCCGCGCGGGTGGAGGGAAATCGGGCGGAGTGACATTATCACCGAAAGCAGAACCGAATGTAAAGATACTCCTTCAGGTTCCAGGTGTGGTCGCGGAATGTGGCAGAGTCGTCCGGGTGGCCGGAGGCTGGACTGAGCTTGCGAAGGAGAATCAAACCGGCAGTGCCGGCTCCGGGGTTTCACTCCTTCCTCGTTCCAACCATCGGCCACCCAGACGATTTCATGACATTCCGTGACGGCACCCGATCGTTCCCAGTAGAACGTTTTTCATTGCTGGCCTGTCGTTTTGTTTTCTCGATTTTGTTGCGGCCATGCTGTATTCGGGCCTGTCTTTCGATATTGTCGAGGACGCGGAGTTGTGGGAAACAACCGGAAATACATCGCACGCAGTATTTGTTGGTGGCGATCACTTTCGAATGGATGGCAGCATGACACGAGTACTTGATCTCTTCTCTGGCGAACGTCTCATCTGCAATTCGGCGATTCGGCAGGTCTCCCGTCTTGTCGCGACCGTGTTCGTTGTGCTGAATCCGTCATTCGTTGAAGTCGTCGGCGCAGACGATGAAGTGCTGGCGAACAAGACTGCCGCTGCGCCTCATGTGGTGTTCGTTATTGGAGAACGTGGATACCGGACCAGCGAAACGTTGCCGTTGTTCGCGGAAAAGGAATTGGTGCCGCTTGGATTTCGATGCAGCTTTGTCACCGCCGACCTGAAAAAACCGAATCACTTTCCCGGTCTGGAACTGGTTGAGCAGGCAGACATCGTCTTTCTGAGCGTGCGACGTCGAACTCTGACAAACAAGCAGCTGGGAATCATTCAATCTCACCTGCGGGCCGGCAAGCCATTGATCGGGATCCGCACGTCGAGTCACGCGTTCGCGCTAAGCAAAGGGGAACCGCCTGCGGGATACGTTGCATGGCAGAACTTCGATCGTGAAGTACTGGGCGGACATTACGAAGGCGATCTTGGAAATAAGGGTGGTACAAATGTTACGACGCAACTGCGTGCCGAACAGCATCCAATCATGATCGGAATCCGTCGTAAGTCATTCCATAGCCAGGCGACGTTGTATCACTCATCGGGGCTCGGCCCCAAAACGAGCGTCATCCTGCGGGGCATTACGGGAGTTGACGGGCAACCGGTCGAAATGCCAATCGCATGGACCAATCAATATGGTCGGTCTCGCATTTTTTATACGTCGCTCGGACACGCAACAGACTTTGATCAACCGACATTCACGGGAATGCTGGTCAACGCAGTGCGCTGGTGCCTGGAGCTGCCGATGGTAGGTCAGACTGTGGCGGGGTCAGGAAGAACGGCAGACATGTCGCCGCCTGCTCGGAACAAGTACAAGGCCGGCCTTGCGGACAGCAAGGAGGTTGAGAAAGTGATTCGTGAGTTCGCCGGCCGCGGAGAAGTGGGCGACGACAGCGAGCCCACGTCGCCGGCAGATGCGCTGGCACTGTTCCAGGTTCACGAAGATTTTGAAATCGATCTGATCGCGTCCGAACCGACAATTGCGCAACCGCTGTTTATGAGTTGGGATCATCGCGGTCGAATGTGGGTCGTGCAGTACCGACAGTATCCCTTTCCGGCTGGTCTGAAGGTTGTCCGGTACGATCAGTACCTGCGCGCCGTGTTTGACAAAGTGCCGCCACCACCGCCGAATCATTTCGTTGGGAAAGACATCATTACCGTACTGGAAGACACGAATGGCGATGGTGTGTACGACAAATCAAAGGACGTAATCACGGGGCTGAATATTGCAACGTCGGTCGTTGTCGGTCGTGGTGGCATCTGGGTCCTGAATCCACCGTATCTGCTGTTCTATCCGGATGCTGACGGCGACGATGTTCCCGATGGCGACCCCGAAGTCCATCTGAGTGGCTTCGGACTGGAAGATACTCATTCGGTCGCGAACAGCCTGTCCTGGGGACCGGATGGCTGGCTGTACGGCGCAAACGGCAGTACGACGACAGCGACGATCAATTCTGAGGTAACACGCAACGTGCATTTCAAGGGGCAGTGCATCTGGCGTTATCATCCCGTCACGAAAGTCTTCGAAGTCTATGCTGAAGGCGGCGGCAACACCTTCAGCCTTGAGCTCGACTCGAAAGGTCGCGTTTTTTCGGGAACCAACAACGGTTCGACTCGCGGCATGCATTATGCCCAGGGCGGTTACGCGAAAAAGAACTGGGGCAAACACGGGCCACTCACAAATCCCTACGCGTTTGGTTATTACCAGCACATGCGGCATGATGGCGACAATGATCGCTTTGCTCAGACGTTTGTCATCTACGAAGGAGGCCGGCTTCCGGATCGATATCACCGTATGGTGATCGCCGCCAATTCGCTGCACAACCGTGTGTGGGGCAGTCGCATGTTCACGGACACGTCGTCGTTCAAGACAGTCGACGTTCCTCCGCTGGTGGTCTCCAGCGATCGTTGGTTTCGTCCGGTCGACGTCAAAGTCGGACCGGATGGAGGCGTCTACCTGGCGGACTGGTACGACAGTCGGCTGACGCACGTTGATCCCCGAGACAACTGGCACAAGTCCAGCGGCCGAATTTATCGCCTGCGCAGCAAAGACGCGCAGCCGATCCCGCCATTCGATCTCACAAGACTCTCGAACGACGAACTGGTCGAGCAGTTTTCTCATCCGAACAAATGGTTTCGACACAAGGCTGTTCAGGTGCTGGGTGAACGAGCAGATTCGTCCATTCATCCGACACTCAGAAAAATTGCCACCAGCTCAGATGATCCTCGGTCGCTGGAGGCGTTCTGGGCGCTTAATCTCTCTGGCGGTTTTGACGACGATCTGGCGAATCAATTACTCGATCATCCGGATGCGCACGTACGTCGCTGGACGGTACGTCTACTGGGAGATTCACGAGGAGTCACACCGCACGTCGGCCGCAGGCTGGCGCGCCTGGCCAAAACGGAATCTGACCCGGAAGTTCGATCGCAGCTGGCTTCCTGTGCGAAAAGACTTTCCGCTGCGCACGGTCTGGCCATCGTCAGGCAGCTGCTGGCCCACGACGAAGATCTGGACGACCTTCACATTTCGTTGCTGAACTGGTGGGCCGTTGAATCAAAAACCGAATCAGACCGCGACGACGTCCTGGATCTGTTTCGCGAACCTGGGTTCTGGCGGCTGCCGATGGTCCGGGACACAATTCTGAAACGTGTGATGCAGCGCTACGCGATGGCTGGCGGTGAGGACAATTTCATCACATGTGCCAGACTGATAAAGCTGGCGCCCGGACTGGATGAATCACGTCTTTTGATGTCCGGGCTGCAGGAAGCATTTCTGGGCCGACAGATCACGAATGTTCCGGAAGAACTGGCGCGGGCGTTGTCCGACTATCAAGAAAGTCTTGGTGAATCCGACCTCGCGCTGGCACTGCGGCTGGGTGACGAGCAGGCCGTTGACCGCGCCATCCGCTTCGTGTCTGATACGAAATCCGATCACGCTCAGCGGTTGCAGTACATCGAAATTCTGGGGCAGATCAAACAACCCAAAGTCGTCAAACCGTTGTTGAATCTGTTGGCCCGACCGGCGGACTACTCCGTCAAACGAGTCGGCATACTGGCGCTGGCGAACTACGACGATCCGTTGATCGGGCAGACCATCTGTCGTCGCTACCATTCGACGTTGCCGGATGAACTCGGCGTTCGCAGCACGGCGCAGCGAGTACTGGCCACTCGAAAATCGTGGGCCCTCAGTCTGTTGGCCGAGGTCGAAGAATACCGAATCAAACCGCAGTCGATCCCGCTGGACGTCGTGCAGCAGATGTCACTCCACGATGAAACGGAAATCAAGCGTCTGATTGAAAAGCACTGGGGTCGAGTCCGCAGTACAACGACGGCGGAAAAGAAACAGCAGATCGAACGACTGGCTGCGCTGCTTAAACAGGACGGTGGAGACCTGACGCGCGGCCAGCTGCTGTTCAAGAAAAACTGCGGCGTCTGTCACACGCTGTTCGGAGAAGGCGGTCGCACCGGTCCGAAACTCACCGGCTACGAACGAACGAACTTGAAGTTCATGCTGCCGGCAATCGTCGATCCCAGCGCCGCGATTCGCGAGGAGTTCACGAATTTTCTGGTGTTAACCAACGATGGTCGCACCGTGACCGGACTGATCGACAAACAGGACGCACGCACGGTCACGATACGTCTGGTCAACAACGAAACCACGCTCATCAATCGGGATGACATTGATGTGCTGAAGGCATTGGAGGTTTCGATCATGCCGGAAGGCCTGATGAAGAAACTGTCCAATCAGCAAACGCAGGATCTGCTGGCGTACCTCATCAGCAATGCTCCGAAATAGGCGGTGCCGACCGCCAGCGGATGCGGGCTTTCGTCCGGGAATGCTCCGTGGTTGCTATGTAGCCAGGGGGCGTTTCCGACCGGTCGCGGAATTCAACACGCGGCTGTTGGGAACTGGCTTTGTTCCGTAGCCGAGCTCGCCAGAGTTTGGAGGTTTTTCTCTATGTCGTCCAAAGTCTGGCGACTTCGGCTACCCCAAAATAAAGACTTGACGACGCGTTGATTTTCACAGGCAGAAAATCCTTAAGCAGGGATTGTGATCGAGCCCATTCATTGTTCACGAACTTTACCGTGATGGGCCCGAAATCGACACCCATTCACACTTGTGTGGATTTGTGTTAAGTGTGTGTGTGTAACGGTTTACGTCTTAATATGTGAAGAGAATCTGATCCGCCATCCACCACGCCGCATTGTCACTCTTACGGGCAGCGTGCCCAGACTGATGTATTTGAGGTCGGTGGAGGATGTTTATGGATACACAGAAATGCGAGCGCCTGCTCGCCGCCGCAAAGACGGGTGATTCAATCGCAATGGAGCAGCTTCTGATCGCAATTCTCGATCCGCTTCATACGGCCGCCAGGCATCGGCTGGATTCGCGATTAGGGCCACGTCTCGACGCTTCTGATGTCGTTCAGCAGACGCTGTTCGAGGTTCAGCAGAGTCTGAGTGAGTTTCGAGGACAGACTGACGCCGAATGGCATGCCTGGACTCGCAGCATACTGCAATATAATGTCGCCAACGAAATCGATCGATATCTTCATGAGCGGCAATTCTCACCCAGCCAGCAGGCTCAACACAATGAATCGTGTCGGGAGCTGCAGATGGCGATCACGAGTCTGCCCGATCTGCAGCAGACTGCGATTCGCATGCGCTATCTACAGCATAAGCCAATCGCGGAAATCGCCGTCGGCATGAGTCGCAGCAAGACCGCCGTGGCGGGGCTTCTGAAACGAGGACTGAATCGGCTTCGCGCACAGATGGTCTCGGCGGCGGAGCACCTGTGACGCTTCCGTCAGAACGGAGTGATGTGGAGTTCGGCAAGGCCGGCTTCACCACAGTGGCGACAACGGGTCGGTAGATCCCCATGGTGGACATGCGTCCCCAAGCGAATTCATGATCGATCTGACTCCGGAATTCTTGCCTGAATCTGTGATAAATCGAAATTGTGCGCCCCGCATTGCCGCCAGATCTGCCTGAGGAATCGGGCTCAGAGATTCGTACGTACGCGAACAATCGTCCACAGAGACTGGCGGTGTCAAACATTCGGTTGGCCTGAACTGTTTCGCAGGCAACTCAACATTAGCAAAGGAAAGAACATGGATTCGTATCTCGAGGTCTGGAAGAAGTACGCGGTGTTCAGTGGGCGGGCAAGCAGGACAGAATTCTGGATGTTCATTCTCTTCAACCTGATTGTCACCATTGCGATCGCAATGGTAGAGGGGCTTGTTTCCAGTGCCGGCATGATCGGGTTGCTGTACGGCCTGGCCGTACTCATTCCAAGCCTTGCCGTAGGAGCGCGGCGACTTCACGACATTGGCCGAAGCGGTTGGTGGCAGCTTCTGGTCTTTATCCCGCTGATAGGTGCTCTCGTGCTAATCGTCTGCTGGGCACAGGAAAGTGACTAAGGCCGCTCATCAACACGGCGTCCATTCCAGGTTTATCCCAGTGTCACCGTCTGGCCAGTCGTTAAACCTGGCCGAGATGTTTCCTGGCGTGTTGGGCAAGTCCCGCTTGACTGCGAACCCGTCATTTCTCGGATTGCACATGGCAGCTATCAGGCGGAAGCGTGCTTTCAACCGGCTATGGAATCCAACACGCGGTTGGCGGAAACTGACCTTGCGTCGCTACCAACAGGTGCGTTGTCTGCTTGATCGTCCGCGCCAGAGATTCTC
The DNA here is from genome assembly GCA_039831575.1 of Fuerstiella sp. GTDB lineage: Bacteria > Planctomycetota > Planctomycetia > Planctomycetales > Planctomycetaceae > Fuerstiella. Next base: position 57,308 of record JBDONA010000584.1, on the reverse strand, counting down.
AGATCAACCCACCAGGCAGGCCGTTAAGAAAGTTTGCCACCGGCTCCGCCAGTGCCTGTGTGAGGATCTGGTTTCTTTAAACACAGCACTGGCTGAGCCAGTGGCACGCCGGATGTCACGCCGCAGTGCCAACAGGCCGCCGCGCCGCACGCCGCGCCGTGCCTTCAGACGGCACAGTGCACCTTCCGGGTGCCAGGGCAGTTTCCGTTGAAGCCGCGGATGGCGATCGTCGCTTTCATGAAGTAATCCTTGTTGCGCAGCGTATATCGCTTACGATATACCGTCACGCTTCGGACGACGTACACTTTGCGATGATCAAATGGTGTGGCACCAGGATCGATGCTGAGCTCGAAACGCACGTTATCAATTCACTGGTGTGCGATGTTTGATGCACGTCTCTGACGTCCGTACATCGTGCCGGTGCCGTTGGGTTTAGTTACGGTTCTTACGCTGACTTGTGGCCGCGAAGGCCGCGTTCCGGCCATAGGACGCGGCATGCCCACGAGCCGCAACGGTTAACGAGAAAAAGGGAACCAGCCTGGACAAACAGGATTTCAACGGGACGGAATGAATGACCGATCGCATTGATCCCGGTGCCGACAACGACGCCACGGAAACCTCACTTACAAACCGGGCAGCGGACGGATCCTCTTCCGGACGTATCGCGTCCGTTGATACAGTCCGCGGTTTGACGATCCTGCTGATGATCTTTGTCAACGACCTGGGCCAGGCCGCTCCTGCGTGGATGCATCATATTCAGCCTTCGGACGCTGACGGAATGACGCTGGCCGACATCGTGTTTCCGGCCTTCCTGTTCATCGTGGGAATATCAATTCCGTTGGCGACAGAACGAGCTCTTGCGGCGGGTCAGACACGCATGCAGGTGCTGTCACACGTACTGATGCGCACGATCGGTCTGTTGATCATGGGGCTGATTGGATTGAACGGGAGCGCGGATGAAACACTGGGCAATTATTTGTGGGGCCTGCTGGCATACATTGCCATCATCCTGGCGTGGTCTGTCGTTCCGCGCGAACCAGGCCGGCGCCGCAATGTGTTCATTGGCCTGAAGTCGATCGGCGCGGTGGGCATCGTCGTTTTGTTGGCTGTCTATCGCCGTGAACCGTCAGCCACGGAAGTTCTGTTCATCGGTCCTGTGGCAAACTGGGCCTGGCTGCGAACCGAATGGTGGGGCATCCTGGGACTAATCGGATGGGCGTATCTCACAGCGTCAGTTGTCTATCTGCTGCTACGCACTCGACGTGAATGGCTGATGGGCGCGATGGCCCTGTTGTTTGTCAATTATCTGGCACTCAGCGACGGAGGATTCTTCACTCGCGTCGCTGACAAGCCCTGGCTCGAACCGCTGGGACCTGCACTTCAACTGCTGGAAAGATTTATTGAATTCGCCGACAGCTATGTGAACTTACGAGGCGGACCCGGCTCTCTGGCGGCGATTGTGCTGGCAGGCAGCCTGCTGGGAACGACATTATCGGGTCCACAAAAACTGCATGAACACGCGGCGAGAATCAAATGGGCGGTCATGTTTGTGCTGGTCCTGTTTGTGGCAGGACTGGTGTTTGACAACTTTGCGGGTGTTAACAAGATCGACGCCACACCGACATGGAGCTTGTGGTGTGCGGCGTTATCGTGCGCCGTGTGGGTGATCGTTTATTGGGTGATGGATGTTCGCGGTGTGGGCATGTGGTCGGTCATCGCTCGACCGGCGGGGGCGAATCCACTGATTGCCTATCTGCTACACCCCATCATGATTTCCCTGATTTCGATCTGTGGTTTGTCCGACGAACTACTCAACTACAAGAGTGCGTCCGAAGCGTCGGTCGTGATTATTGGTTCAATCGCGATGGCGCTGATTATCTGTGCCATCACGGGACTCATCGCAAGGGCTGGTCTGCGCATCAGAATTTGACGCGGACGGATCATTGTTGGCTGCTTTTTTCGATTCGTGATGGTGAATGCACCCGACGGTGAGACCAGCCTTGTTTGAGACCGGATTGATCAGGAATCAGCCACAACCAAACGGCATGACGGGGGCATTGCGCGACTGGCAGGGTCCTTCGCGGCCGGTACGGCAGCCGAATCAGTCGAGGAATCACACAGGCTGGCGATTTTGCAGACAACTTTTTTGATTCCACGTGTTTCTGTGTCAAGTGCCGTCATTCGATACGTGTAACTGTTCAGGAGAAAGACTTGAACGGGATTCCTGACACACAGGCCAGCTTGTTGATCCGAGTGAAAGATCCACTTGATCGCGATGCATGGCTGGATTTTTACGAACTCTATCGTCCCGTCATCTACAGAATGGCCCGTCGCCGAGGTCTGCAGGATGCGGATGCTCAGGATCTGACTCAGAGGGTTCTGACATCTGTCGCAGCCAAAGTGGGGGACTGGCAATACGATCCTGAACGAGGTCGCTTTCGAACATGGCTGTCGACGGTTACTCGCAATGCAATTATCGATCACCTGCGAAAGGTCAAGCCCGATGTTGCTCGCGGTGGCAGCAGCCTGATTCAGCAGCTGAATCGTCTGCCTGCGTCTGACGAAGCGACGCATGACGAAATTCAGCGAGAACAGAAGAGACAGTTGTTTCGCCGCGTAGCCGAAGAAATTCGTCCTGAGTTCGGAGAAACCACATGGATGGCGTTCTGGCTGACTTCTGTGGAACTGGCGGCTGTGACGGATGTGGCGGATCGTCTGAAACGCAGCATCGGCTCAATCTATGCGGTTCGATCGCGCGTCATGCGAAGATTAAGAGAACGCGTTTCGGAATTGGAAGCAGACTTCGATGAATGCTGAAACAACACACTTTGACCAGGGACAACTGCAGCGTTTCCTTGACGCCGATCTGTCAGAGGCAGAACTGCTTGCGGCCGACGGCATCTGGAAGTCTGCGATGAATGTCGCCAGCAGCTGCATCAGTCGGCGGCTGATGTCACGTGGTGGGAGAATGCGAGCGATTTCCTGAGCGATGACGAATTCGAGATTGCCGGAACAACGGGCCAGGAATTTGGTCCCACTGCGATGACGTCTCAATCACGGCGATCCCCTGCCGACGGCGCAGAAAGCGACGCGATTCCAACGGACATTCGTCAGATCATTGCCTGGCTGGATCCTACCGACGATCCGGCGATGTTGGGGCGTCTGGGCGGATACGAAATTGCGGGCGTGGTTGGTGCCGGCGGCATGGGAGTCGTGCTGAAAGGTTTTGATCGGTCGCTGAACCGCTACGTGGCCATCAAGATCCTGGCACCTCACCTTGCCACCAGTGGAGCCGCCAGGAAACGCTTTGGCCGCGAAGCTCAGGCGGCTGCTGCGGTCGTGCATGACAACGTCATTGCCATTCACGGTGTGGATGAATCGAACAGCCTGCCCTATCTGGTGATGCCTTATCTTCGAGGAATCTCGTTGCAACGCCGCATCGACGAACACGGCGCACTGAGCGTATCGGAGGTCCTGAGGTTGGGAATGCAGACGGCGGGCGGACTTTCAGCAGCTCATGATCAGGGGTTGGTGCATCGCGACGTGAAACCGGCCAACATTCTGCTGGACGGAACCACCGAACGAGTGCTGCTGACTGATTTTGGTCTGGCTCGAGCTGCCGATGATGCCAGCCTGACTCACAGCGGAGTCATCGTTGGGACGCCGTACTTCATGTCGCCCGAACAGGCGGAAGGGACGTCCATCGATCACCGCAGTGACCTGTTTAGTCTGGGCAGCGTGTTGTACGCGATGTGCACCGGGCGTCCGCCGTTCCGAGCGGACACCAGTTGGGGAATTCTGAGAAAGGTAACGGACGCTCAGCCGCACCCGATTCGCGATCTGAATCCGGACATTCCCCCGTGGCTGTATGAGATCATTCAGAGGCTGCACCAGAAGAACCCGGTGAATCGTTTTCAGACGGCTCATGAAGTGGCGGAGCTGCTTGAACGGTGCCTTGCTTACGTTCAGCAACCGAACGATTTTGAATTGCCCGAGCGGCTGATCCACGAAGCGGCTTCAATTCCACACCGAATAATCGCTAAGCCGTGGCTTCTGGCAACCGGCGTACTTGCGGTGGTTGGCGTTACGGCGATGGCGGTGAATGAATGGGGCTTAAAGGACATGTCGGAAGCTCAGCCGAAATCACTCGTCGTTGCGGGAACAGGAGCTGCGGACGATTCAAAGTCCATTGTTGCGACGGAACGATCGGTAGCGACCGTCGTCGACGACAGCCTGCTGGATTGGGACGACGGCAGCACGGTCGAGCTGGCATCGATTCGAATCGCTGTGGAAAGACTCGACGAAATCTCGCTGCAGATCGTTGAATCGCCGAATTCCGAGAATGATTCGGTAACACCGTCCGTGAACCCCTGATCGCGTTTTTATTGCACCCCACAAGAACCTTGAAGAGGATATGCCATGTTATTGCGAACCTTGATTGCCACGATCGTGGGTTGCGTTGCGATGCTGGCTCAGGAATCCACGTTGACTTCGGAACCGACGACAGCTGCCGAGTCGGCTTCTGACTCGGCAAAGGTCAAACCGGACAGGACGACCAGCATTGGACCACAGTTGCCTGGCTCCGAGTCGGAGGCCTATCTGGAGGTTTACACGTTCAAGACCATACACACAGGTCGTCGAAACAGAATGGCCGACATACACGAAATTTGTCGAGCGCAAAGATGTAGGGTCTGATCACTTTGCCAACCGCTTTGATCTGCAGTCCGGTGAAGTTGCTGTTGTGCGATGGTTTGTCGAACAGAACTTCCCACGCGGGTCCTACCCCGGCATGAGTTCTTCGGGATCGGCCATTAACAGAATTGGGATGGGTGACGGTGGTGGTGTGGCAGGGCTCTTTAGCGCAACGAAAGCATCCAACCGAGACGATTCCTGGTTCCCAATTATCGTCGTCGCATACGCTGATGATCTGAAACCGGACCAGAACGTCGAACCAGGGTGGTCAAAACCTATCAAAACGGCAGTCCTCGCATCGTTCAGGTACGAGCAAGCTCTTCGGTATGGGTCTTCTCGTGGTTCGACGGGATCCGGCAGCAGCGGTCTCACCCCAGCTAGTCCTGCCAGCATCGCCAGGCCCAGCGGTCAGCCACTGGCAACCAAAGAAAACACCGGTCAACCGAAAACGAGCACGTTAATCGTTTACTCTCTGCGTCATACACAGGCTCTCGATGCACTGAGACTTGTGCAGCAGTTGTTTTCGGCCGAAACAGGAGTCCGCATCGTCGCGGACAATCGCACCAATTCGTTGCTCGTTTCGGCGTCGGATGAAAAACAGGCCGAAGTGATGGAGATATTGAAGATAGTGGACGCCGAGCTGCCGGCAGACAAAGCCCTGAAAGCCACGGAACGTCGGCAGACACGCAGGAAATCTATCGAAATGGAGATCGGGCCGGCCGACGTCATGATCCTGAAAGGCAGCAAAGAAAACGTGGCCGCCGCCCAGCAACTGCTGAGACAAATGTCCTCACAGCAGCTGCTTGACCGCAGCAAATCGTTGTCGGACAAAGCCATCGCTCGTGCCAGGGACGTTCTGAAATATGGTTCCGCGGAAAAGGATCTTGCGGCATTGAAGCAAACCGTGCAGGAAGACTTCGACGTGCAACAACAGCTACAGCTGGCGGAAATCGAATTCCTCAAAGCCCGACTCGCGGACCTCGAACGGCGAGTGCGGCAGAAGGAGCAATTGAAAAACCGGATCATCGATCGCCGTGTCGGAATGATGAATGAAATCGGTCGCGCAACGTGGTGCGTGCAAGCACGCACCCTACTCTGCTGACAGAAAATCAGACACAGCCACCAGCAATTGAGCGAGTGGTCAATGCCGGTATTTGTGTCGGCTGGAATTTTGCGTCGTGCAGTTTTGGCGGACGGCGTCTACGGCCCAAACACAGAGGCAGCAACGCCCAGACCAATCACGCCGATCAACAGCAACAGAACTGTCCAGCGATGCCCGAGGCGCCTGAAACGGATTATGTTCCGCGGTATCATTGTCCATGTCGTAGGTCACTGTGAATCCGTTTGATAAACGCTCGTGCGCCATCGCCTCAGTCCTTCTACGCCAGGGCGTATCATGCTGATTCATATCATCACCAGTTCGTGCAAACACTGGCTGCAGATACCCGGAAATCGGCCTCTCCTGGCCAAAGGTATCTACACAAATCTGAAGACTGCGATCGAAGCGTCAGCGTGCAGATCGGTTGACGTATTTACTCTCCCGCTTGCGGGAGAGTCGGGCTATCAGGCCCGGAGAGGGTCTGCACTAACTTCAACCATACATTCGCACCTCGACGTTCAACGACCCTCCCCGCTCGTTCCTCGCGACCCTCCCGTAAAGACGGGAGGGTAAAGATGTGTAGATACCTCTGCTCCTGGCCCAACGGACCTGACACTCGATTCCATCGAGCCATTGAATGTCGTGAGTTTGCACGAATCCTCGTGGTTTTTCCAGGACTGGAATTGTATATGGTGTGGGAAGTCACTCTGTCGCCTGCAGTCTGGAGTCATTGCCATGCATTCGTATTCTGCACCGTTGCCACTCCCACGCCGGAATTTCCTTGGGAAGGCTTTGCTCGGTGCCGGAGCCAGTGTTGTTTCTGCATCGTTTGGGAGAGGTGATGATTCGGCCGGAATCGTGGATCGCGATCTGGTGTCGGCGATGGGAAAGGCCGAGTTGTCGCTGCAGTTTCGCGGTCATAGTGCAGACGAGTGTCGGGCCTGGCAAGACACGTTTCAGACGAAGCTCGACGAACTCATGGGCGATTCCAAGCCGCCTGCGAAGTGGACGATCGTTGAAGAGAGTCGAGCGGAGTTCGACCAATACACTCGACTCGAATTGTTGCTCAACGCGGACGGCGTTCCATCTTTGCCGGTCTATCTGCTGGTACCGAAGGGACTGCCCGCCGGACAGCGATCACCGGCCGTGCTGTGCGTACATGGTCATGGGCCGTTCGGCAACGATGCGATTGTCGGGCGCCGTGAGCAGGAGGGAGCGGCCGAGCACATCGAGAAGCTGAATTATGATTACGGAGTGCAGTTCGCAAAACGGGGCTATGTTGTTGCCGCACCCTGCATGATTCCTTTTGGTCGTCGCGTGGACAGTGAGGCCTATCGAGGCAAGGACCCGTGTGCAGTGACATTCGTCCGTATGCAGGCGCTTGGCAAGCTGCCCATTACCGCCAACGTGCGAGATCTGCGATGGGCGATCGACTTGTTGCAAAGTCGCCCGGAGGTGAACGACGATGCGATCGGTTGTGCCGGACTATCGTACGGCGGGCGCATGACGATGATGGTGTCGGCCATTGACCAACGGGTGCGTGTGGCGGCCGTCAGCGGGGCGTTGAATCTGATGCAGGAACGAATGACGTTGCGACATAGTTGCGGCTCGCAGATCATTCCGGGACTGCTTAAGTACGGCGACTACTCCGAAATCGGATCATTGATCGCACCGCGGCCCTGCGTCTGGGAAACCGGTTCAAAAGACAGCCTGATCGTACCGAAGTGGGACGACGTGTTTCGCGGACGACTGCGTCGCGTGTACGAGGCCATGGGATCCGGGAGCAATCTGCACTTCGACCGCTTTGAAGGCGGTCATGAATGGAGCGGCAGAATCGCGTTCCCGCTGTTCGACGAAGTCCTGAAGTCGTAGTCGGAAGACTATGATCGAAGCGTCTGCAAGCGATTCGGTTCACATGTTCACTCTCCCGCTTGCGGGAGAGTCGGGCTATCAGGCCCGGAGAGGGTCCCTCCCCTGCCGCTACCGCGTTCGACCCTCACGCAAAGACGGGAGGGTAAAGTTGTGTAGATGCCAATGCTCTGAGTGAGGGTTGCGAAAACGCGCAACCTCAAAGGCGTTCGTTGGGGAAAAACTTCGCTGCACTGGCCACCCGAATTCAGGTTACTGCAACAGGCTGCGATCGAGTACGTCGCGTGCTTTCTGGAAGTAGTCTTTCCACTCGATTTCCGGCGATTCGTTCTTCAGGCAGTCGCGGACTTTCTGCAGCGTGTTGCGGGCCATATGCGGACATCGGTTGCAGGCACATGTTTCACCGGTGGACGCCATGATGCCAGGAACGGGCACGAATGTGTGCTGCGGAGCTGACTTCTCGAACGCATGAATCATGGCCGATTCTGTTGCCACAAGGAACGTCGTTGGCTCCTTGATCGACATAACGTGCTGCCGCATCTTTTCCGTGCCGCCAATGAAGTCGGTGAGCTCGAGAATATTCTGAGGGCATTCCGGATGGGCGATCACGACGCTGCCAGGAGTATTCCGTTTGGCTCGGATCAAATCCTGAATACTGAAGATTTCGTGAACCATGCACGAACCGGGCCACAGAATCATTTTTCGCCCGCTGACTTCCATCAGATACCTGCCGAGATGCTGGTCGGGGACGAACAGAATCTCACGGTCTGTGGGAACGCGTTCGATGATGTCACGAGCATTACCACTGGTCACAATCCAGTCACACAGGCTTTTCACGGCGGCCGACGTGTTGATGTACGCGACTGTATCGAACGTGCGCCCATCTGCTCGCAGTTGCTCCTGAAACGTGGCCAGCTGATCGGCCGGGCAGCTTTCTGCCAAAGAACATCCGGCCAGCATGTCGGGAATCAGCACTCGCTTCTGCGGACTCATGATCTTGGCCGACTCACCCATAAAGTGAACGCCGGAAAACACAATCGTTGAGGATTTCACCTGAATCGCATCCCGTGCCAGCTTCAGGCTGTCGCCCGTAAAGTCAGCGATGTCCTGGATGTCGCCATCGACGTAGAAGTGAGCCAGGATGCTGGCGTCCTTTTCCTTTTTCAGCTCCTCAATTTCATCCATCAGGTCCAGCGGATCTTCATAGACTTCGTTCTGATCAGGAGTTACGACTGGCGACGACATCGATTGACCTTAGCCTGAATTGGCAGGATGAGCATGGGAATAGATCGAAGGTGAATGGCACACCTCCGTCGGTATTATGACGTGATGCGAGCAATTCGTCGACCTGCTGAGAGGCCCAACAGCCGTCAAAAAGAGCGACGTGTGGCCTTTTGCGGAGCGGGCGTCTCTGTTGAGAGCTTGATCATCATCATTTTTCCACAGTCATCGCACCGTTGTTGAAAACGGCTGGTGACTCGAGTGATGGCTCGCAAATCCGGATTGGCCAGCGTCAGGTTTCCCAGCTTGTCAAAGGCCATCGCTTTGGTTCCCCGTGGGGCACCTGCAAACGCGTCTGGCTGTTGCTCGCGAGTATCCGTGGGCTTCAGCAACACGGCCTTGCCTGTGGTGTCCTGGCACAACGCGACCAGAAACCCTTCCGGGTGATACGTCAGGCGAGTTGCTGTGGCCGGCAGGAATCCGATCGTCTCACGACTGCCATCGACGCCAACCGACACGACTTTGCCGCTCTTGAGCAGTATGCTGATTGTGGCCCCAATCGCGTTGACGGTCAGGTCTTTTGTTGGTTCGGAGACAGTGGTGATGGACTGTCTATCGCCGTCAACATCGATCCTGAAGACTTCGCCGGTCCGGCTGTTTGTCGTATACAGACTTCCGTCCAGCGGATTTGCCCCCAGTCCCGCCGGGACAAAAGGCAAGTGAGCAAGTTCGTGCTGAACGCCCGTTTCCGTCATCCGGACAATACGTCCTGAACCTCGGCTGGCCAGCAGTGCGTGAGCCCCCATCTGAGGAGAATCCACAACTCGGGTCAAACCTTCCAGTTTCCGACCAATGAGGCTGGCTTCTCCATTGGAATCGATCCGGAACAGAACCTTGCCCACCCGGTCAGCAACCAAAGTGTCCCCGAAGTTCGTGAGCGCTACATCGACGGGATCAACGACCCGAAGTGGAAGACGCTCAATCACGGGTCTTGAGTGAAGTGTGATGGGGAGGTGTCTATGGAGCTGTGTGTCCTGGCCGAACGCAGCGCCGGACATCGCCATTGTGGCGACAATCATCAGCGTTCCCGGCAGAAAACTACAAGACATCCCGGTCCCCATATCAAAGCAAGCCGCGATTTGATGTTGATCAAACACGGATTCAGTACGGTCGTCATGACGATGGCCACTTCGAACGCACCATTATCGCTCCAGGTCCACGTTTCGTCAACGATTCATTATAGAAACGGGCTTTCAGCGGCCTGTCCGCAGTTTTCTTGTGGTTGCTGGGCCAAACATCGGAAATTATCGCCGCAAGCCGTTTTCTATAAATGCTTTAAGTCATTCCGAATCGCCCGAGAAATCGCGTTATCGCGAAACGTGTTTCCGGTTCATCCGCATTGGGAACCGTGGACGAATCCTGGTGCGCGTGGCTAAGAACAGGATTTGACACGTCTGGGTTGATAAACTGCACGCCACCCGCCAAACAATTCTCGCCATGATGATTTCCCGCAACAAACCCTATCGTGGTGAAAAACCAGACGACGCTTGTCGTTGGAGCCCATACATGAGCTGGATGAGAATAGCCTCACTTCTGGTTCTCGCGATGGTTTCCAGCGCAGCTGCTGAGGATTCGAAATTCAAGGCATCCGATTTCGAGCACTTTGAAAAGAACATTCGGCCGTTGCTCAGCAGGCGATGTTATGCGTGCCATTCCGCCAAAGCAAAAACTGTGCACGGCGGTCTGCGTCTGGATACGCTTACGGATTTGAAACGTGGTGGCGACAGCGGGACCGCCATTGTTCCCGGAGACGCCGAAAAAAGTCTGCTGATTGAGGCGTTGCACTATGATGGCGACGTTCAAATGCCGCCCAAAGGGAAACTGCCCGATGCTGAGATCGCCGTCCTGACCGAATGGGTCAAACGTGGCGCTCCGTTTCCGCCTGATGCGGACACGTCTGATCGTCCGGACGGGGAAATCGATTTTGATGCGGGTCGCCGGTTCTGGTCGTTTCAACCGGTGGCCGAGCAAACTCTGCCAGACGTGAATGACAGTTCGTGGCCCAGACAACGGATCGATTTTTTCCTGCTGGCGGCCATGGAGCAAAACAACCTGCGCCCGTCTGGCGCGGCCGATCGCAGCACCTTGCTGCGTCGTCTTTCGTTTGATCTGACCGGGTTGCCGCCAACGCCCGAAGAGCTGGACTGTTTTCTAAACGACGACAGTGACCACGCCTACGAAACACAAGTCGATCGGCTGCTGCAGTCGCCACATTTTGGCGAACGCTGGGGACGACTGTGGCTCGACTATGCCCGCTACACAGACACGACCGCGAAGTGGCTGTATTCAACCGGCCAGGCACATCTTTACCGCGACTGGGTTGTTCAGGCATTCAATGACGATATGCCGTATGACGACTTCGTTCGTCGCCAATTGGCGACAGACATGATGACGGACACCGGCCCGGCGGATATTTCTGCGCTTGGCTTTCTGGGATTGAGTCCGAACTATTGGAAAGAGTTGAAGCTACCGACAGAGATCATCAAAGTGATCGTGGCCGACGAATGGGAAGAACGCGTTGACGTGGTCTCGCGAACATTTCTTGGATTGACAGTCGCGTGCGCTCGATGCCACGACCACAAGTTCGATCCCATCGGGACGAAGGACTATTACGCTATGGCCGGCGTCTTCGCCAGCTGTCGTATTTCTGAGCGTCCCACGATTGACGAACAGCTGTTTGAGCCCGTCCAGGCGGCGCGGGCTGACGTTGAGAAACTGGAAAAAGAACTGGCAGCTCTCAGGAAGAAGAAGCCGATACCCGATGATCAGGTACAGGAAATTGTCAGCAAAATCAGTCAGGTAAAATCGTCGACGCCCAACTATGACGCCCCGATGGCCAGTGCGTTGATCGAGGAGTCGTTATTCGTCGAGCGAGCCGGCAAGCGGGCCGACGAAGGTACCAGGCTGGAATACCGTGGTGAACCTCGTGACCTGAATGTGTTCATTCGAGGCAACCCAAACCGGCTGGGCGAAGTGGTGCCGCGCCGGTTTCTGCAGGTCCTTTCGCCGACAGACCCTCAGCCGTTTACAAACGGCAGTGGCCGACTGGAACTTGCCGAATCAATCGTCGGCGCCGCGGCCGCGCTGACCGCCCGAGTAATTGTCAACAGAATCTGGGCGGCACACTTTGGTCGAGGCCTTGTGGCCACTCCCAGCAATTTTGGTCAACAGGGCGACCTCCCGACGCATCCGGAATTGCTCGACGATCTGGCCGCTCGCTTCATTGCAAACGGTTGGTCATTGAAAACGCTGCATCGTGAAATCGTTTTGTCGGCGGCGTACCGGCAATCCAGTTCAGGAGAGTTGACTTCCGATTCCGCGAACAAGCTGCTTGCCCGGATGACTCGTCGTCGGCTGGACGTAGAGTCGTGGCGCGACGCGATGTTGCAGGCGTCCGGTCAGCTGGATCCGACGGTGGGTGGACCATCGGTTGCTCTGGACGATCCGAAGAATGTACGACGAACAATTTACGCAACGATTCATCGACGCGAGATGTCGACCATGCTGCTGACCCACGACTTTCCCGATCCGACGTCGCATAGTCCTCAACGTGTCAGCACAACGACGTCACTGCAGGGCCTGTACGCATTGAACGGCCCATTGCTGGAAAGCCAGGCTTCCGTCCTGGCAGCGAGGCTGGCCGATGAGTTTCCGGACGATGACAGCAAACGCATTGCGCAAGCCTATTCCTTGCTGTATTCCCGCCAACCGAGGCCGACGGAACTGGAGTTGGGCCTGCAATATCTCGCCGCCTGCGAAGAAGGCGGACGCCCGGCCGCATGGCAGCAGTATGCTCACGTCCTGCTTGCCGCAAACGAATTTCTGTTTGTCGACTGAAGATTGCGTGCGGATTGGCCGCTTTCAGCGATTTTCTGTGAACGCTTATTCATACGATTGCAGGGATAGGTTTAGAGTATACACTAGTGGAGTGTAATAAACCTCACAACGCACGTTTTTGTTGCTGCCACTGAAGAGGTGTTTTGCGCTGGCTTTCCGAGTTTCAGTCATGAGCCGAGCGTCCGAAGTCAATACGACCCGAGAAACAGATTCACGCGAAGAGTTTGCGCAACATCTGCGGCACCGGGCCAGGCAGGCGGCTGAAGCATCGGTCCACCATGCATGGCTTGCGCAGCAATATCTGGTTCTGTCGCAGAAGTTCGATCAACTGGCGGAACAGTCAGGTTCTACTGATATCGCTCAGCTTCGGCTGGCAGTCGCGTCGCTGGACGATGGCATACCGAATCCACCGGAATCGGCATCCGACCCGAATACCGGGCGCTCCGGCGACGCAGGTGTGGTGTCAATCGCAGCGACGGCTCCGGAAATGCGATCTGCACTCGGCGCGAACCTGCCCTTCCCTGCTGGCCCCGAACCGCGCGACGGGAAGCCGCAGCCGGATGCAACCACAGGGGCGACGTTTCCGAAGCGACGACGACGCAACGTTACCACACGTCGGTTTGTAGAACGCGTTCGGTCCGCGAAGCCTGCCGCGTCAAAGCGAGTCAGAGTCAAGGCCAAGAAGTCCGACCTGAAGCCGAAACAAAGAACTGCTGCGGAAGAGTTAACAAAAGGCGGCAGCTCAATTCTCACAAGTCTTGGACTCTTCGCGCTCAGTGTGTTCATATTGCACACCATCACGTGGCAACTGGAGGACGTCGTTCCATTGAATCCACTGATCGCAGCTTTCACGTCGGATACAAAACCCGTCGAAGAAGCCCAGCCTGTGGAACCGCCGGAAGAAGAGCAAGGCGATCAGACAGAACAGGAAGTCGAAGAGCCCGTCGAGAAACCGGAAGAAGAATCGGTCGAGCCTGAACCGGAAACAGAACCAGCGGCAGACCCCGAACCTGCGGAGCTGGATTCGGTCAGCGACGTTGAAATGCCCGAGGCTGCGGTACCCATTGCTGACATTGATTCGTCGTCAGCCGTGGCGACAGCGTCAATCAACAACCGTAGTGACGACGGTCGCAAATTCATGCTGCAGAAGTATGGTGGATCCCAGGCCAGCGAGACTGCCGTGCACCAGGGCCTGGAATGGCTGGCATCGGTGCAGCATCCTCAGGGCTGGTGGGATTTTGGCAATGTCGGGCCATCGGGGAACGCGGGCACAATCAACAATCCGATTGGCGGAACGGCGTATGCTCTGCTGCCATTTCTGGCCGCCGGACAGACTCATCGTGACGGCGACTACCAGAAAGTTGTCGCAGCGGGTCTGACGTATCTGACCAATATCGGCGTCGGCGCTCGAGCGGGTTACGACCTGCGCGGGATGGTTAACAAGCAGAGCAAAGACAAGGCTCCAAACGAAGCCTACTATACGCACGGTGCTGCCACGCTGGCGCTCTGTGAAGCCTACGGCATGACCAGGGATCGCCGTCTGAAAAACGCGGCAGAAGGGGCCGTGCGATTCATCGTGAATTCACAGGATCCAAGGGGCGGGGGCTGGCGCTACAACCCGCAGGAACCCGGGTCCACATCTGTCACGGTCGTTCAGGTGATGGCGTTGATGGCGGGCAAGAAGGCCGGCATTGATGTCCCCGACAGCGTATTCAAAGGAGTCATGCACTATCTCGACAGCGTGCAGGTCGACGGCGCAGGCCGCTATGGTTATGAAATTCAAAAGAAACAGTACACCGGAGCCAGAACGGCCATGGCATTGCTGTGCCGAATGTATCTGGGTTGGGGCCGCGACGATGGCGACATGCGGGCGGGCATCGCCTTGCTGGACAAGGCCGGCCCCTACGAGAATCTTTACGGTCTGTATTTTGCGACTCAGGCGATGAAAAACTGGGGAGGGGACGAATGGGTCCGCTGGAATGTTCGTCTGCGTGACGATTTGATCGCCCGCCAGGAAACGGTGGGTCCCGCCAAAGGCAGTTGGAAACCTCGCACCGGAGCGATCCACGCCAAACAGGGTGGTCGCCTGCTGACAACGGCCCTTGCCACGCTGACGCTGGAGGTGTACTACCGCTACAAACCATTGCTGCCGGAAGCCGAAGTGGCGAAGTCACAATAGATTGCGGTGGGTGGCCGAGGGCTGGACTGAGCCTGCGAAGGAAACCCCGGTGTTGGGGCAACAAACGGTTCGAGAACTGCAACCGTTCTCTGCAGCACCGGGGTTTCCCTCGCTTAGCTCAGTCCAGCCCCGGCCACCCTTGAACTTTGCAATCATTCAAATAACTGCGCCAATTGCCGAAGCGGCGTCGCTCCGCTCCCTGATTCGGCCTACACAACTCGATGAGTAAAGCGGTCATGTTGTCTATAAGTCGTCTGCATCGGTCATGTGCACAGCCTCAGCCGACACCGGAGCGCGGAGCGTTTTCAGGAAGGCGATGACGTTCTGTTTGTCGTCGGAATTAAGTTTCTTGTAGCGTTTCTTGACGTTGCGTGCCTGTCCGGCGTGCCGCCGGATCGCGTCCTCCAAAGTTGGTGAGCCCCCATCGTGAAAATAAGGCGCGGAATCGGCGACTCCCCAAAGTGGTGGTGTCTGCCATTCGTCGGGGTGAGGCATATCGCTGGGCAACGGTACCTCAGGTTCTTCAATATATCCGTCGCCTCCGTCGAGTTTTTCAAGTGAGTACAGCAGGAAATCAGAGTAGATCCTGTCCACTCCACCGATGCTGCGAACGTGGCAGTCCGCACAGCCCGTGGTGACAAACGTCTGTTCACCCATTAAGGCTTTGGTGAGTTCTGCCGGATCAGTCGGCAAAACCTGTTCCGGCCTTGGCAGGCTGCGGCAGTACGTGACAAGTGCGTGCAATTGCTTCGACGTCATGTCGTATTCGGCGTCGGCGTCGGGTTGATGTGTCCGCGGCCGATCCTGTGCGCGCTCGGGATTCGTCAGGCCCAGTTCTACAGCACAGGCTGTCGCTACGAAGTCTTCCAGCGTAGCGAACTGTCCTCTCCAGCCAAATTTGCCCGCGCCCTGGAGTCCGTGATGATGAACCTTGCCTGCAATTGTGGTATCAAACTTCAGACTGAATTCCTCTCGGACGCGTCTGAATTCGCGGGTTCTGCGTCCTGAGTTGATGGCAAATGAGGAGATCTGGTCAATCAAACCGGCACCATACAACGCAGGTGTGTTGATCTGTTCCACCAGCAACGGGTCAAATGCCTTCAGCCGGACGGTGCATCCGCCGACAACGCGAGTGCTTTCCGGCACCGGGGGAAACATGCGACGAACATTTTCCTGTGTCTCGCGTTCGGCAGGAGTTGTTGCGTCTGCATGAATGACGCCACCGTGGAATCTATGATCGTTGCGGTTCGGCAGGACCTGAAACGCCGTTACGTTGTTGTTGAGACCGCCCCCACCGCCGACGCCGCCCTGAAAATGACACGCGACACACGATCTGGCGTTGAAGACCGGGCCAAGTCCGTCGCCCTCCCCTGCCAGTTTGTCGTCCTGGGTCCACTCGTGCAGAAATAGCTCGCGGCCTTCGGCGACCAATTCGGCCTCGGATGGCGACACCAGCCATGCTGCTGCTGTACCCGTGAGGACAACACAAGTCGCAAGTAATCCGTAACGGTAACCGGTTTGGTGAGTCATGAAACACCGAGCCTTTCGGAACTTCCAACCTCGGAGAATGTTGTCACAACGTGAGACTGTGAGAACGGATCAAATAATTTGCACCTTTCTTTTCCTGAAGACACTCGGGCAGCCACCGATTGTTTAAAAAAGTCTTTCGGCGGGACAAGAAGTTCACTCAATCAGCCTGGCACGATGGGCAGCAGTCGCCTCAATCAGTTGCTCCCGACTTTCAAACGGAACATACGCCGCTCGCATCACGAAACCGTAAGCTTTGCCGATCTGCGGTTTTGGAATGAACCATTGAAAATCCCACGCCGGATTAGCACTTCCGCCTCCGGTTGGTGACTGAGCCAGCCAAATGTTGTCCTGCGGTCGAAACATCTGGACGAAAGCCATGCCGTGGCTGACGCCGTAATACCAGGATTCCGTGTACTCAAAATCTGACGGATGATTGACCAGCGTCAACGGAAAGTCGTCGTCCACTGGCGGCAGGGTGGCGACGCCCATTGGTCGGTGAGTACTGTCGGTGCCATGTTTCGGTGTGACACCCTTAATCCAGCGGGACGCTTTGTCTGATCCGGCAGTTCGTCCCTTGAAAAAGATAGCTCGCTCCTCGGGTTCGTGAATGTAGCTGGCCCAGAACAACCCGATGTAATCGTGACGATAGTCGTTGGCTCGCGGAATGCACTCAAACGTGTATTCGATCGTGCCGTCTTCCAGCAATTGATAGCGGCCGCAACTTTCCAGCATCCAGATTCCTGTCGGTGGCTGGTACACCTCGACGGTGTTGTCGTCGATGGTGCGCAACTGCATCGGAAACCTGCGCGGCTCGAATTTCTCGACCAGCCCTTGTTTTGTGCCATCATGAATGTGTTCGAAGTTGAGTCCGGCGATGGACGGGACAAACAGATTCTCGTGGTGTCTGGCGTGGGTTAGTGAGGCCACACCGTTGTATCCGGCGCGATGTGCGGGCAGCGTCGGGATGTCGATCGCTGCGTTGTCCACGATGATCGCCTGGACATCGCCACGCTCCAGGATGACGTAGTGCTCCGCAGAAGTGCGGTACTTCACGTCGGGATTTGTCATGCTGGTTCGGTTGACGATATCTTCGGCCTGAACTCCGGCCACCAGTGCAGTGAATAGTGCGGCAGTGATCGTCTTCATCTGTTTTAGCTTTCCTGCAATCCGGGACATATGGCGGTGCGCGTGGACAAATAGCAGCGTAACACCCATCGGTAGGACTTTCGAGCGGTCTGTGAGAATGCAGTAATCAGCATTTGCTGCAGCGCTGCGTGCGCACCACAATGCGATCTTGTGCAGGTGTTGATGTTTTGGTTTCGTGGAGTGTGCAATGCGTTTGTTTGGTTTGGCTTTAGTAATGGCAGTGGCGACCGATGGTCTTGCTCAGGACGTGCTTGTCGAGGCGGAAAGCTTCGCATCTCACGGCGGTTGGAAGCTGGACACTCAGTTCATCACTGAAATGGGTTCACCCTACCTGCTGGCTCATGGCCTGGGTCGTCCGCTGGGCGACGCAATGACCACCGTCGAATTTCCGGAGACCGGCACGTACCGGGTCTTCGTGCGAACCAAAGACTGGGTGGCTCGCTGGAATGCAACCGGACAGCCTGGCAGATTTCAATTGCTGATTGACAACAAGCCGTTGCAGGAAACCTTCGGCGCACGGGGAGCCAAATGGTTCTGGCACGACGGCGGCCAGATCGAGGTTTCGTCGAAGTCTGTGAAAATCGCTCTGCATGATTTGACCGGTTTCGATGGTCGCTGCGACGCAATTTACTTCACCAAATCAGGCGACGTTCCGCCAAACGAATCCGGCATCCTGTCGGAATGGCGACGTGCGCAGCTGGGTCTTGACGCTGAGCCAACACAAAAAGGACCGTACGATCTGGTGGTTATCGGGGGCGGCTACGCGGGCATGGGCGCTGCAATATCAGGGGCTCGGATGGGCTGCCGCGTGGCGTTGATTCAGAACCGACCTGTGCTTGGTGGAAACGGCAGCAGCGAGGTTCGCGTCTGGGCGATGGGGAATATTCGCCGTGGCAAGTTTCCTCGCATCGGTGAAATTATCGAAGAGTTCTGTGATCACGCCACCAAGTCACCGGGCACTAAAGAAGAGTTCGGTGACGAATTGAAAGAGCAGATCATTCGCGCCGAAGGCAACATCGATCTGTTTCTGAATCACCATGCCTATGCCGCGAAACGAGAAGGCAATCGATTGACATCAGTGACAGCGTTCGACACGCGAACCAGCGAACATTTCGAGTTTACCGGCACATTGTTCAGTGACTGCACGGGCCACGGAACCATCGGCGAACTGGTCGAAGCGGATCTGGAGATGGAAGACAAAGGCCGCATGGGCATGAGCAACATGTGGGCGTGGGGAGAAGTTGAACAGGAAACGACGTATCCCGATACGTCGTGGGCTCTGGATCTGGACATGCAGGACTTTCCGTATCCCCGCGATC
This sequence comes from Fuerstiella sp., assembly GCA_039831575.1. GTDB lineage: Bacteria > Planctomycetota > Planctomycetia > Planctomycetales > Planctomycetaceae > Fuerstiella. Next base: position 38,356 of record JBDONA010000584.1, on the reverse strand, counting down.
ATCACGGCCAGTGGTTCTGGGAAAGCGGGTTCGACAAAGACCCGTTGAGTGACGCCGAAGGTATCCGCGATCACAACCTGCGAGCCGTCTACGGTGCGTTCAACGCGATGAAGAATCGTGACGGTGCAGCCAAACACAGGAATGCCATATTGACGTGGGTGGCGTACATTGGCGGGCCGCGCGAATCGCGGCGCCTGATGGGAGACGTGGTGCTGAATCAGGAAGACATCGTTTCCAAGCGGCAGTTTTCTGATGGCTGCGTGCCCAGCACATGGTCAATCGACCTGCACTACCCCAAGAAACAGTATGCCGAAAAGTTCCCCGACAACCCGTTCATTTCGATTGCCGTGCATGGCAAAGGCGTTGACCGCAGCTACGGCTATCCGGTGCCATACCGATGTTTCTACAGTCGCAATATCGAAAATCTGTTCATGGCAGGCCGCAATATCAGCGTGACTCATCAGGCCCTGGGAACAACGCGAGTGATGAAGACGTGCGGCATGATGGGCGAAGTCGTTGGTCGTGCCGCCAGCATTTGCATACTGCACGAATGCGATCCGCGCCACGTTTACGATCGTTACCTGGAAGAGCTGATCGATCTGCTGCATCTGCCTGGCAAGGCTCGGCGCAAGACGGTTTACGATACGATTGACATCCCGAACGACGCCATGACACTCGCCAGTGCCAAAGGTCCGATGTCCGGTCTGGATCCGAAAAAAATGGCAGGGCTGGTCATCGACGATACGTCGGCGGAAATGAAGGGAGAGTGGGTTTCCGGTGCCGGACTGAAGGGGTATGTGGGCTACGGCTATGTGTATTCCACCAGGAAGGACGCTTCCATCACTTTCAGATTCAAGGCACCAGCAGATGGAAAACATGAAATCCGAGTGGCCTATGGGAATCACCAAAACCGAGGTTCAACAGTACCCGTGTTGGTTTCTGCCTCGGGAACGGTGAAGACCCAACAAATCAATATGAAAAAGCCAGCACCACTGAAGAACGGATTCATTTCGCTGGGAATCTTTGATCTGAAACAGGGCGAAGAGGGTTATGTGGAAATCAGAGCGAACGGAGCAGGCGGAAATGCTCATGCAGACGCAATTCAGATTGTTGCCGTGAAGTAATTTGTTTGTCTGATTCTCAAGGCGTGATCGTTCTTCACGCTGAATCGCCTGCGATCCTGCAAAATCAAACTCCATCGCGAACCACTCGGCCGGCGCCGTGTCTCGACGGTTATCCGTGCCCGGCAGTCAACCTCCCGTCCGAAATGTGGAGGCTTCATGAGCTGCTGACATGCATGCCGCGAGCCAACGAACGGCCCGCGAAATCAGGCACTCCTGCTTTGTCAGTCATAAATTGAGGGGTTCTGTGCCACTGGCTCGGCCAGTGTTTTCACGAGCCTCAAGGCACTGGCGGAGCCAGTGGCACACATCGATTCATGGCTGACAGTGTATTTGCGGCTCTCGCCTGCCAATACCTCAAGCTGGTCAGCTTCGCGGGGAGATAAACCTCCGACGTGGGCCCCCGCCAATCGTGACACATGAGTTGTTTGTCACACCACTTCACTTTGGGCAACGACGCTGAACCGATATAACAAATCGGAATCTGCGCTGCTCATCATCAATCAAGACGCATTCCGTGCGCACCGCTGCCTGTGGCAGCGGTCAGAAAAAAGGAAACACATTGAGCAAGTTAGAAGATCAAATCATCGAACATTTGTCTGAGCCGAAATACCGGCCCATTGACAGTCGTGCACTGGCAAAGAAGCTTCGAGTCAGCAAGAAGGGCATGCCGAAATTTCGCACTGCCGTGGAAGCACTTGTTGAAGCTGGAAAAATTCGGACCGGAAAGAAAGACCGTCTGCAGCTGAAGGCCGCCGTCGGCTTCGTCACCGGCATCGTTAAAAAGATTACCAGCGGAGCGGCGTTCGTGATCACGAATGAGCCATCGACCGACGCGAAAAAGAAGGACGTCTATATCTCGTCGCGTGACTTACGAGACGCTCAAACGGGCGACGAAGTGATGGTGCGGCTGATCAGCCGACGACGTTCCGGCGGACAACGTTGCGGGCAGGTCGAAAAAGTTCTGGAACGAGCGAGTAACGTATTCGTCGGAACGTACATTGAAGCACAGGGGCAGGCATTCGTCCGCGTTGACGGGACCACCATTCAGGGCGACATCCACGTGGGTGATCCCGGTGCGAAGGGAGCACAGCCGGACGACAAAGTTGTGATCGAAATGCTGCGGTTTCCTTCCGCGAACCGAATGGGCGAGGCCGTGCTGACCGAAGTCCTTGGGCAACGTGGCGATCCCGGCGTGGACACGATGTCGGTGGTCTATAGTCTGGGGCTGCCGTACGAATTCAGCGAAGACGTCCTGGAGGATGCGCGGCTGCAGGCCGCACACTTTGACGAAACGGATTTTGGTGACCGCACGGATCTGACCAAAGAGACGATCGTCACCATCGATCCGGCCACCGCCCGCGACTTCGACGACGCCATTTCCCTACGCAAAGATAAACGTGGTCACTGGCAGCTGGGCGTGCACATCGCAGATGTGTCGCACTTTGTACCGCCCGGCGGTCCACTCGATCGGTCCGCGAAGGACCGAGGCACCAGCACCTATCTGCCGCGGCACGTAATCCCGATGCTGCCCGAAGTCATCAGCAACGGCCTGGCAAGTCTTCAGGAAGGCAACGTTCGATATACCAAAAGTGTTTTTATCGAATTCGACGCGGAGGGTAATCTGCAGGGGGCTGAGGTTGCCAATACTGTGATCAAGGTGTCAAAGCGATTCGCCTACGAACAGGTGATGCCGATCATCAAGGATCCAAAGAGCCAGAAAGGGAAGGTCTCCGCAAAAGTCACTCAGCTGTTGCTGAAGATGTACGAACTGGCCATGATTCTGCGGAAGAAACGCTTCGCCAGCGGTGCACTGCAGATGGGCGTGCCGGAAGTGGAAATCGACTTTGATGACGACGGCAACGTGACGGGAGCTCACGAACGCCATCACGACGAAAGTCACGAGATCATCGAAGAATTTATGCTGGCCGCCAACATTGCCGTCGCTCAGATTCTGACCGCTCGAGATATTCCTTATCTGCGGCGAGTTCACGGAACGCCCGATGAATTGCGGCTGAAGAACTTCCAGGAGTTCTGTCGCGGCCTCGGTTATGAACTCAAGAAGTTTCAGAGTAAGAAGGAGATTCAGAAACTGATCAACAGCGTCGCCGGAGAACCCGCTGAACGGGCGGTCAACTTCGCTCTGCTGCGAGCCATGAAACAGGCGGAATACAGCCCCGAAGAATTCGGCCACTACGCTCTCAGCGAAGACGACTACTGTCACTTCACCAGTCCGATTCGTCGTTACCCCGACCTGACCATTCATCGCGTCGTGGGAGACCTCGCGGCAGGTCGAAAGCCAAAGATCGACAGCATGGGCCAACTGTTGCAGTTGGGCAAACACTGTTCGACGACAGAACGTCGAGCGGAAAAAGCCGAACGCGAACTCAAACGCATCAGGCTGCTGCGGTACCTTGAAGACAAGGTCGGCACCGAAATGGACGCCATGATCACGGGCGTTGAAAGTTTCGGAATCTTTTGCCAGGGGACGGAAATACCGGCCGAGGGCCTGGTTCACATCAGTTCGCTAAGCGACGATTTCTACACGTATGACCAGACGTCGCGATCATTGACCGGTGAGCGTTCAAAGACGGAATACCGGCTGGGGGATCCCGTCCGCGTGCTGATTGCGAACGTCGATGTGGATCGCCGTCAGCTGGCCCTCCGGATTATTCCGACCGCGAAAAAGCAGGCAAAGGGCCGGCCGACCTTCGCCGGAAAATCGAAGGCAGCTGGCAAACGGACGGGGAAAGGTGGGAGTTCGAAGGCTCGAACGCCGAAAAGGAAAGGGAAAAACCGCCGGAAGGGCAGTCGAAAAGCTCGCTAGAGCAGTTTACTGATTGGCGTAGACGCGACTGGCGCGTGGGAGCAACGAAACTGCTATCGAAGAGCGTTTTTCGCGGCCATAAGTCAACGTGAAACGCTGTAAAGAGCCCAGGCGTTCTCAAAAGACCGGGTCTACAACACGACAATTCTCTCAGCGTTCAGAATTCCGGGATACTTTCAATACAGCGGCAAAGCGAGTTTGCTGGATATCAAAAGCGTTGGTATCCTTCCTGGTTCGCTGTTTTCCAGTGTTTTTTTACAGTACTCCAATGGCATAGCTTTGGAGCGAACAGCGGGGGCGGAGCAATCTGTTCCGAGCGATTACTCGAATTTGTTTGCGGTTAGACCGCACTGCGGAGCCAGAATAAGAATGGGAACGAAGAGAACAGGTAAGGGACGTCGAAAAATCGGCCGCAAGAAGCGTCGCATGCGAGCCAAGATTCGCCACCGCAAATAGGCGGTCACGTTCGGTTCCCATATTGAATACACTGCGAAGCCCGGTTCGAGTATAATCGTATCGGGCTTTCTGCATGCGCGGATTTTGACGCTGGTCGCGAATAACATGGGGCCGGAAAGCTGCGCAAAGTCTATCAGGGTTGACCCTAACGTTTCCGTAGAGCTTGACAGCTGACCGTCCGATTTGAATCCTAGAGCGTATTGAGAAAAGGGCTGCACGCAGCCCCTGTCACAGGACTTCGGGATTCGCTCGTTTGCCGCACGAAATCCAGCGACGATCGAAGAACGGCCAGATACGCTCAGTAACATCCCACCAAACTGCGGAGATCTCCGATGACCGCTCCTCCCAATCGTCTGTTCGTCATCACTCTTGCCGTCCTGATTGGATCCAGTCTGACTGCCGATGTGCACGGGGACAATCCTTCAGAGGCGTCCAAAGCCATTCAGGCTCAGTTGGCCGCGGCGAAGAAAGAACAGCAGGCTTCGCAGAAGCAGATCGCTCTAAAGACAGCAGCCGTTGATGTTGCAAAGAAACGCAGTGCGGACCTGGAAAAGCAGCTTAAGGAATCGCAGCGGCGCGCAGCGGCGGCTGCCAAAGCTATCGTGGCCGCCAAAACGGCTGAAGCGGCCAGTTCTAAGAAGATTGCGACATTGGATGCAGAATTGCAGCAGCATCAAAAAGTGGATGGTCTGCTGGCAGTGGCCGCGATCGTCCAGACGCAGGTCGCTGCTGCCACCGTGCAGCACGAAGCTCTGCTGGATCAACTGGCGGTAATCAGAAAATCTCAATTCGACCAGCAGCAGCTTGGCAACAAGGCCGCGTCCCAGTTGAAGACCGCTCAGGAACAACTGCCCAAAACGAAGGAAGAGTTAACAAAAGCGCGCGCCGCGTTTGATGCGATCGGCAAGGAACTTGATGTTGCCAGATTGGCAATGTCCGAAGCACGCAGCACCGTCAGAATGCGTGAGGCGGCCGTTCAGCCAGAACGAGTTCGCCTGCCAAAGGCGCAGGCCGCGTTGGCTCAGGTGAACGCCAGTGTGAAATCCCTGCAGGAATCTTTGAGTGTGCTGCAGGCGGCCGCCAAGGCGACGGGCGGTGATCCCGCAGTCGCCGGTGCAGAGCTATCGACTTCGATCGCAGCTCTCAAGCCGCTGCAACAGCGCGCGACAGAACTTGTTGCGGCGGTCGAAGCCAGTGTTGCCGAGGCACAGAAACAGGTTGCTGCCGGCAAGACGGGTCTGGCAGCGGCCGAAACCAAATTCCGCGAACAACAGACCAAATACGCAGAACAAAGCCGCAGTCATTTCAAACTGCAGCTGCAGGTGGCTGATCTGCAGAATGCAGACAAACTGCACCAGAAACAAATCGCCGACGCCAATGTGGCTCAGGAACAGATTGCGACGCAGCAAAAGGAACTGGAACCGAAGATTGCGGCGGCTGCGATGGAACTTGAAAAACTTCGCACGGACTACGTCAGCAAACAGCAGGTTGCCGAAGCGGCGATGGAGCCGCTCGATCGCTTTGTCTCGTTTTCGAAGCACGTCGCCCCGATTTTTGCAAAGCGTTGTGTGGCCTGCCACAACACTCGAACGGCCAGCGGTCGTCTGAATATGGACTCCTTTGCCACTCTGGCAAAAGGTGGCGAATCGGGAGCGGCATTTGAAGCTCACGATGCAGACAGTTCAATGTTGTGGGCCATGATTGACGACGAGTCCATGCCCAAAGACGCCGATCCACTCACGATGGAAGAAATCGCGTTGATCAGGAAATGGATCAACGTCGGAGCTCCACTGGACGCGGGTGTTGTGGCCACCGCCGACCTGTTCCAGGTGATGCCCGAAATTCCTCAGCCACTGCCACCGAAGACCTATCGTGTTGCCATTCCAGTGACAGCGACGGCCTTTACCCACGACGGCACGATTCTCGCATCTTCCGGCTACCACGAAATCCTGTTGTGGAAAACAGACGATGGCAGTCTGATTCGACGCATCACGAATGTGGCAGAACGAGTGTATGATCTGGAATTCAGTCAGGACGGTTCACAGCTGGCCGTCGCGGCCGGGACACCCGGACAACTCGGCGAAGTCAAACTGTTCTCAGTCGCAGACGGAAAACATCAGCAGACGCTTGTGCGAACCAGGGACGCAGTCTTCGCCGTCAGCTACAGTCCGGACGGCAAGTTTGTCGCCGCCGCCGGAGCCGATCGAATTGTGTACGCCATTGACATCGCCACCGGAAAAACGACGTTGAAAATCGAAGACCATGCCGATTGGGTGATGGACGTCAACTGGTCACCCGACGGCAAGCAGCTGGTGACTGCGAGTCGCGACAAGACGGCCAAAGTCTTTGAAGTGGCGACCGGGCGGTCTGTGACGACATTCAACGGTCATGGCAACGCCGTCTATTCGGTCGCCTTTCTAGTCGACGGAAAAAGTGTTGTCAGTGCTGGCAGCGACAAACAGGCACGGATCTGGAATCCTGCGGATGCCAAAGAAATCCGCAAGATTGGCGGCTTCGGCAGTGACATTTTTCGCATCACCGTGACCCCGGAAAATCACCTGCTCAGCGCTTGTGCGGACAAAAACGCTCGTGAACACAACCTGGCGGACGGCAAAGTGATTCGCACATTCGCCGGTCATAAGGACTGGGTCTACACACTGTGCTACAATCCACAACGGAAGCTGATTGCCACCGGCAGTTACGACGGTGAAATTCGAGTGTGGAATTCCGAAGACGGCAGTGTCGCCACGTCCTTCATCGCCATTCCGAAGGCGGCGAGTGACGCAACGGTTGCCGCTGCCCAGGAGTAGCCAATCTCGCGCGACGTAAGATGTCAGGGTCGCCCCGCTGCAAGCAGAGTACATGGCTCGAATTACCGTTGCACGCAAGTGGCCAGCGTTATGCGCTGCCGTTCAGACGTGCAACGGGACGTTCCGATATGGTCGGCAGCTGATCCTGCGGCCAATTCTTCGCAGCAGCCTTCGCAATTTCTGCGACGGGATCTACACTGACAGCATCCTCATTCGGGAGTTCCAAATGCGAAATATCGAAGTACAAACGGTGTGCTGCTGTCTCGGTTTAGTCATGGGCTTGATCTTCGTCGGCAACAGCGGACTTTCTGCGGCAGACTGGAATCAGTTTCGTGGCCCAAATCGCGACAATCTTTCCGACGAGACCGGATTACTTGATCGCTGGCCGGACGGTGGTCCGGAACGCCTGTGGACCGGGACGGGACTAGGCAAAGGATACGCGACCGTCGCGGTGGTGGGCGACCTGATCTACAGCATGGGCAATGTTGATGGTGCTGAACGGATCATCGCACTCGATCGCAATACAGGTGACGTCGTGTGGAAAACTCGCAGCGGAGCCGAGTATCACGATGGATCGGGAGACGGGCCACGGGGTACACCGACCGTCGTTAACGGAAAGGTCTACACCCTGGGTGGCAATGGAAATTTGACCTGTTGCGACTCTGCCACAGGCGACGTGTTGTGGCAAAAAAACATTCTGAATGACTTTGGCGGTTCCAACATCACGTGGGGGATCAGTGAGTCCGTGTTGGTCGACGACGGCAAAGTCATCTGTTCTCCCGGGGGCAGTCGAGCATCTGTCGTCGCTCTTGATGCCGAAACAGGATCCACAAAATGGGTCTCGAAGATCCCCGAAAGTCCTCGGGCGTCTTACGCGTCTCCCGTGATTGCCAAAGTAGGTCGTGTCAAGCAGTACATCGTTTTTACCAGCAAGGGCATTGTTGGTGTGCGTGCTGGTGATGGTCAGCCGATGTGGGGCCAGAACAAGTCCTCGAACGGCACGGCCAACTGTGCCACGCCGCTGGTTGTGGGCAGTCGGGTATTCAGTTCATCCGGCTATGGCACAGGTGCAGAGCTGATCGAATTGCGTTCGCAGGGAACGAAGACCACGTCGCGGCTGACGTACCACACCAAAGATATGAAGAATCATCATGGCGGAATGCTCCATCTGAAAGGATTTGTCTATGGGTCCAACGACGACATTCTGGCGTGCGTCAATCTTCGTACCGGCAAACCGACGTGGCGGGAACGGGGGAAGAAGGGTTCCGTTGTGTACGCTGACAACAAGATCGTCTTCCGCAACGAAAGCGGCGAAGTGGTGCTGCTGGCAGCGACTTCACGGTCCTATCAGGAACTCGGCAGGTTCTTTCAACCTGACCGCAGTAACCGCCCGGCATGGTCCCATCCCGTCATCGCTGGAGGACGACTGTATCTCCGTGATCAGGACAGGTTGCTGGTCTACAGTCTGCAGAACTGATCCGTGTCCTGTGTGGCCAAAGCGGTGACGGGGCACTTCGAATTCAATCGTCGCTGCATTTCACGCCTGTGACGTTGACTCCGCTGCCAATCAGCAGATTTCTGTCGTAGGCCCATTCATAAAATCCACCGCTCTTTTCCGGTGGCAGCACCTGCAGGTCTTCGAACCCGGCTTCGTGAAACCAGATGGACAGCTCATCCACCGTATGGTGGAACTGATACTCCGGCGCCCACCAGTCAAAGGTGTCACACACTCGGTTTTCGTAACTGGGGTGTGCACTGAAATTCACGATTTTGTTCAGCGTGCGATTGAGGATCGGGATGCCACCGACAATTGCTCCAACGTGGCAGAACGGTTTCAGCAGCGGTGACGGCAATCGACTTGTGATGCCGCGCAAACTGCTGTTGATGATTTCCTGCCACCATTGATTGCGGCGATACAGCCACACCGAATACCGGCCACCTGGTTTCACAAACTTCGCCACGGCATCAAACACCTTGCGCGTATCCGAGTCGTGATGCATGACTCCGATCGAAAAGACAAAGTCGAATGACGCCGGTTCCAGCGGTAGATGCTTCAGGTCCGCCTGCACAAAATGCATATTATCAAGATGGGCGCAAAGCTGTTGTGCCTTGTCGACGGCTCGGCTGTGGTCCGCGCCAATCACGTTTGCTCCGGCTTCACCACAGATTTTGGAATAGCGACCGCCGCCACAACCGGCATCAAGAACCCGCAACCCTTTCAGATTCGGAAGGGGCATTCCTGTCTTGGCAACGAATGTCGCGCGGTCCTCGTCATCGTGAGCAACCTCGTATGTCGTCCACTGATCTCCAAAACTCTTCAAGTGTTCGTCGGACACGAATCGAGGGATGCCGTCGATGATCTGCCAGGATTCTGCAGCGGCGTCTGTTTGCAGCTGCGTGGTTTCGCTATCGAAGACCAGATTGCTGCCATCGACCGGACTTCGAAGTTGAGCGACCAGTCTGGGATCGATGGGGGCGGGTTGTTCGCTCATCAAAACTCGATTTCCTGTAGATCTTCTGCCAGTTCCGCGTCAGGAAAGATCCTTTGAATTCGATCCATATCGACCGGGTCATCTTCCGGATGCTGCGGATCGGCATGGACAAGATACAGCCGTTTTGCACTGCATTCTCTGGCGATTTCGGCAACCGCCGTGGCAGAACTGTGTCCTGTTTTTTGGGCCCAGTCCTGCATTTCGTCAGGGAAATAGCATTCGTGAATAAGTACGTCGACATCCCTGATGAACGCCAGGTAATTCCCGGGGGCCGTTGTGTCTGTAATATAAGCAACCGAACGATTTGGCCAGTCAATTCGGTAACCAAGGGATCCGCCCGGATGTTCCAGCTCAAAACACGTCAGCTTGCCGTCATCTGCAACGTTGATGGGCGTTGTGGCGGACAGTTCACACCATTCGAAGGGTGGTGCCACCGGAAACAGTTCTTCCGCAAACAGGTGCTGGCGGATCGCCGCCAGCGTTTTGGCCGTTCCGTGAACGCGCACGCCTGCCACATCTCCACGCAGCAGGGGCACCAGAAAAAACGTCAGCCCGCAGATGTGATCCAGGTGGGCATGTGTGAGAAAAACGTCCAGAGTATCGGTCTGCAGCCGGTCCTGCACACGAAAGAACCCCGTGCCGGCATCAAGCGCAAGTCCGATGTCGGGTAGCAGCAAACTGGCGGTATGCCGTCGCTCGTTGGGGTGATAACCACCGGTGCCGAGAAAGATGAGTCGCATAGGTTACTAAACGAAAGGCGAAGCGAATGTTCAAGGGCCAGGAATGGAGATGCAAACGCAGAGTCCCGTTTTTCTTGAAAGACCGGGACTCTGGTTCGTTGCTTCAGACCATAACAAACCTCTCGGTTTTTGAAAAAGGACAGGACCGTGTTACTGTGCTGCGGGTTTACGATATCGCATTCCTCATTTCGCCCTGGGACAATTGAGCTCGTCAAGATGATTTCCGGCCAATTGCAAGCTCAGGAGCAAATTGTTGGCGCATTGTGATAATCCCATTAAACGGTACTTTATTCGCGGTAGCCTTTGGCCCTACGATCTGAGACAACTTCTTCACGCCTGCCCCTCTCTCTCGATTGACTGCTTTTTGTTGGTGACCTCTTGTCAGTGAGTTAAGTTCAACGACCAACGGAAGCCACCAGTCAGTTTGCAGCGAAAGTTCGCAATTTCTGAGGCACTGGCCTGGTTAAGAATTTTCCATGAACCGTTCCTTTATTGCTGCGACTGTTGCGTGTCTGGTTCTGCTGATTGCTGCCAGTTCGATTGCACAGTTCGGAAACTTCCGACGCTACGGTCGAGGCCGGGGCGGGGCCATTATTGGCCCTGATGGCCGACCGGAACGGCGCGGCATACCGGACTGGAAGGTCGACGACAGATTCAACGACGATGTCTTTACCTTTTGCCGGATTCGCTACAGCAGCTACGGAGGTTACGGGAGCAGATGGGCGACTGACTATCCCGATGCGGATCTCAACTTTTCGTATCGGCTGCAACAGTTGACTTCGCTGCATACCCATCCGGACGGAGTCATTCTGGAACTGACTGACCCAAGGCTGTTCGACTATCCGTTCATTTATATCATCGAACCCGGTGATCTCAAGTTTACGGATGCCGAAGTCACGGCTCTGCGCAGCTATCTGCTGAACGGCGGCTTCCTGATGGTTGACGATTTCTGGGGACAGTATCAGCTCGACAATTTTCTGTACGAGATGAAACGTGTCTTCCCCGATCGTGACGCGACGGAGATTCCGCTGGAACATCCGATCTTCCACTGCGTCTACGATCTGAAGGAGCGACCACAGATTCCGGCGATTGGACGGGCTCAACGGGGTCGCGTCGATTCCAGTGGCAAACTCATCACCTGGGAAGGCGGCCCGGATACTCGCGAGCCTCACTACCTTGGACTGTATGACGACAACGGCCGCATGATGTCCATCATCTGCCATAACACAGATCTCGGCGATGGCTGGGAACGCGAAGGTGAAGATGAGTGGTACTTCAAAGAGTTCTCCGAAAAGAAGGCGTATCCACTGGGGATCAATATCGTTTTTTATGCAATGACACATTAAGGCCGTGCCGACCCGCAGCGGAATAGAATTGCCGCTCGGAACAGAACACGAACGATGAAACGACGAATTACGAAGCCACAACATGACTGAAGCAGAAAGCTGATACGGAATGTCCGAACCGGAACTCAAAACGGTAGTCGCGGATCTTACACCGGAACGCGAACGTGAACTGGTCACTCAGTTCCGCGGTCTGCAGGAAAAAATCAACGGTGAGCTGTCGAAAGTTATCATCGGCCAGCAGGACGTCATTGAACAGTTGTTGATTTCACTGTTATCGGGTGGGCATTGTCTGATTACGGGGGCGCCCGGTCTGGCGAAGACGCTGCTGGTGGATTCGATCGCTCAGCTGTTCGACCTGAAGTTCAACCGCATTCAGTTTACACCGGACCTGATGCCCGCTGACATCACCGGCACGGAAGTTCTGGAAGAAGACGGAGCGGGACATCGATCGATGCGATTTATTCCGGGACCGATCTTCGCCAACGTGTTGCTGGCCGATGAAATCAATCGGACCCCGCCGAAGACTCAGTCTGCGTTGCTGGAGGCGATGCAGGAACACCAGGTGACGGCCGCTGGTCTGACGCACACACTCCAGGAACCGTTTTTCGTCCTGGCGACGCAGAATCCGATCGAAATGGAAGGCACGTATCCGCTTCCGGAAGCGCAGCTGGACCGGTTTATGTTTAACGTGTTAATCGATTATCTGCCGGAAGATGACGAAGTTGCCGTCGTGAAGCAGACCACGTCAAAACGCCGCGAGAAGTTGCAGCGTTTGTTTGAAGGCAGCATGATCACCGAACTGAATCAGGTCGTGCAGCGTGTTCCTATAGCCGACGAAGTTGTCCGTTATGCCGTGCGGTTGGCGGTCGCCTCTCGCCCGGGGCAAAAAGGCGCGCCGGAGTTTGTCAATGACCTGATCTCATGGGGGGCTGGCCTGAGAGCTGGCCAGAATATGGTGATTGGTGGGAAGGCTCGGGCATTACTGGACGGACGGCCGTACGTTTCGACGGCCGACATTCAGGCGTTGGCGAAGCCCGTCATGCGACACCGTATTCTGCCGAATTACCGCGCCGAAGCAGAGGGTATTACGACAGAGGTGATCGTGGACAGACTGCTGGAACATGTCGAACACCCCAAGCAGGAGGCAGTGGCGTGAGATGGAAACCATTCCAAACGGCACAGCCCTTGCCTTTGCGTGATCCTGTTATGGTCAGTCGCCTCCGGGTCGGTGAGCAGAACTCGACCGGAAGAAATGCATGAGCACGCCACCCCAGGCATCAAACGTTTCAGCGATGTCCTTCATGGATCCGAAGGTTGTGATGAGCATCCGATCGCTTGAGCTGCGCGCGAAGGTGGTCGTGGAGGGTTTTCGCACGGGACATAACAAGAGTCCTCGACATGGGTTTTCGGTCGAATTCTCGGAATACAGGCAATACGCTCAGGGTGATGATCCGCGGTTTCTGGACTGGAAGCTGTACGCTCGCACAGACCGCAGCTACATCCGGTTGTTTGAAGACGAAACCAACCTGCGCTGCTACATCGTGGCGGATTTCAGTCGGTCGATGTCCTTCGGATCACTCGGTTACACCAAACACGACTACGGTCGCACGATTGCCGCTTCACTGGCGTGGTTGTTGAATCGGCAGGGTGACGCGGTGGGACTCAGCCTGTTTGATGAACGAGTGCGCATGGTGATACCCGCTCGGTATCGTCCCGGTCAGCTGCGGCGCATCATGGTGACGCTGGAAGAACCGACGTCGGGTAGTGAAACAAATCCGGAGCATGCTCTGGAACATGCCGCTCGACGACTGAACAGGCGCGGCTTCGTCGTCCTGATTTCGGACCTGCTGGCACCCGTGGAACAGTTTGAAGCCGGATTGAAACTGCTGCGCGGCTGTGGTCACGACGTTGTCGTGTTTCAGGTACTGGATCCGGTGGAACTGGATCTGAATATCGATGGGCCAAGGTTATTTGAAGATCTGGAAACCCATCAGAAGATCTACGCCGATCCGAAAGACGCCAGCGAAACATTCGTGCGGCGGATTACCGAACATAATGACGCTGTGCAGGCCGTCTGTGAAAAACTCGGCGCGGAGTTCATACGAACCGTGACAGATGAACCGCTGGAATTGACGCTGTCCGCGTTCCTGCATGCACGGAGGTCGCGACGATGATCAACGTAGCCATCGGAGCAATTTGCTGATGGATTTCCTCGCTCCCATGTTCGCGGCCATTGGAGTTGCGGCGGCCTCTATTCCGGTGATCCTGCACATGTGGCGCCGCGCGCCGACTCAGGATATGCCGTTCAGCATTGTGAAGTTTCTGAAGCCCTCGCGGCCGAAACTGACCAAACGGTCGAATATCGAACACTGGCCGCTGATGCTGTTGCGGATTCTTGCTCTGGTATTGATCGGACTGGCGTTTGCGCGCCCGTTTCTGCGGGAAGTCATTCCGCTGGATCTGCAGGACGACGTGGTGCAGTCGGTGACGATTCTTATCGACAAAAGCGCGAGCATGCGACGAGACGGTATTTATGAGAAGGTGCAGCAGGCTGTCCGGGAGACGGTGGACGAACTGGGCGATCGGGATCTGCTGAGCGTGGCCTTATTTTCCAATACGTCGACAACGTTGCTGTCCCGCGAAAGGTGGGCGACCGCGACCGCCGATGAGCGAGTTGCTCTGGTCGAAGGGGTTGTTGAAAACTACGAACCGGACTGGATGGCGACCAACACCGGCACGGCCATGCGAATGGCGGCAGATGAACTGGCTCAGGAATCGAAGGATCGGCGGAATATCAAGCTGCGTCGATTGGTGTTGATCACAGATTTTCAGCGTGGCAGCAATCTGGACGAACTCAAGTCCGGCAACTGGCCCGCAAATGTCAACGTGGAACTCAAAGCCCTTGAGCCGACGAACAAGGGCAACGTCGGCGTGACCTTTGTGAATGATCGTCGAGTCGACAGGATTCGCGTGAGAGTTGCCAGTGCCGGCGATTCCGTGCAGCAGGAATTCGCACTTCAACCCTTTGACGCCAGCGGAGCTGCCGTTGGCAAACAGATCAAGGTGACGGTCGCGCCTGGGCAACGACGGTCACTGATTCTTCCGGCGGCGGATCCTAAGGCGGGGCAGACAATCGTTGGAGTGGAACTTCAGGGCGACGAACATCCGTTCGACAACGTGATTGATCTGCCGGAAGTTGAAAACCCCATCGTAAAGGTCGCACATATTGGCCCGGCAACATTAAACGATCCGGAATCAATGCGGTATTATCTGCAGCGAGTTCTGGATGGCAACGTCGAACGCGACGTGCGGCTTGTCGATTTGCTGAAGGATGACGGCGTTGTCCTGCCCGTTCCCATCGACGTGAAATTCGTTGTTGTTACGGATGTCGTTCCGTCGCGGCTGCTGAATTCTGTGTCAGATTTCCTTGATCGTTCCGGCACGCTGTTGATTGCACCGCCATCGGCCGAAGCGGTCCTGTCATTGCAAAAGTTACTGCCGGTGAAGCTGGACGTGAAAGAAGCAGACGTTAACGAGTACGCCATGCTGGGGAAGATCGATTATGAGCATCCGCTCTTTTCCACGTTCTCGGATGCTCGTTTTGCGGACTTCTCGTCGATCAAATTCTGGCAGCATCGCAGCCTGATCCTGCCGCAGGTGGCGCAAACCGCAGTGCGGCAGGTAAGCGGTGATTCGATTCCCGTGACGCTCCCGGCCGATGGCTCACAGTCCAGTGAGCTGCAAGCTGCCGTTGGTCGTGCTGCAGAAGATCAGCAGGACGGCCATTGGTCGATCGTAGCGAAGTTCGATTTCGGTCAGCCCGCCATCGTTGAAATGAACACAGGTGAGCGCGGTCGGATCATCGTATTTGCCACCGGGTGGCATCCCACGGACAGCCAGTTGGCTCTGTCGACTCGGTTTCCACCGCTGCTGACGCGGATGCTTTCGCTGGCCAGTCCTGCTCAAAAGGATCAAATCCTTCAGACTGTGGGTGATGTGATTCGTCCGGGTGAATTGGTTTCAGCGGAGGAATGGACGGTAACGTGTCCGGACGGAAACAAGATACGGTGGGACCAGCCGCCGGCGGGCAGCACCGGCTTGCCGGAATTGGTGAGTGGCAACGAAGATGGCGACCTGCCGTCGCGACCTCGTCCGGTCAACGAGCAGGGCACGATCACGTTGGATCAGCCTGGACGATTTGTGGTGACCGGCAAGATGGAAGACGGCGAGTACTCTGTTTCGTTGATTGCCGGGTTGGCTGCGGCGGAATCTCGCACAGAAATGCTGCCGTTGGGGCAGTTGCAGGTACTTGGTATTGGCGTCGAATCGGACCTTGAGGGACAATGGGAAACAGAAGACAGTTCGGCCGAGGAGACCTCGGCAGGTCAGCTGAGTGCCAATGATCTGGAACGAAAACAAAAGTGGTGGCGCTGGCTGCTGCTGGGAGGGCTGGGATGTCTGGTGCTGGAGTCTTTATGGGCTTCGGCGATTGAGCGAAGGCAGGCGGCTGAAGCTTCATAGAGCCTGGCCCCCTGCAGAAGAAGACAGGAACGACAGACCGCTTGTTGCGAATTAAGAAACGCCTGCTGAACAAAGGAACAGACCATGACGGGGACCGTGTTGGAACGCAGCCTGAAGATGGTGGCGGGACGGTTGTACAAGCTGCGAGTTCTGCGGCGGCAGGCATTGTGCTGGGTGTTGTTGTTGGCGCCCGCCATGGTGTTGGTATTGATGCTGCCAGAGTTACAGGGCTTCATCTCCACAAACCTGCTGGTGCTGCTGTGCGTGACGATCGCGGGTATTGCACTGGCCCGTTGGAAAATGCCCGCGCCGACGGCTCTGGAGGCCGCCCGACTGGTCGAGAAATATCGGCCGGAACTGAATGACGCTGTGTTGACAGCTGTCCAGGCGGACATGCGATCGCGGCAGCAGTCGCGGCCATCGATTCTGAATGAGTGGGTCATCGATGAGGCAGACAAGTTGGCTCGCGCTTCTGACTGGAAGTCGGTTGTTCCACGGCGACAGATGTTCGTCTGGTCAACCCTCAGCTTTTTGTCTTTCTGTTTTCTTGTGTCTGGTGTCGTTGCGGCCGGGCGCTGGGGACGCGACGTGATGCCGTCGGACTTCCTGTTGCCGACCGGTGAATTTGCCGGACCGACGGAAATCGTCGGCCGCACGGAATTGACGGTGGATCCCGGCGACATCGAAATTGAACGCGGCACAGCGCTGACGGTTGTGGCTCGCTTTGGCAGACTTCTGCCGACGGACGTGCTGCTGCAGCTGAACACCGACGAAGGTGCTGCGACGTTTACGATGGAACCGACCGTCGATGAAGGCATTTTTGCGGCCCGCGTAAGCAGGATCAACAGCGATGCGACGTACCGGGTATTCTTCGGCAACTCCGTCACAGAACTCAGGAACATCGACAGGTCGGACTTCCGTAACAAGTCTGAAGCATACAAGGTGTCCACCTATGTTCGACCGCGACTGGACCAGGTCGATGCTCTGATCAAACCTCCAGCGTACACAGGAAAGGCTGACCAACTGATCGAAGATACGCTGCGAATCACCGTAGTTGAAGGGTCGACGGTTCAGCTGGCATTGCATCTGAACAAGCCCGTGGCAATTGCAGAATTGCACGCCGACGACGGTACCGTGATTCCGCTGGTGTCGATCGATCCGGATTCCGGACAGGTGATTGCCACGCTGGAAGCCATCGAGAACCAGAAGTTTCGAGTTTATCTGGAAGACGAAGACGGCCGAACGGCCGCTGAAGAGGAGATGGTTTCACTGCGAGTCACTCGCAACAAGCGCCCGAAAATCAAGATCACGTTTCCCGGTCGCGACACCAACGTTTCGCCGTTGCAGGAGTTGCAGATTGAAGCCGAGGCCACGGACGACTTTGGGTTTTCTGATTTCGGCGTGATGTATTCACTGACCAGCGGTTCGCCGGTGGAGATCTCACTGCTCGATTTTCAGGCGGATCAGACTGGGTCACCGGATCGGGTCGCCTCAGCAAAGAAGATCCAGCTGCAGCACATGATCGACATGGAGCAACTGGACGCCGCGTCCGATGACCTGTTGTCCTACTATTTCTATGTCCAGGACGTCGCGTCCGATGGTTCCGAGCGTCGCACGTACAGTGACATGATGTTTGCCGAGGTTCGTCGATTTGAAGAAATCTTCCGTGAGTCAGAGCAGCAGAGTCAACAACAACAACAGCAGCAGCAACAACAGCAACAACAACAGGGAAACGAGACGGAAAAGCTGTTGCAGTTGCAGCGACAGATCATGATCGCCACGTGGAATATTCAGCGATCGATGGACGAAGGCCGATCACGCAAAAAAGCGGCTGCGAAAGCTGCCGAAGACGCGGATGTGGTCCTGCAATCGCAGCAGCAGGCCATGGAACAGCTGCTGGAAGCGAAGGAAGAAGCGGGGGGAGATCCGGACACGCTGAAGTTGGTCGAAGACGTCGAACGAAATATGCAAAAAGCTGTCGACCAGCTTGCGTCCTTCATAGATCAAAAACAGGGTTCTCAGCTTGCCGATGCCCTGTTCGCCGAGCAATCGGCCTTTGCCGGACTGATGAGAATGCGCGCCAACGAACACGACGTGACGCAGTCGCAGCCGGGGCAAGGTCAGGGACAGCAGAACAGTGCGTCTCAGCAGCAACTCCGACAGCTGGAACTTGACAACGATCGCAATCGCTACGAATCCGAACGCCAGGCTCAGCAACAGCAGGAACAGAACGACGAACAGCGACAGCAACTGCAGATTCTGAATCGACTGAAGGAACTGTCTCGTCGTCAGCAGATGCTCAACGAACGACTGAAACAGCTGGAATCCGAACTCCGAGCAGCTCAGACGGAAGAAGAAAAAGACGAGATCGAACGTGAACTGAAACGCCTACGTGAAGAACAACGCGAAATGCTGCGGGACGTCGACGAACTTCGTGAAACGATGGATCAGCAATCCGCCGAGCAGCAGCAGCAGAACCAGGAAACCCGTGAACAGGTCGAACAGGCTCGAGAACGTGTGCAGCGGTCTGCCCAGGCGATGGACGAAGGCAATCTGTCAAAGGCGATTTCAGAAGGCACCCGCGCTGAACGCCAGTTCGATCAGCTGCAGGAAGAGTTTCGAAAACAAACGTCAAATCAGTTCACCGAAGCGATGCGCGATCTGCGACAGCAGACACGCGAAATGGTCGAGCGACAGGAAGACATCGCTCGTGAGCTATCAGGCGACAGCAGCTCAGATGACGAAGATGCCGGTCAACGTCCGTCCCTGCGCAGCGACCGCGACCGCGAGACTCTGCAGGAAAAGGTGGCGCAGCAGCGCGACGATCTGGAACGCGTTCTGGAACAGGCCAAACAAATTGTTGAAGAAGCCGAAGAAAGTGAACCATTGCTGTCGCGACGGCTGTACGACACGGTCCGCGATACTCGCGAAAAGAAGCCTCAGGAAGCGCTGGAAGCGACAGAGATCCTGGTCAGCCGCGGCTTGTGGAATCAGTCGAAGCAGGCCGAACAGATTGCTCGCAAAGGTATCGAAGATCTGGCCAAAGGCATCGAAAATGCGGCCGATGCGGTTCTTGGCAGCGAGGCAGAATCTCTTCGTCGTGCGGAACAGGAGATTGAGGATCTGGCCAATCAATTGTCGTCCGAAATTGCTGCGGCGACTGGTCAGAACCCGAATGGAGAACCGTCTGAAGATCAGCAGAACGCAACGCCGGGGCAACAGGCCGCGCAGCGCGAAGGGCAATCACCCGGCGAAGGTCAGGCTGATGCGGAACCATCGCCTCAGCGACAGGGCATTCAGCGGGCGGCGGCACCACTTCCGAATGATCAGCAACGGCAGGCGAACGGCGGAAATCAACCGTCACAGCAGGGCGAGCAAAGCGGTCAACGTGCGGCGGCCGACGGTCAGTCTGAACAACAGGAAAGCAAGGGTGAAGAACAGCCGAGCGAACGCCAGCCGGGTGAAGGTCAACAGGAAGGTCAGTCGCCGCCCCAGGAAGGTGAGGGTCGTGGCGAGCAGCCTGGACAGGGAGAACCGCAAGAGGGTCAACAGCCCGGTGAAGGTCAACAACCGGGACAGGGTCAGCCGCCTGGACAGGGACAGCAACCTGGACAGGGACAGCAACCTGGACAGGGACAGCAACCGGGACAGGGACAGCAACCGGGACAGGGTCAGGGTTCGTTTCTGTTGAACGGTGGTCGCGAAACAACGGGAGGCCGAGGCGCCACTCAGGGTCGACCGTTGACGGGTGACGAATTCCGTGACTGGTCCAACCGACTTCGCGAAGTCGAGGAAGTGCTGGATGATCCGGAGCTTCGCAACCAGGTCGCTCAGGTGCGTGACCGAGCTCGTTCTATCCGCGCCGAATTCATACGTCACGGCAAAGAGCCGCAATGGGATCTGGTCAAGTCTCAACTACTTGACGAAATGGCAAATCTTCAGAAACGATTGAATCAGGAACTGTCGAAGCTGGAATCCGATCGTTCCATGGTTCCCATCGATCGTGAGCCGGTGCCCGAGGAATTCGACGAACTGGTACGACGATATTACGAACTGCTCGGTCAAAGCCGCGAGGAGGACAAGTGATGCTGGGCAGTATGGTTTTCGGTGACCGCAGCTGGATTGGTCCGGCGCTGGCGGTTGCCGCCGTCGGCATTCTGCTTGCGCTGTGGGTCAGTCGTCGCCGACTGGGATCACTCGGACTGGCGACGTTTTGTCGAGTGCTCGGGTGGTTGCTGATCACGGCGTGTCTGGTAAATCCGCTGTGGAGCAGCGCCAGACCGCGACGAGGGGCGAACGTGCTGGCGGTGGTGACAGACATCAGCCGCAGTCACCTGGTCACAATCAGCGGAGAACAAACTCGTGCTGACGTGCTGCAGAAACTGCTGAACCGCGGCGAGTTGTCGGATCCCAACGGCTGGATCAACCGCATCGACCAGGACTTCGAACTGCAGCGGTACACGGTCAGTGATCGTCTGGAACGGGTGGAAACATTTGAAGACGTTCAGTTTGATCGACCGGCTTCAAACCTTTGTACCGCTTTGCAGCAATTGCAACAGCGATTTGCCGGGCAGCCTCTGGCCGGCATTGTGCTGCTGTCGGACGGAAACGCGACTGACGATTTTGAATCGCTGGATGCATTGAAAACGCTGGCCCCTGTGTATCCGGTCGTCATCGATGACGAAGGCGATTCGATGGATGTGGCCATCGGTGTTGTCACTGTCAACCAGACGGCGTTTGATGATGCGCCCGTGACGATTCAGGTACAGACTCGGCACAGGAATGCCCACGGAAAAAAAATTCAACTGACCCTGCTGGATGACAAGGGTACGCCTCTGGAAACGAAAACTCAGGTGGCCAGTGAAGATTCACCGGTGCGATTTGAAGCTCGACCGGCAACCGGTGATACCGTGTTTTACACGGTTAAAGCTCAGTTGCTGGATGCCGATGATCAGCCGATAGAAACCGAAGCGACGACCGTCAACAACGAACGTTTGGTGGCGGTGGATCGGGGCAGCAATAAACGTCGAGTGCTGTACGTATCGGGTCGACCGAACTGGGAGTTCAAATTTCTGCGTCGAGCTGTGGAAACGGATCCTCAGACAGAGCTGGTGGGCCTGCTGCGGATTGCAAAGAAAGAAGCGAAATTCGATTTCCGCGGACGCGATGGTGAAAGTTCAAACTCGCTGTTCCGGGGGTTTGAAGAGAGTGAGCAGGAGCTTGCCGAAGAATACGATGAACCCGTGCTGGTGCGCCTCGGGACAAAAGACGAAACCGAATTGGAAGGTGGATTCCCCGAGACGGCTGAAGATCTGTTCGCGTATGACGCCATCATCCTGGATGACATCGAGGCCCGGTTCTTCATGGCGGACCAGTTACAGCTGATCTACCAGTTCGTTTCCAAACGCGGCGGCGGTTTTCTGATGATGGGCGGACAGGAGTCGTTTCGACAGGGTGAGTACGATCGTACGCCCGTCGGCGAGTTGCTGCCCGTTGACCTGCATCGTGAAATTCCAGGGCCGACAGAACCGGTGCAGTTGAGTTTGACTCGTGAAGGCTGGCTGCAGCCGTGGGTTCGACTGCGATCGGATGAGGAGGCCGAGCGTCAACGCGTGACGCAGATGCCAGGTTTTACGGTACTAAACGCAGCCAGTTTTATTCGCCCCGGGGCCGTGGTGATGGCGAAAGTTGCTGACAGTGCGGGCAATGAGTACCCGGCGCTGGTGACTCAGCGTTTTGGTCGCGGACGAAGTGCAGCACTGTGTATTGGAGATTTCTGGCGGTGGCGGATGAATGAAGGACGTCGCCGACTGAATGATTTTTCCCTGGCAACTCTCAATTCACTGGACAGCCCGGTGGCGCCAGGAGACGAACCGGAAGAAGACCTCAACGATCACGCGCGAGCATGTCGACAAATGATCCGCTGGCTGGTCGGTGATGTACCAAAGCGGCTGGATGTATCCGTTGTACCGGATCCATCGCTGGGATTGGGCACGGTCAGACTGATCGCAAATCTAAAGGGCAGAGATTTCGAAGTTCGCGAAGACGCGGACGTTGGGTTTGTCGTGACGAAGCCGAACGGCGAAAAGGTTGAAATCACAGGCGAACCATCAGAAGACGTCATCGGCCGTTTTGAAGTTGTGATGTCGGCCGTCGACCCCGGACCGTACACCATGGAGGTCACGGCGACGGTGCACGACCCGGATCAGGAACCGGAACAGCTGACCGCGTCTGTGGGCTGGGCCAGCCAGCCGGATCAGGAAGAAATGGCGTCGGTCACCGTCAACACACGCTTCCTGTCCGATGTTGCAAAATCCACGGGTGGCCATATTGTTCCCATCGACGAGTTGAGTTCTTTCGTGGACGATCTGTCACACAGCGACGCACCACTGGTGGAAGTCTGGTCGTGGCCGGTCTGGCATCAGTGGTGGGTTTTCAGCATGGCGGTCTGCTGTTTTGTGACGGACTGGACAATTCGCCGTCGGATGGGAATGCCATAAAGGACGTGAACAGGATCTTCACGGATCGCAGCAATGCAAGCGTGTATCGCGTGTTGCCGTTTCCGGCCTGACGATCGCCGACCTCACCCGTACGGAATGAATGAACGACCGACCGGCAGACTTGCCGTCTGAGCAAATCGGAGAGAAAATTACGAATTGACAAACTACTCACGTGCTTTCGTCGGTCATAACAGACAGGTCGTGGCATCGTAGTGCGACCTTTTCAGCGCACGGGGATACATTCAACCAAAATGCAACAAACATATGATGCCAATACCGTTCCGGCAATTTCTGTCAGTGAGCTCACCCATTCATTCAAAGGTCATCAGGCGCTGAGCCAGGTGTCATTTGCGGTCATGCCGCAGACACTGCATGGGTTCGTCGGTCCCAACGGCGCCGGAAAAACGACAACTCTGAAGGCCATCTGCACTCTGCTGAAACCGAACTGGGGCGAGATCCAGGTGTTTGGCCACAGTGTGCGGTCAGAATCCATTGCCGTTCGTGAAAAGATCGGCTTCATGCCCGATCACTTCAGTATGTATCGGCAGATGACCGTCTTCGAGTACCTGGATTTTTTCGCGGCGGCCTATGGTCTGCAGATGGCCCAGAGAGATCAGGTGATTAACGATGTGCTGACACTGACAGATATGGACGGTCGACGGAATGATCTGCTCAGCGGACTGTCGCGCGGCATGCAGCAGCGAGTCAGTCTGGCCCGGGTTCTTGTACACGACCCGGATCTTCTTCTTCTGGACGAACCTGCCAGCGGACTTGATCCCCGCGCTCGCATTGAGTTGATGGAAATTCTGCGAGAACTTCGTCGGATGGGAAAAACCATCTTTATCAGCTCACACATCCTGACCGAGCTGGCGGAACTGTGCGACAGCGTCACCATCATCGACCGGGGCCATGTGCGATTCAGCGGACCGATGGACGCACTGCTGGATGTTGACGATGACACGCCGCGTTTCAGTTTGAAACTGAATCAGCCGCCCGAAAATACGATTGAGTTGCTGCTTGCACTTGATGGAATCATTGCCGCCGATGTGCCGGAATACACTTCGGGCAATGAGTTCGACCTGGAACTGGATGGGGCAACCGATTCCAATCTCGTCCTGAGTTCAATCATCGGACTGGGTCTGCCAATCATCTCGTTCAGTCGGCGTCGCAAACAGTTGAATCAGGCCTTCATGGATCTGACGACGCGGGGAGTCCCGACGTGATCAGCGGGACTCAAACGCTTTTCAACTGGTCTCTGCGCGCAGACACCAAATCGGTTTATCCTCATATTGTTCGAGCCGGTTTTACCGGATTCATGTTGCTGGCCGTTCTGGCGGCATGGGCGGATTCACTGTCCGGTATGGCACCGGGATTGCAGTTTTTTGAATGGATCTGCCGTTTGAATGTGCTGCTGATCGCCGTCTCGGGAATCAGCTATTTCGTCTCGGCCGTCACCGAGGAGAAGGACTCCGGCACGCTGGCGTTGCTAAGACTCGCCGGTGTGACGCCACTGGCAATCGTGCTGAGCAAGTCAACGTCCCGGCTGATCAGTGCATTGATGCTGTTGCTGATTCAACTTCCGTTTACCTTCCTGGCGATCACACTTGGTGGGGTCACGTGGCAACAGATTATCGCCGCGTATCTGGCGTTGGCCGCCTGGATGTGCATGGTCGCCAACGTTGCCTTGTTTTGCTCTGTTCGCTGCAACACGTCGGGCCGAGCGGCGACGCTGGCCACATCAGTGTTGCTGCTGTTCTTCGCTGCCGGGCCGATTCTGGCCGGCGTGTCAGGTCTGACGGGTGTGTCATGGATTTCGCCGCGTTTTCTGGCGATCTGTGAAAATCTACATCAGCAGCAGCAACAGGTTCTGATTACGACTCGCCTGAGTGAAGTTTTCACAACTACTGGCCAGGTCGAATTTCTGGCAGTCCAGTTCTGGCGAAGTGTGGCGGTGGGCGGAGTGACATTTCTTCTGAGCGTCATTCTTTTTAATCGCTACAGCGAGCCGGCAGATGACAATACTCATGGAAGATCTGCAAAGGTGCGTCGGTTTACGGTAGGGCGTTGCTGGAAGCTGCCGATCGTCTGGAAGGACTTTTTGTTCTTCACCGGCGGCAAGACATTTCTGCTCACCAAATTCCTCGGCTACTCCTTGCTGGTGGCGGGATTCTCTGCCTTTCATCAACTTGACCGTCCCGGCAGTGCGCAGTTTTTGAATGATGACCTGACGTGGGTGGCTTTCCTGGCGGTCACCTGTCTTTTGTGTGTTGAGATTCTGCTGTACGCGTCCGGCAGTCTGTTTCAGGAGGTGCGGCAATCGACGATCGCGTCGTTGACCATGCTGCCGACGGGCACACCGTTTATATTGCTGCAAAAGCTTGGTGCATGCTGCCTTGCGCTCACTCCGGGCGTACTGTGGATTGGTATCCTGCTGATTTACAATTCGTCAGCCATTACAAGACCGCTTTCCGGTACCGCCATTGTCAGCGTGGTCTTTGAGGTTTTGCTGTGTGCTCACCTGACAGTGTTGCTGTCGCTGTACACTCGGTGGGCCGCTCTTCCCATCGCGATGTTCGTTACGGCGATATCGTTTATGTGTTGCCCGTTCATCACGCTGACGATCTTCGAGTTCTCGGGGCGAATGGCACGACTGAACGGCATTTCCTGGAGCATTTTTCTGGGAGCCATCGTCAACTTCGTCTGGGGCTGGCTGTTTGTACTGCTGCCGATGGAAATCGAGATCCTGAACCGCTGGAATCGACTTAGCCGCGAGTAGGTTCAGGGAATAAACCGTACGCAGAGAATGTC
This sequence comes from Fuerstiella sp., assembly GCA_039831575.1. Lineage (GTDB taxonomy): Bacteria > Planctomycetota > Planctomycetia > Planctomycetales > Planctomycetaceae > Fuerstiella. The sequence continues at coordinate 12,735 of JBDONA010000584.1, read as the reverse complement.
AGTGGCTTAACTCAGGCAGCGCCGCTGAATATGGCTGTCGAACAATCGTGGCCGATGAGTCTGGTAACATTGCTTTTGTATTCTGCCGAGATCACGCTGGTGGGTGGCGGCAAATGGCTGGTGACTTCTGCTGTTTTCGGCGGTATGATGAACGGTCACATCATTTGCACAAGCAGTCGGAGTAAGTCGATGTCTGTATCTCATGACATTCGCACACAATCACAGACGAAGCTGACGTACGAACATTACGTGCAGTATCCGGAGGATGGAAATCGTCATGAGATTATCGATGGAGTGCATTACATGAATTCCGCTCCGGTTCCGCAGCACCAGAAAATCTCACGCCACATTCAGTTTCAGCTTTTTTCCGCCATTGAATTAAACGGTCTGGGGCAGGTGATGGACGCTCCGATTGATATTCAATTCAGCAATCATGATGTTGTTCAGCCGGACCTTGTGGTTGTGCTGACAGAGAATCGCATTATCACCACAACGAAGGTGAAGGGTGTACCGGACCTTGTCGTGGAGATTCTCTCTCCGTCGACGGCTCAGCGTGACGAAGGGCTAAAAAAGGAACTGTACGAACAAAGCGGAGTGCCCGAATACTGGGTCGTTGATCCGGACGAAAAATCCGTTCGGAAATACGCTTTAACCAATCAGAAGTACGGTGAAGCGGTCCGATGTGTCGATACCGTTGAGTTCGACGGATTGCCGGACATCGTCGTTGATCTGACGCGAGTGTGGTAACTGGCAGATGCCCCGAAACGGTGCATCGCTGGACAGTTCCCGATTGACGTTGTGTCTCCACTACAGTGGACGACATCGTCCAATTCGAGCCAACGGCGATTCGCATTCGTCTGTTGGAATGTGCCTCGCCGGTGGCATGCGCTGATCGATCGAAGCACGATTCGTACGACACGTTCGACTTTGATCAAGCATATTCGCACGCGATTCGATACTTCCATTTCAGCGGCTGCGGCACTTCGAAGTTGACGAATTCGAAATGGATTACTCGTCGACTACGTGGTTCATCCATTGGCGACGACGCGTGCAGCAGCAGGGGCCTCATCATCAGCATTCCGCCGGCCGGAAGCTCACAGATGACACTGGCCGTTCGTTGCTGCTGAGCATCCACTTCCGTGGCCGACATGCGGTCTCGGTGAGTCCCCGGTAGCACCTTCAATGCTCCGTTGGCTGCGGTACAGTCGTCCAGATGCAGCCGCACTGCCAGCACGCGTTTCATGAGTTCAACCGGCGGCTGGACACATTGTACTCTCGCTTTTCGTGTCCACGCACTGAAGCCGTCAAGCTCATGTTTCGCTTCAACAGCGATCGACAGATCCTGATGCCAGAAGACTCCCCAGTTGGCACCGGGCGTCTTGTCAAACAACGTTGCCCGCGTCATAAATGCGGCGGGGCCGAGTATCTCCGTGATTGGCTGTACGACCGCCGGAAGTCGGATCAGTTCAGCGACTTCCGGAACAACGTCAGTCAGATTGCGAAGGCCGTAGGTTCCGCTGCTGTTGGTGACGTTCTCAGCATTGTCAGCGGAGCGTGCAACGTCCAGCAGTGCTTTGAAGCGGTCAATCGTGACCGTATCCAGCCCGTGCGGCACGATCGCGAATCCGTGCTGGTCGATCTGTTCCAACAGACAGTGATGGGCCGCAGTCGTCATGGCAGAATCTTTGCCCCGTCGAAATCTCGGGATCAGAACTGCGGAATCCGGAGCGTCCACAGATTACACGGATTTGACAGATGAAACACAAAATGGATTGCCGGTTACTACTTGTTCTTTCCGGGAGCTGCCCTTTTCCATTCTGTTGCGAACGGTGGCTTGTCATACGTGGAGCCATCACCGGTGACGCGTGGATCACCGGTGTCTTTCAGGATCTGCATCAATCGATCTGACAAATCCGCTTTCACTTCGGCGTAGCGATCTTCTGCGGCCACGTTATAGACCTGATGCAGATCGACTTTGAGATCGTAGAGTTCTTCTTCCGGTCGGCGGGCAAACGCAAAGTCAAAGTACTTTCTTTGCTCCGGATCGTTTTCGCAGTTTAAAGCGATCCATGCTTTAGTTGGACTACCGTCCAGGTCGCCGAAGGCTGCGAATGTGTTTTCCCGCAATGCTTCGAAAGTGGGCATTTCCCCGGCCGTCGCCCCGTATCCCGGTCCCGTCCCCGCCGGCCAGCGGTCAGGTTTGAAGTTGCGAATGTACAGGAAGTTCTTTGTGCGAATTGCTCGCTGAGGATACGGCATCCAGTCCGTGCGAGCTCTGGCGACGTGGCGTTCTCGTCCTGTGATCACAGAGTCTCTCATCGGGTCAACAACGCCGGATTTGTCGGACGTCAGCACGGGCAGCAGGCTTTTGCCCGTCATGACCTGTGGCACGACTTCGCCACCAGCTTCGACGAATGTTGCGGCCAGATCCGGCAGACAAACGAAGTCGTGGACAACTCGATCGCCTGGAACCTGCTTCGGCCAGCGAACGGCCAGCGGTACATGAGTTCCAAAGTCGTACAGATTGCACTTGCCGTTAGGAAATCCGGGCGCTCCATGGTCGCCGCTGACGACGATGATGGTGTTGTCAATTTCGCCCGTTTTTTGCAGTTCGTCCAGCAGCACTCCGAGTCCGGCATCAAAGGCCATGGCTTCGCCCAGATAGTCTGCAAAGTCTTCGCGAACGATCGGGACGTCCGGCAGACAGGCCGGCAACTTGCCTTTCAAATCGTCGGGGTTCAGTCCCCACAATTTTTTTCCTGATCCTTGAATCCATTTGCGGTGGCAATTGGTTGGTCCCCACCAGTAACAGAACGGCTGGTCGCCTTCGCGATCCGCAAGGAAGTCCGCGAAGTTGCCGCGGACTTCATTCAGCAACGTGTTCTTGCCGACTTCGGCGTCGTCCTGCCTGTCCACAAACTGACTGAATCCGTTAAACCTGCTTCCCTTCTTGCCATAGCTGGTCGCACGGGCTCCGTAAGGCGCATTTGCGGGTGAACCGGGACTCCAGACTTTATAGGTGTGTCCGATGTGATAACCGGCCTTTTGCAGAATCAACGGATAGCTGGGAATGTTCTCGTCCCAGATCGCACCCTGCAGAATTGCTCCACGTCCCGTCCGCCAGAAATACTGCCCTGACAGCAGTGAACTGCGACACGGCGTACAGGACGGCGCGTTAACAAAGGCGTTGGTAAACAGCACACCTTCTTTGGCAATGCGATCGAAGTTTGGAGTACTGACGATATCGCTGGGCCCGCCTTTTTCGATGGCGGCGTAGGCACTGGCGTAGCGACCCCAGTCATCGGCAAAGGCAAACAGAATGTTGGGCCGGCTGGTATCTGCGGAAGCCGGACAGGACAGCAGCAGCAGGCTTGTCAGAAAAATCGTGACAGAGTGATTCAACATTGGGAGGGCCTCGGCAATACGTGGATCGAATTTCACCCGTGTCATGATAGCGATCATCAATTGACTGCCAAAGCGTGCAGGTAGCTTCTAACATGGGCAGCGCATAAAGCAGCGACGTCGAGTGGTAGCGTTTGAGGAGTTCGCGTGCCGTACATAGAGCAGGTCAACGAGAGCGAAGCGACGGGCGAGCTGGCGAAGATGTACGAATCGTGTCAGCAGCGCGCAGGCTTTGTCGCCAACATCCTGAAGGTGCAGAGTCAGGATCCGGCCATCCTGCGAGAATCACTCCGCTTCTACATTCGTCTGATGAAGTCGCCGAATTCGCTTCACGCTGCACAACGCGAGATGCTGGCTGCGGTCGTCAGCAACGTCAACGATTGCTACTACTGAACATTGTCCCACGCACAGGACTTCGGTCGGGAGTCCGGAAACGACCGAGTTGCCCAGCAGCTCGTCTACGACTATCGCACTGCAGAACTTCGGCGCGAAGACCGCAAGCTGTGCGACTACGCGGTCAAACTGACTCTGACGCCCGGGCAGGTGAACGAAACGGACGTAGCGGTTCTGCGCAAGGCAGGATTCACTGACCAGCAAATCACAGTGGCCGCTCAGGTCATTGGCTACTTCAACTACATCAACCGCATCGCCGATGGCCTGGGAGTTGACGCTCAGGACGGGATGCAGCCCAGTCTCGAAGACTGGCGTGCCGCGAAGGGCGGGGACTACAGCGTTTCGCGCTGACTCGTGGCCGCGAAAGACGTGTTGCAGCCTGAAAAAAATGGTCTGCCCACGAACCGGAACGGTTCACGACAATAAGCAGACTGCTCTGTCTGTCATGAGTTGCGGAATGTGAACTCATGGCTGCTATGATGGGCGACACTATGTCTGACCGATCGAAGACCCGACGCGACTTTCTGAAGCCCACACCGTCCGACAGCGATCGCTGCGCGGATCCGGCGAGCGCTCCGGTGGGCGGCAGCACCGTACGGGTGGCGACTCGAGCGATGGCTTGCGAGTTTTCCGTGATCATGAACCCGGGATCTCACGAACAGGTGTCGATGGTCGGTGACGTCCTGGAAATGGTCCACGAGATTGAAGGTTGGCTAAGTGTCTACAAGTGGAACAGTGAAATCTCCCAAACCAATCGCCTTGCGGCGACAGAACCCGTCCGACTCAGGCCCGCTCTTTACGAGCTCTTGAAAACCGCCCAGCGGCTGCATCAACAAACGGACGGTGCCTTTGATATCGCAGCGGGGACTCAAATCCGGCTGTGGCAGGAATGTCGGGCGGAGCAGCGCATTCCGACGGCGGAAGAGCTTGATGCAGTGCTCGCCAGATCCGGCTCTCACCACCTTAGTCTGGACGATGAAGCCGGCACCGTGACTTTTGACGCCGATGGCCTGCAGCTGGATCCAGGAGCGATCGGCAAGGGATTTGCGCTGGACGAAGCAGCATCGTGGCTACAGAAGATGGAAGACGGTCCGCAGTCTTTTCTTGTTCACGGAGGCCACAGCAGCCTTGTGGCTCGAGGCCAGCACAACGAGGAAACGGGGTGGCCGGTTGGGATCGGAAACCCACTATTCACGAAGAAACGTCTGGGGACAGTGCTGCTGCGGGACCAGGCAATGTCGACCAGCGGCTCGAATATTCAGTTTTTTCGGCATGAAGGACGACGATACGGGCACATTCTGGATCCTCGAACCGCGCTGCCCGTCGAAGGAATGCTGTCGGTGACCGTTTTGGCGGATTCTGCGGCCACCGCAGACGCACTTTCCACGGCGTTTTTTGTGTTGGGGGTCGAAAATGCTCGGACAGTGTGTGATAATCTGTCAGATGTTGGAGCCATCCTGGTCCCCTTCCCCGAAAGTGGAAAACGGGTCACTCCGACGATCATCGGAGTGCCTTTTGGCCAGATTTTCTGGGACAAAGAGCAGGTGACTGTGTAGTTTGATTCTCCAGAGTTGAGCATCGAGCAGTCTTCAGCGGCCTATTCCGGCAGATGCCTGGAAATGGATTTGGCCGCGTGAAACAAAATAGTCACAACGTATTCCCAGTTGGGCACGTTCTTCACGGAACGCAAAGCTCAACTCTGGAGAGGTCAGCGACCAAACTGTCTTACATTCCATCGTGATCCCGGCAGGTTACTGCCGACTACTGATACCCGGAGTTCAGATCTCGTGACCGACATCCGTCGCTATCCTCTCGCCGCCGTCATTTTGCTGGTGGTACTGCGTCTGGCCATTGGCTGGCAATTGTTATACGAAGGCCTCTGGAAGTTTGACACGCTGCGTTCACCGCGTCCGTGGACCTCCGGTGGCTACCTCAAGAATTCCGTTGGCCCCATGCGAAACACGTTTCGCAATATGGCGGGCGATCCCGATGAACTCGGCTGGCTGGACTACGAAAAAGTATCAGCGCGCTGGAACGCCTGGGCCGGTCGTTTTCAAAGACACTATCGGCTGGACAAAGCACAAACGACCAAACTGAATCAATTGCTGGAGGGCAATACTTCAAAAGTCGGCGATCGACTTGTTTTCGCGCAGGAACTGAAGGAACTCCCGGAAGGTGTCAAAGACCTTAAGGAGGCTTCAAGAGTTTCTGACCATGTGATCTGGTTTGATTCGGCAAGAAAACGCCTCTACGTGAACGCTGGTAAGACAAGCGATGTTCAGGAGTTTTTCGAATCCGGAACGGGCGAATATCGTGGCTTTCTGACTCCTTCGGACAAGGCAAAATTAGACGCACTGATCAAGGCCCCTGAAGATGCCGATGCTGCACTGGATCGCAGGTCTGCCGACTATTTGAAGGCCGTCAAAACAATTTTCGAACGCCAGAAAAAGGGACTTGGTTATTTGAGAAAGTTGGCCGCTGCGGTCAATGGCGATCCGGACATGCATGGAAACGCCGCCTGGCAGCGTGTCGGAAAAGTCGATGAATACAGACAGAAGCTGGTCGAATACGAAGAGAACTACGCGAAGGCAGACACAGCGTTTGAGCAAGACCATCTTCAATATACGTGGGGCAAGATTCAGACTCTGCGGGCTGAACTGACTGGTCCGGTAAAGGCGATGGAAGCAGAACTTAAAGATGCCGCCAGCAAACTACTGACTGTGGACCAGCGTTCTCACGGCCCTGTCGGAGAACCGCTGACCGTCCTGAAATTCGCTGACACGATGACGATCATCGGTTTAACTGCACTGGGGTGTATGCTGATCACCGGAATGTTCACACGGTTCGCAGCCGCGGCCGCAGCATTCATGCTGTTTAACTTCTATATGGCGATGCCACCCTTGCCCGGCGTCCCTGAACTTCCAGGACCGGAACACAGTTTCATCGTCAACAAAAACCTGATCGAAGTGTTTGCCCTTCTGGCCATTGCTGCTTTGCCCACCGGAATGTGGTTTGGCCTTGATGGAGTTCTTTCCACGTTCTTCAGCAAGTGGAAAGCCGACAACAAAATAAATCCTTCTCTCAGGTCCACGGTGGCCACAGGGGACGAGGCACCTGAAGTGGCATCTGCCACAACTTGAGTTAAACAGTTTTTAAAAAAAATGGTCGTGGGGCTCGTGGAACAGCGACACTCGCAAAGGAAAAGACGTTCGCCGCGGCCACAAGTCAGCGTATTACGCAGTAGTCAAATGTTTCCTGGGCATGCGTGCCTGTAATGCATTCCCAGGTTCACAGACGTTCACTGAAAAACCAACCTATTAACTCAACCTAACGGTAGAGGAAAACAATCATGCTTCTTACACCTGAGCAGGAACAGATCGGCAAGGACAACTTCAACGACGTTGTCGGGATTTCTCGTCGAGACTTCATGAAGACGGCTGCCGCTGCAGGTACTGGCCTTGGAGCACTGTACTTCGGCTACGGCAAGCTCAAAGGCGATCCGGTCAGGACAGCCTTCATTGGCACCGGCGACGAAGGCAACGTGCTGATCAACGAGCATCCCACCGACTATATGGAAATCGTGGCGATCGCTGACATGCGACCTGCTAATGTTGATCGTACATTTTCCGGCAGTCACCCGGTGGCGCGCAGAGGGTTGGACAAGGTCCTGGGGGCGAAGTCCCAGGACGTCAAAGTCTACAGCAACCACAAGGATTTACTGGCGGCCAAAGCGAAGGGTCTTCTGGATGTTGAGGCCGTCGTGATTGCAGTACCGTTGATTCAACATGCTGCAGTCGCACTTGAGTGCATGGAAGCCGGACTGCATGTCCTGAGCGAAAAGCTGATGGCGAAGAATGTCACCGAGTGCAAACAGATGATCCGCACGTCGGAAAAAAACGGAGTCATGCTGGCCGTTGGTCATCAGCGTCATTACAGCGTGCTGTATGACAACGCCGCATACCTGACAAAGATGGGTCTGCTGGGGGACATCAAGTTCATTCGAGCTCAGTGGCATCGCAACAACAGCTTTCCCGGAAGCGACGCCTGGCAGAAATGGACCAACAAGGGTCTGACGAAGACAAAAGACAAAGAAGTTCTGGAGAAAATGGAAAAGGACGGTTCTCTGCAGGAACTCGGCTACCCTTCGGCTCGGAAGCTGGTCGACTGGCGTCTATTTAACGAAACCGGCGGCGGCCTGATGGCAGAACTTGGCAGTCATCAGATGGACGCAGCCAGCATTTTTCTGGGCAAAGTACATCCCCTGGCGGTTCAGGGTTATGGTGGCCGGAACTTCTTTGGGATGGAAGGCGTCGGGCCCGAATCTGCATGGAATGATGACCGTGACATTGATGATCAGATTTTCGTCACATTCGAATTTCCCGGTAAAACCTATGAACAGAACGAACGGGACCTCAGTGTTGTTACCTACTCATCCATGAATACGAATCGGTGGGAGCCGTACGGCGAAGCGGTCTTTGGCAGTCGCGGAACTCTGTGGATGAAGACAGAAAAAGAAGCGCTGCTGTACAAGGAAGCCAGTAAGAACAGTCCGGGCGGTGTTGAACAGCGAATCTGGATGGTGGACAACAAGGGATCCGGACCGGTTCTGGACAGTTACGAAACCAGCGCGCCGGCGGCTGCTGCAGCCACAGGGCCTGGTGAGACGGTCAGTCGCGGCTACCGCGAAGAGATGGAACATTTCTGCTACTGCATCCGGACCGGTGCTAACGATCTGCGGTGCAACGGACATGTTGCTATGGCGGACGCGATCATGGCGTTGACCGGAAACATCGCGATGAAGCAGAAGCGGCGAATCGAATTCAAGCCGGAATGGTTCGATGCGTCCAGCGACGCCTGTCCGGAAGACGACGAGAAGACAGTTTAAACTGCCGACTCGGATTCAGTTTACGCTGCCCGGATCGAAACTTCTGTAACGCATCACGAAGACAAACGCATGGGGCGCTGGCCCGACAACAAAAAATCGAACTTTGTCACGTTCGCGTTGATCTTTTTGCTGTTTCCGCTGCTCGCGTGGCTGTGCGTGTGGTTCATGGGAGCTTAGGCTTTTCAACTCGTTCTCAGGCTGGAGCCTGGGAACGAGACCTCAGTTTCCGGGCGTTAGCCCGCGTCGGTCTGCGTGCCGCCCCGCAGCGTGACGCGGAACCTGCATCCTGCTGAACTCTCCATCAGTACGACGTCTCCGCCGTGCAGTCGCGCCAGATCGCGGGCGATCGACAGTCCGATTCCTGTGCCGGCGGCATAGCTGAGCGTGTTCGAAACGCGTGCAAATGGTTGAAAGATTTCGCCTCGTTTTGCAGGCTCCACGCCGGGACCTTTATCGATGACATCAATCGTCAGCTGGCATGACGAATCGCTGTTGGCCACAGACTTGTCCGGTATGTTGCTGGCCGATTTCTGTCGGGACAATTGGCTTTCAATCCGCAGCAGGCCGCCGGAGGCTGCGTATTTTTCCACGTTGCTCACGAGGTTGCCGACAATCTGTTCCACGAAGTCCGGATCCAGCAACATTGCCTGTTCGGCATTGAGGTCCAGCTGGACATCGATTTGCTGGTCGCCAAATGCCGGGCCAAAACGATCAAGGATTGTGCGGATGAGTTTGTCCGGAATTTCCTGACGAGGTTGCGGCTGCAGAGTTTTGCGTTGCTGCCGGGCGAACGTAAGTACGTTGCCGATCAATCGACTGAGACGTTGTCCTTCTGAGAGAATGATGTTCAAACGTTGTTTTGGTCGCACGGCATTGTCGTTTTCCATCCCATCCAGATCACGATCCAGCAATTCCGCGTACATCCGAATATTTGTCAACGGTGTTTTCAGTTCGTGCGATACCTGATTCACGAAGCTTACCTGCTGAGACGCTTCGTGCATGTCGCGGGCGTACTCACGGACAAACAGCACGGCGATGACGGCCAGCGCTGCAGCAACTGCGCACAGTCCGGCGGCCAGGGTGAAGTACACGCTGCGGCCGGTTCCGGCGGTCAATTGGTCTTCCGGCACAAAACACTGCAGTCGCCATGACGCCAGGGGAGCCACGACAGGAACCTCGCACAACGGATTTGCGTGTTCTGGTTCAAAACCGCCCCATTGGTAAACGGGTTCTGCCGACGTATTGACGAGTCTCACACGCGTGGTCACACGTCGAACTTTTTCGGTGGCGCTGTCGACGGTTTCCGGCAGGTGAGCCACAAGATCTGCCATCCACCGCGCCCGCTCCAGTGCGCAGCCGACGATGTGCCCGGATGACCGGCGCTGCCAATAGATCAGGTTCAGACCTCGGTCCCAGTACCAGACAAACCAGCCGGACGACTCCGTGAATTCGGCGATGTTCTGCACCTGGGGGACGCTGTATGCATCCTGCACCAGTTGTGAGGGAGCCTGGAACTTCTGCTGGACCTGCAATTCCTGCACAGCCTGCGGCACCGGTGACGGCAAAGTCTGGGATGACATCGGGACACGACGCTGGCTGGAAGCTGACCGATTGCCTTCCTCGGCGACCTGACCGCTGGCGACGTTTGTCACGTGTTCTGCCCGCACGATGGCTTCTTTAAGATCCTTGCCGGTAAACATCTTTGCTGCCTGGACCAGAAACAGACGTTCTCTGCCGTTCAGGCTTTCCATGTCGCCAGGATCAGGATAGGTGATCTGACCCGCCGGATTCAGCACGAACATCTGCAGCATGGTGGGCTCGCTGCGGATGACCTGCCGCAGCTGGTCGACGTCGAAATGATCGATCGTGGTGATCTGGTTCAGCGACCGCTCTGCGTTTTCAAAGAATATCGCGACGTTGTCATTCACGTCGTGGAGTCGATCTTCCATCAGCTGACGAAATCGCTGTCGCACAACAATCTGTTCACTATCGGCAATGCGTAATGCGGCCCATGTCAAAGCTGCCAGCGGCAGAATGACGATCAACGCAATCAGGATTAACGGGCGACGTTTCATGTTGTGGTATTGTATCGATTCCACGTCCTTCCGTGTAAGAAGCCCGGCACCTTGACGTGCCGGGCTTCGGATTTCTGTCGGCGGATATTATCTACCCGTATTTATGAACACACGTTTTCGTTCAGTCAGGTTCGGCGAACAATTGGAGTGTGTTCTCAGTTCCGAGCGTTAGCTCGTGTGGTCCGGGGCACCGACTTCATCAGGTTTTCTACGTGTTTTCCGTATCGTCATTTGTCTGTGGGCATCGGGGCACTACCGGCTCGCTGCTGCACGTCTACCGCATTCTGATAATACCGGAAGCTCTTGCGTGCAAAATTAGCCTTCGAGTCTTTGTTGCTGGTCACACCCTGAAGCTGTTCCAGCTGAAAGTCGTTCTGAACAGCCAGATCCGTCAGCCGAACAGAATCGGTTGGACAGAGCATTGCGTTGATATTCAGATAGTCGACGTTCTCTTTGAGGACCTGCCGACATTTCATCAGATCACCTGCGTCCAGGTATTTGGTTGCCAGTTTGTTCTGTTCACTCGAGAACATCGCCACAACGTCCGCCATGGCGCTTTGATTCAGACTGGCCGACACTTTTTTGTCGTCGTCGCTGAATGAGGTTTTTGCCCCACCGGCGAGTTTATCGCTTTCGTGCGTTTTCATGTTCGCGTAAGTCACGGACACCGTCGCCAGTTCAAGGCGGCTGCCGTTCTCGGCGGCTGCCAGTTCAACTTCGATGACAACGTATTTGTCCTGTTCGCTGTAAATCTGAGCCAGTCGGGTAACGATATCCTGCCCGTTGATGTCGGCATCGTTTCCAAGAACGCGAACAGGCCGAATACCCTTCGGTATGGAGACGCGGACGTCGATCTCCTGAGCCACTACGGACAGCACGTCGTCAAATTCGCTGCGGAAAATATCTGCAAGTTCGGACGCGTCTTCGATAAACAGATGATTGCCACCGCTGGCTCCCGCAAGCTGCACCATCAGGTCTTCGTTGTAACCCAGACCAAGTCCCAGCGTAGACACACTGATGTTTTCTTTGATCAGCGATTTACCAAGACTGCCAAGTTCGCCCGGCGACGACGGTCCCACGTTGGCCAGACCGTCGGACAGCAGGATTACTCGGTTGACACGTTCCTTGTCCAGGAATTTACGAACTTCGGCGGCACCCTTGCTGACGCCGGCAAACAGGGCGGTGTTTCCTCCCGGTTGGATACCGGAGATCGCCTTGATGACAGCCTGCTTGTCGGTCAGCTTTGTGGATGGTACCAGCACGTTGACTGTAGAGTCATAAGTGATAATTGACACGATGTCGTCAGCACTCAGCAGGCCAATGGCATCAATTGCCGCTTCACGTGCTCGCTTGATCTTTTCCCCCTGCATCGATCCTGACTTGTCCAGGACGATTGCCAGATTGACGCCCGGTCGCTTGTTGCCGGATTCCAGCTTAAACCCTTCCAGACCGACACGAATCCACGTGGTTTGTTTCTCGCCGGACTTCAGCACTCCGTACACCGGGGACACGTCCAGTCTTACCTGGTGAGTGTCTGCGACGGCTGTGCTGCCCATCACACACATCAACGTCATTACTGCAAAGTTTTTCATCGTCTGTCTCCGTTTCCTGTTGGAAATCTTGAGTTCTGCTGCGGCAGACCGTGAGTACTGACTTCTCAATAACGCCGTCAGGCCTCGGTCGTACTTCAGTCGAATCGTTTTTGGATACTGGGGATTAGACACAACATCGTCCAGCAAGTGGTCAGTCCTCTGTAAGAAGAATGTAAGACATTTGTCAGTTCCTGATGTCCAGACGCGGGTGTTTACTGCTTCCCCGAAAATCCGTTCTTCGACAAAGGACCACGATCAGCCACAGTGTCCCGGTACTGCAGCAGGCTGAGATTTGCTCCCTGCAGGCACGACTGGTCGAATCGTTGACGAAAAAACGGCGTTCCGGGCGTCGCAAGAGAAATGCGACGGGGCGTGGTTTCAAGGTGGA
>JBDONA010001119.1:0-4107 GCA_039831575.1 Fuerstiella sp. | reverse complement strand
AGAGATGGTTTCGCAGTCTGAAGTCCGAGTGCCTTGATCCTCCCCGGTAGGAACCCTCTTCGAAACAATGCGCGCCTGTTTTCGCGCGTTCCGACTGACGGCACCTGTTGCTGGGAAACGGTTTCCCGTTTTCCGAGACCCAAATAGGGGTCATCGATCGGGAGGGACCCTCTTCGAACTCTGGACAAAGCAGTTAACAGCCTGTCAAGTTGGCGACCTAGGGAGTTGTTGGTCTTCCGCCTGCGGAACGAGGACTCGCGCTGAAAACTACAGGATGTCGTGAGAAACAGCACGTGTGAAACGCACGGTTCGTCAGTGTTTTTGTCGTCCCAAACATTGCAGCACCTTGCAATCAATGTTGGCCGTTTTCGTTCCGAAACGAGTAGTTTCGAGTAGTGCACCGTAACATTTGCGGCCCGATTGCGCTTGACATTGTAGATATCACTTTCTCTGCGAAACCAAGTTCAAAAGGAGCATGCGCCATGTTGATTTCCTCAATCTTTGGCATGAACAAACGAAACAAGCGTCGCCGCCAGTACGCTCAAGCAAACCGATCGACTTGCGTCGCCGGTGCAGAATGTCTCGAACAACGCAAATTGCTCACGTCCGTTTTTGGCGACTTCAACGGGGACGGTTACGATGATCTGGCTATTGGAGCGCCACAGGAGAACATTGGCTTGATCGCCAATGCGGGTTCTGTCAACGTGATCTACGGAACCTATACCGGTCTCATCAATTCGAACAACACGATCTGGCATCAAGATCAATCCACGATCATCGGTCGAGCAGAGGCCAATGATCGGTTCGGCAGCGCTTTGGCGGCCGGCGACTTCAACAATGATGGATTTCTGGACCTGGCGATTGGCGTTCCCGGCGAAGCGATCAGGGACGCACGAAATGCCGGCTCCGTCAATGTCCTCTATGGATCAGTGAATGGAATCCAGTCAAGCAACAATCAGTTGTTTCATCAGGATAGTCCTGGGATCGCAGACATTCCCGAACGGTTTGATCGCTTCGGCGCAGCGTTGACGACGGGTGACTTCAACAATGATGGTTTCCAGGACCTTGCCATCGGTGTGCCCGGTGAAAACCTGGATAGCTTGAGCGATGCCGGAGCTGTCCAGATTCTCTTCGGAGCGGCCGACGGACTGACGACCGATGGCAGTCAGTTTCTTCGCCAGGACGGTGTTGTTGGAGTCGGCCAGGCTGAGGACTATGACATGTTTGGATCGGCATTGGCCGCGGGCGACTTCGACGGCAATGGTTTTGACGACCTCGCAGTCGGTGTACCAGGAGAAGACGTGTTTAACATTGTAGGAGGAGTCAGGTTTAACATTGTGGATGCGGGCGCAGCGCACGTGTACTACGGGTATAACACCGGCTTTGGCCCCCCCCGCCCCTCCCCCCAAAACCTGCTGAGTTCTGGCCCGACTGTGGTGAGGGCCTCGGAATTTCCAACCGGATCGCAGATTCTGGTGGGGGATGAGCGATTCGACTACCTGGGATCATCGCTGGCCGTTGGTGATATCAACGGCGACGAAGTCGATGATCTGGCGATCGGAGTTCCAGGGGAGGCAATTGAATCGGTCGCCAACGCAGGTGCGGTCAACGTCGTTTTTGGCACGCGATTCTGGGGAATTCGAGTGAGTGACAGTCAGATCTTTCATCAAAATACACCAGGAATCCTGGAAGACGCTGAGAAGGGGGATCGTTTCGGAACGTCCGTCGCGATTGGTGATTTCGACGGCGACGGGTTCGGTGATTTGGCGGTCGGTGTTCCCGGCGAGAATACGGAAGCCGCTGGATCAGAAACCGTGGGCACAGAGGCCGGCTTGGTGACTCGATTGCCGTGGACGGAAGATGGGGGTGTCGTCAACCTGATCTTCGGTCGCAACACCGGTCTCACAACCGTTGACAACCAGGTGCTCAGCCAGGACACCGCAGGAATCAATGATACCGTCGAAGACCAGGATGCGTTTGGTTCCTCATTGGCTGTAGGCCAGGTGGACCCGACTGGTCGTGCCGATCTTGCCGTCAGCGTGCCGGGTGAAGACATCGGTTCGATTGTGAACGCAGGCGGTGTCCACGTGTTTTATGGTTCGGCAACAAACTTGCTCGGCATTCGCACCGACAACGATCGACTGTTGTCTCAGTCGGGTTCTATCAGAGGAGTTCCGGAAACTGGCGACAGTCTGGGGGGTGATGTTCCCGTCGGGCTCTCCACGTTCGGATTGCGGGTTCCGCGACTGGAAAGCAATCCGGGAGCCACAAATACGATCTACCTGGACTTCAATGGTCATTCCGATTCCTACATCGTCCACACGATTACAACTCCGGCATTTGATTTCGACGGACAATCGACGTTCTACAACATCACCGAACTGGCCTTGATCCAGGACATCTGGGACACGATGGCCGAAGACTTTGCTCCGTTCGATGTCAACGTGACGACAATTGTTCGGCCGCATCTGGTCGGCTCCCCAGATGTCCCGGCATACACCGAACGCATCGTGTTTGGCGGGCGGTGGGAAAACAACATCCTCGCGAATAACTTGTTTGGCGAACACCCCTCCAGCGGTGTCTCACCTTTGGGGAACTTCACGAATCCGTTCTCAAAGAATACGGCCTACGTTTTCACAGAGACCGTGCTGAATCCGCCAGAGAGCACGCCCCTGTCGGTTCGTTTTGAAACGGGCATGACAATTGGAGCCATCGGTTCACACGAAGCCGGACATGCGTTCGGTCTCAAACACAAATCGGATGTCCTTGCCGCGGATGAGTCTGTCGTCGTTGACGAATACAGCGACGGTGACGCGAGTTTTTCCCCGATCATGGGCAGCCCGTTCAATGACGATCGGACGATTTGGACGAGACAGTCCATGGTCGACCCGCTCAACTCCCCCCTCGGCCTCATCATCCTCGGCAGTGACGACATCGGCACCTTGACGTCCGTGCTGGGCGATCGCAGCGACGACCATGGCGGTACGATCGACACGGCGACCGACATGGGCGTGCTCGATTCGGTCACTGATCTGTTGGTTGAAACCGGCATTATCGAGACTCGGTTCGACAATGACACGTTCGTGTTTGAAAGCGAGCTGACCGGAGCAGTCGACATGACGTTGATGGTCAACGACGTTGCGGCAAATCTGGACTCCGTAGTGGTCATCGGCGATGCGGATACCGGAGCCGTCATCCAGGCCGTCGCACCGAACACGCAGCTGGGGGCTCAAATCAACTTCAGTGTCACTCCACGCAGATATTTTGTTCAAGTCCAAAGCGCTAATATCTTCCGAGGCGACGTCGGCCAATTCACGCTTCGCATTGAACCGGGACCGCAGTTGCCCACCGTGACGACCGGCGGGTTCATTCAGGCCGGGTTGATCACGCGTTCGGCAGCGACCTTCGCATTTGGTCCACTGGGCACGTCCACGATTGTGGTGTCCACGCGGGACTCATCGATTCGGCTCTATTCGCCGCAGCATCAGCCCGGCCCGTCCATTGACCTGAATTACCGGGCTGCGAAACCTGATTTGCAAAGCCCGATCGAAAGCGTTCGAAGCCGCATTGCGAATCGGGCAGTCAAGGCGACGAGCACGCACAAGCCGACCAGCGCGCTTGACTCCGTTTTTGCTGAATTGAATCTCATGCCAGACCTGTCAGGCATCACTCGAGCGTCCCTCTTTTCTCGCCCATAGACTCGTCGCTTTTCCGCCGACGTCCCTGGCGTCCTCGTTGGAACTGAATAGTCCGCTTCATCTTGATCATATTGTTGTGTTCCCATGTCTGTCGCCAGTCAGAGCCTTAATGGCCGAAGGTTGGAATTCGATATCAATACTGCTGTCGGCGGCGTCGAATAGAACTCGGGCAATCACCAACGCCAAAGCCTGCGCCTGCTCACGTGGGCTCAGCGTATTCCAGACGCCATTGAAATCGCCGAAGGCCGCGTCCACATCGGCCTGGTCAAGCCGGTGCGTCTGAATGTCGACGATCTGTCTCTTCAGTTCGACGGTCCGAGATTCGGCCTGAGCGATGCGATCATGCAGACCGGCAATCAGCGCCGTCGTCGCAGAACTCTGTTCGCCGCTTATCGCCAACCTTCGAATC
>JBDONA010000363.1:0-4115 GCA_039831575.1 Fuerstiella sp. | reverse complement strand
AAGCTGGAAAATCTTCAGGCGGATTTGCTGGAGCGTGATCGCAAACTGAAGGTGACGCGTGACGAGGCGTTCGCGGCAGCGGAGAAACTTTTCGCGTCTCAAGACTACGGCAGTTGCCTGAAGCAGATCTCCCGCATCGATGGTTCGCTGGTGGATGCGGACATCCGGTTATTAAAGGAGAAGGCGGAAAGCAGCCGTGATCGGTTGAAAGTACTACGAGGCACGATAACGGCTCGCGTGAATTCGAATCAGTTGCACGGCCTGTTGTCGTCCGTGGAGGAAGCGCTGGAATTGCAGTCGGCGGCGGAGGATCTTCAAAAGCTGCGGCAGCAACTGATCGAGCGTGACCAGAAACTGCGTGCGACGCGTGACGAGGCGTTCGCGGCAGCGGAGAAACTTTTTGCGTCTCAAGACTACGGCAATTGCCTGAAGCAGATCTCCCGCATCGATGATTCGCTGGTGGATGCGGACATCCGGTTATTGAAGGAGAAGGCGGAAAGCAGCCGTGATCGGTTGAAAGACCTGCGCGACACGATCAACGCTCGCGTGAAGTCGAATCAGTTGCACGGCCTGTTGTCGTCCGTGGAGGAAGCGCTGGAATTGCAGTCGGCGGCGGAGGATCTTCAAAAGCTGCGGCAGCAACTAATTGAACGAAACAAAAATGCTGGTGCTGCTGTTGCAACGGTCATCGAGAGAGCACAGAAACAAAAAAAAGAATGCCATTTCGACGCGGCCGTGTCAGCGCTTCAAAAAATATCTGACGAATTCACAACACAGGAATCGAACGAACTACTAGATAATTGCCAGCATCTCAATAATTTACGATGCACGGCGATGCGTGCGCTCGAGATGGCTATGGCAAGCTGCAAATACTCAAGAGGAGTCCGTAGAGTTAAAGCGTATCGCCAGGCTCTAGCCGATAATAGCCTAGGTGACCTTGAGTTCGAGCAAGCATATGAGACTTGCGAGTGCAAGCGACAAACTGCCTGGCGCAAAACTGTATACCGATTAATGATTGCGGTAAGCGTGACTGCCGCCATATTTGCTCTGGTTGTCGTGTATAAGGGGATTTCGCTCCGTTCCTCGATGCGAGCATCGGCGGTGGCAAGCGCCATCCAAGAGCAACGCTGGGACGATGCGCTGGCCTTGGATCAAGACAATGTGCCCGCACTGATTGGCCGTGCGAATCAGCGGCTGGAAGCAGCAACGCCGGACATTGAGGGAGCGTTTGCAGACATCGGTCTGGCCGAGCAGGTGGATCCGACGGTTGCTGAGATCAAGCCTGCGAAGGCACTGGCGTATGCGAAGCGGGCCACAGCTCAGGCGACGGATGGGAAGATCAGCGAGTCAGCGAGAGATTTGAAGGAAGCGGAGACGCTGGGAGCCTCGGACAGGCAGTTGACGACAGTTCGGCAGCTGCTGGCTGCGGCGTATCTGAAGCGAGCCACAGCTCAGGCGACGGATGGGAAGATCAGCGAGTCAGAGAAAGATCTGAAGGAAGCGGAGTCGTTGGGAGCCTCGGGCAGGCAGTTGACGCCAGTTCGGCAGTTGCTGGCAGCGGCGTATATGAAGCAGGCGGAAGACGGAGTGGCACGTGGAGATGTCGCGGGCATCCGGGCGGCGTGCGATGCCGCGGAACGATTTCAGGCCGCTGATTCAGACGTGAGCCGACTGCGTGCAGCCGCCTTCAAAGCTGATGGCGAGCAGAAGGAAAAGTCCGGTGACCTGGCAGGTGCCGTGGCTGCGTTCGAGGAAGCAGTGAAACTGAACAGTAGTCTCGGCCTGAAGACGGAACGAGCTGTGCTGCACGTGAAGCTGGCCGAGCAGGCAGTTGCGAAGCAGGATTATGCGGCAGCGGCCACGGAACTGTATTCCGCCCTGTCGCTGGGGGCTTCTGCGAGCGAGTCGGCATCATTGAAAGACAAACTGGTGACGGCGTTGACCGCCCGGTGCCGTCAATCGCTTGGCAGTCAGGATGTGGCGAAGGCGTCAGCGGATTACGGTTCTTTGCGGAAGCTGGACCCGCAGGCAGCAAGTGGCCTGGTGTCCGAATTTGAAAAGCTTCCTGCGAGCGTGTTGAGTCAGTTGCCTGTGAACGTGCTAACGCAGCTTCCGCCCCGAAAGAACTCGATTGGCATGCAGTTTAAGCTGTTGCCGGGCGGGACATTCACGATGGGTGAGGGTGGTGAAGCGCACAAGGCGATGTTGACGAAGCCGTTCGAGCTGGGCGTGTACGAGGTGACTCAGGAGCAGTACGAGCAGGTGATGGGCAGTACCCCCAGCAAGTTCAAAGGCCCGCAGAACCCGGTTGAGAAGGTGAGTTGGAACGATGCGGTGGAGTTCTGTCGGAAGCTGAGTGATCTGCCCTCGGAGAAGTCGGGGGGCTACGTGTATCGGTTACCGACGGAGGCAGAGTGGGAGTACGCGTGTCGGGCAGGGACGACGACGAAATACAGTTTCGGTGACAGTGAATCCGAGCTGGGTGATTACGCCTGGTACGACAAGAACTCTGGCCGCAGGCCACATCCCGTGGGTGGTAAGAAGCCGAACGGGTGGGGTCTGTATGACATGCACGGGAATGTTTGGGAATGGTGCCAGGACTGGTATGGCAAATACCCGAGCGGGAGTGTAACCAACCCGACAGGCCCTGCCTCGGGCTCGAGCCGGGTGAACCGGGGCGGCGGTTGGTACGACTACTCCGACATCTGCCGTTCGGCGAAGCGCCACTGGTACGCGCCTGACAGCCGGAGCAACAACCTGGGCTTTCGTGTGCTCCGCAGTTCCATCAAGTAAAGTCGCCGGAGGCGGAATCAAGTAAAGCGAGGACGCAGCGAGCGACGATGCCGGAAGCCGCTGGGCTGGTGAACGACGCGACTGCCTGATCGCTGAAACAAGCCGCTAGTTGAAACGCCGTACTGTCAAAAAACTCAGCCGACCGTTAAATGCAGGAGATTCTTGCACTTCCGAAATCTGAAACATCGTAATCTCAGCCGGTTGATTCTTCGCCAATCTGTCCCAATGCTGTGCGGTTTCCATCGCTAGCTGACGAGCCTTGGCGACCAGCAGCTGTACGAAGCCGATGGAACGACGCGACTGCCTGATCGCTGAAACAGGCCGCTAGTTGAAACGCGCCTTTGGACTTGGGATACTGGGGCGGCATGAAATGAGCCGCGCCCTCCCGCGTTACGCAAACCGAACTAGAGCATGGCCAAAGATCAGGACAAAAGCCTGGGCGATCAAAACACGTTTGACGGCGGCGTGAAACGTGTTGAGTCATCGCAGAGTCTGGGCGACCAGTCGACCTTTGGCGGCGGCGACGCCTCTTCCATGGCGGAGTTGGATGGGCTGGTCGGCGGCGCGGATCTCGAGATGGAGATCGTGGACCTGTCGCGGTACGAGGTCCAGGAAACGCTCGGCAAAGGTGGGATGGGTGAGGTGCTGCTGGCGGGCGAGTTGCCCGTGCCTGCCGCACTCATCGCTGCGGAGGTAGTTGATGCCTGACACGTTTTCCGGCCCACAGACACTGGGCACACTTCGTTCCAATGGTTGGAAGAATGTACCGTCGCAGTCTGGCATTTACTGGTGGTACTTCCCGCCAGAGTGCGTCCACAGTTTTCGGGTCACCGAATACTGCGACGAACAATCTTTGAACCTGCGAATGGCTGCCGATGGAAAATTCTGCCTGTACGTCGGCGTCGCAAAGAGTCTCAAAGAACGCATGAAATGGCACGCCGAGCAGCCGTTGAAACAGAGTGCCTTGCGGTCCGGGTTCCTGTCGACATTCCGCAAGACTCTGCTGGTCCTTAACCAGATCGACTACGCCACCGGATTCGACCCGATCAACCAGTTCATGGACGGTCTTGATGTTGCCTGGCTCACGACTGGGAACATCGACGAGGCCAAAGAATCAGAAGCTGTCGAACTGACCGGAGACTTTCACTTCCCTTTGAACATTCAGGGAAACCGGCACGCGGTTCTCAAACCCTTCATTCAGTTCTTGAAGCAACAACGAAAATCATATGTGGCACAGTTCCTCGACAAGCGAGGAACACCGGAATGACAGGACGGTCATCAATCTATCTGGTGTCCTGCGTCGGCAAGAAACTGGCGACGCC
>JBDONA010001147.1:0-18537 GCA_039831575.1 Fuerstiella sp. | reverse complement strand
CCATCTCGATATCGTTTCACTCGTCGCGTGACATCGCGCACTCGGCCGAACATCGATTCGATGGCATTCGTCGTTGAGAAGAATCGTTTCAGATCACCTTCGAGGCCCAGAGAAATGACGGTTTCTTCTTTCAGGAAACTGAATGGTTCGCTCCCACGGAAGACTATCTTCCGCAGGGGAAACCGTCACTCTTTCAACTATTCAAGGGACTTCCTCGCATCGCGCTATCAGGCCCGGAGAGGGTCTTTAAACCTCAACCAAACCTTCGCACATCGATTTTCAATCGCCCTTCCCGCCGTTTTCACTGCGTCCTGTGCAGAAACTCCCGCGCCGTCGCCAGAAGTTCATCGTGAGCATCCTCGAAGATGTAATGCCCGGCATCAGCGATCGGGTGTCGTTCAGCCTCAGGAAATGTCTGACAGAATTCCTGGTAGAACTCAGGGCTGAAGCACCAGTCTTTCATCCCCCAGACAAGCAGCATCGGGGAATCACGGAACTGCTGAAGGCCGTCTTCGACCGCTTTCAACGTCGCATAACTTCGATGTGACTCCCGCAGTGGAATGTCGTGGACGAATTCTTTCACCGCGATGCGATTGGCCCAATTGTTGTACGGCGCAATAAGCCCTTTGCGGGCGGCAGGCGACAGTGGTTGTTCACTGGCCATCCGCAACGCAGCCAGCGAAAACAGATTCAACGCTCGCAAGCCAATTGTCCCGAGCAGGGGGATGCGGCATACGGCAATTCGCAGCGGAATGCGTTGACTGCGAAACGCGGCCGTGTTCATCAGAACAAATCGCCGAAAGCGGTCCGGCAGGCGCCCGGCACACCCCATGCCGATGGCCCCACCCCAGTCGTGGGCGAACAGCGTGACGTCTTTCAGGTCAAGCTGTTCGACGAGTGCAATCAAACGACCGATGTGAGCGGCCAGTGCGTATTCATCAGCCTGCGGTTTTTCTGAAAACCCACAGCCAAGATGATCGATCACGATGACCCGATACTCAGTCGCCAGATCCCGGACCAACTGTCGCCACGCAAAGCTCCACGTCGGATTTCCATGAACCATCAACAGAACTGGTCCCTGCCCCTCATCGACGTAATGAATAATTCGCCCATCGATCTCAATCCAATGAGAAGCGAAGGGATACTCTTCGCGGAATCCGTGTCGATTCGCAGCACAGGCCGCCAGCGACTGAGGAACTTCATCGGGATTCAGGATGCGTGTGGACGTCACGGACAATCTATCGTTGTGAACAGGTGCGGCAGGAATGTTCTGAATGCAGACACCTGCCTTCAGAACGCGGCGGAGACTACGCAATCCCGCTCAAGCTGACTACCACGCCGAGCTATTTTCCGGACGATTCGGGCGCGACGCTGTTTTCCGCCACAAACAGTGTTCCGGCGAACAGTCCCTGGATGACTTTGGCCATGTGTGGAATGTCCAGTTTTTCCCATTCATCGGACGGCTGATGGTAATCGGCATGCAGCGACCCCGCGGAAAAGCTGTGTGCCACGACACCCTTCCGAACGAACGAATAGTTGTCGCTGCGTGTGTAAAGCATTTCGCCAACATCAGTGCGGTTGAAGATCTCCACGCCGACTCGTTGCGCCCCTGAGTTCATAAGGGGGCCTAGATTCGAGTGCTTCCAGCCGGTCATCCATGCTTTCTCGCGAGCATCCTGTTCCGGTCGGCCCACCATTTCGATGTTGATGTTGGCAACGATCTTTGACAGTGGCCACAGCGGGTTGTCCGCAAAGTGCTTGGAACCCAGCAAGCCCTTTTCTTCGCCCCAGAACGTGACAAAAACAATGGAACGGCGTGGCTTCGTCTTCAGACTGGCGAATGCTTCTGCCAGACTGATCACTGCTGTCACCCCTGTTGCGTTGTCGTCGGCACCGTTGTTGATCCGATCATCGCCATGCGAACGAACTCCAATATGGTCCAGATGAGCTGAGATCAGCACTGCCTCCTGTGACAGCTTTGCATCACTGCCGCGCAGAATCCCAACAACATTGTGTACGGGATTTTCAATCTTGCGCTGTTCAGCGACCTGTATCGAGAGTTTCTTTCCGACAGGATTCGTGTTGCTCGACACCAGTACAACGGCGCACTCCGGTTTCAAGCCATCCTTCAGAAACAAAGACTTCCGCAGAAGCCGTTCTGCAATTTGTGGCAGGACGCTCTCATCATCACACGGAATCAGGACAACCTTCGTTTTCTTCTCCTTGAGCTTTCGAATTCGCCTGGCCACCGTCGCCAATACGAACTGCGGACGTTCTGCGGCCTGGGGAGGCACGTGGAACCTGTCCAGACAGACAACCTCTGCCACATCGGCCGCCAGTGCGTCGGACTCCTGCATGACCGTGGCCGTAAGGTCGATTGCCTCAGCGCCACCGGACAGCAGGCCCCGGTATGAAATCGATTCGCCACCATCCTCCGATAACACTGTTCCGTGTTCCGGCGGCATTGTCGTGACCAACTGATGAATCTGGAAATAACTGCCCTCCGGACCGGCCCCCTCCAGACCGGCGCCGCGAAATCGAGCGGCTACATACTGTGAGGCAATTCTCAGCTCCGGCGACGGTGTGTCCCGGCCGGCCATTTCGTTGCTGGCCAGAAACGAGATTGTGCTGAGCACACGTCCCTCGCCAATGACATTCATCGCCGCCATCGCGTCTTCGCTGAGATCCGGCGCAGCCGTTTCCTGTGATATGGCCGTCGGCCCGCAAGAGATCAGCAGCAGAAATATTTGTATTTGTTTGATCATGTCGTGCACTGAAAATGTGTGTTGTGTTTGATTCTCGGTCCCAAATTCCAGTCTTTGAAGTTTCGCCTTTTTCTCACCCTCCCGCTGGCGGGAGGGTCGGACGCGGTAGCGGCCGGGAAGGCCCCTCTCCGGGCCTGATAGCCCGACTCTCCCCGAGGGAGAGTGAAGTCCTGTAGTTCATGTTCACATTGTCTCTTGCGTCTCGGTCCCAAACTCCAGTTTGGAACCGCATATCCTCGAAGCTCCGCTTCGCCGCATGGGATAGACGATCCCATGTTTCATGGCGAAGCAGAGCTTCGCGGATCGGTGCTCCCAGGCCGGAGCCTGGGAGCAAGACTAAGCCTACTTCAAAAGTACTCAGCCGTCACTCGGCTGGACAAATGTCTCGACGAGTTTTCGTGCCGCCCGCAAACCGTCAACGGCGGCCGTGACAATACCGCCGGCGTAGCCTGCACCTTCACCGACCGGGTAGATGCCTGACAGACCGGGCACCTGCCAGGTCTCGCGGTCCCGATCGATTCGTACTGGGGAACTGCCACGCATCTCCGGGCCAACCAACACCGCTTCCGGAAGATATCGTCCCTTCCATTTCTGGTCCATCACCGGCAGCCCGTTCATGATCGCAGTCAGCACCGGCGTGGGCAGGATCTCGGCCAGATTCATGGGCTTCGTGCCACGTTGATACGACGACGGGATCTTCTGATTCAAATCCGGTGTGCGGCCATTCAGAAAATCGTCAGCACGCTGCACGGGTGCCATGTAGTCTCCGCCGGTCATCGCAAAGGCCTTCGCTTCGTAACGTCGCTGGAGTTCCATTCCGGCCAGCGGATGCGAACTGCCAAACAACTCCGGTTCCAGCGTCACGACCAGGCCACTATTGGCGAAAGGTGTATCGTGCCTGGAATTGCTCATCCCGTTCGAACAATACATGTTGGGTTCTGAGACACTGGGGATCACCACGCCACCGGCACACATGCAAAACGTGAACAGGTCCCGCTCGCCCTTGGCCACCAGAGTATAGTCGGCCGCCCCCAGCTGCTCCAGATACTCGGGACGTCCGTACTTGTGATCGTTCACGACAGTCTGCGGCTGTTCGATGCGCAGACCCAGCTGAAATGCTTTGGCTCGCAACGGCAGGCCGGCATCCAGCAACATGCGATACGTGTCTCTGGCGCTGTGCCCCATGGCCAGGATGCATTGCGATGTGTCAATGAACCCGGATGACGTTTCCAGCCCCCGCAGCCGTCCGTCAACAATTCGCAATCCTTCCAGCCGGCAACTGAACCGATATTCACCGCCCAGCGCTTCGATGTGGCGACGATAGTTGCGACAGATCAGCGGAAGTTTGTTGCTGCCAAGATGAGGACGATGTTCGTAGAGCAGCGAAGGGCGACCACCACAGTCGACAAAGCTCTGCAGCACCCAGTCGACATCTGCTCCGGTGATTCGACACGTCAGTTTGCCGTCGCTGAAGCACCCTGCGCCGCCTTCACCGAACAGGTAGTTGTTCTCGTTGTCATGTGCGCCGCCACCATCAAAAGATCGAATCGCGGGGACTCGATCTTTGACAGCCTGGCCTCGTTCCAGAATGATCGGCCGATAGCCTTTTAACGCCAGAAAGTACCCCGCCAGCAACCCGGCCGGTCCGGAGCCGACAATCACCGGACGCGACTGCAACGGCTGGCTGCCGGGATCGGGGTCGAAGAAAGTTTGTTTCCGGTAGGCGTCAACCTGTAAATCCGATGACGCCTTCAATGTCGTGGAATTCGGCAGGTCCAGAATCAGCGAGTACACAAATTGCAACGTGTTACGCTGTCGAGCATCCAGACTTTTCCTCAGGATTTTCCAGGACTGCAGTTCTGACACCTGCAGACCCAGTTTCTGACAGACGCGCGAAGGCAGCTCTGCCTCGGGCAGTTCAACAGGCGTTCTTAAATTGGCAACACGAATAAGCATGGGGTCATAAACCGAAAGTGACCGTCGACATCAGAATCAGACTGTTGAATTGCTGGCTTCATCATCCGCGATGTCATTCCTGCCAATATCGTGATCAAAGGTCTCGGCCGCCAGCCAGACAGAGATGATCGTCAGAGTGGCCGTGGCGATCAGGTAAATTGAAATCGGCCAAGACTGGCCGCCGGACCACTGCAGCATAGCCGTCGCGATCAAAGGGGCCAGTCCGCCGGCAAAGGGCGACGCCAGTTGGTAACCAATGGAAGCGCCGCTGTAGCGTACGTTTGTGCCAAACATTTCCGAAAAGAAGGCGGCCTGCGGACCGTACATGGCGGCATGCCCCATCATCCCCAGCACAATCGCCAGCCAGACGAGGGCTACGATTCCTGTCTCAACCAGCCAAAAGAACGGGAACGCGAACACCGCCAGAAATACTGCCCCACAAAGATAAACGGGACGCCTTCCAACGCGATCTGACAAAATGCCGAAGGCCGGAATCGCCACAATCTGACACGCGGCGGCAATCCACACACCTGCCAGCACGGTGCGTTTCTCAAGACCCATATATGCAGTGGCGTACGACAGTACAAAGACACTGAAGATATAGAAGCAGGCGTTCTCAGCAAAACGCGCCCCCATGGCCAGTAACACGTTTCGTTTATAGTGACGGAACACATCCAGAATTGGCAGCGGACTGACATCCTTCCTGTGCTGCACCTGAGCGAATAGTGGACTTTCCATAATCTGAACTCGAATAAACATCCCAATCGCCAGCAACACAACTCCGAACAGAAACGGTACTCGCCATCCCCAACTCAGAAACGCCTGCTCGTCCATGCTGGAGAAGATGGCGAAGACGCCGGTGGCAAGCAATAACCCGGCGGGAACTCCCATCTGCACGCAGCTGCCGTAGAATCCGCGTTTGCTGCTGTGTCCGTGTTCGACTGCCATCAGCACGGCACCACCCCATTCGCCACCGACACCAAAACCCTGGACCAGTCGCAACAGAATCAGCATGATCGGCGCTGCGACGCCGATGGTCTCGTAGGTTGGCAGAATTCCGATCAGGCACGTGGCGACGCCCATCATCATCAACGTTGTCACCAGCATCGCCTTGCGTCCGATACGATCACCAAAATGCCCGAACACGATGCCGCCGAGTGGTCGAGCAAAAAAACCGATGGCGAAGGAACCGTAAGCTGCCATGCTGGACAGAAAATCGTCACCGACCGGAAAGAACAGCTTATTGAAGACCAGGGCCGCAGCGGTTCCATAGATAAAGAAATCGTACCACTCGATTGTGGTCCCGACAAAACTGGCCAGAACAACGCGTCGCACATCCGCTGGATCAGCGGCGACCTGCGGCGTGCCTTCGTCGATTGCAGCTTGCTGGTTGAGCTCTGATTCTGTGTTCTCAGGCATTGTGTCTATCGAACTCTCGTAAGAACCTGTCGGCATTACGCATGCTGCTCAAAAGCTAAAGCCACTCACTCCACTCACTGTAACCGCCGCTACAACAATTTGCGCCAGTAACAACGTCTTCCACGTTCGTGCGTCTGACGCTGAATTCGTCGTAGTGTCCTTCAAATTGGAAAGCGAAAGACCGGCGGCCAACAGCAGCCACGGTGTCAGAAAACACCACAGTCGAGCGACCTCGCCCTGGTTCTTACCGGACAGCCAGAGTACGCCAATAGTCACGCCAGCAGCAAGGCAAAATGCGATTGCCGTAGCCCGTCGGCCCTGCGGTGTTCCTGTTCTGAAGATCCTCAGAGCGGCCGTGATCATCCCGCCAACCGCGAGTCCAAAAACCGGCAGGCCAACCGCAAACGCCAGTTCAATGGGATTGACCAACAGCCACTTCCAATAGGTGCGAGGATACTGATCATAGAAACCGGCATGGTTCGTGAGATTCATCTTCCACACATGAAACATATTGCAGCCTGTGAAACTGCTCCACAGGATACTGATCGCACACACCGTCATGACCACAGTGCCGATCACGCATAATCCCCGCGACAACGACGCTCCCTGCGTCTGCCATGCCCGAATGGCAACGAAGGCACAAAGAACGACGATCACCGGCAGATGCGCCAGGCTGAGCATCATGCCACACCACAGCACAATCCCAGCCGGAACTGCCAGCACGAGCAGTTTCCAGCGGTCCGTCGCGAGTACACTGAGAGCGAGAACCAAAGTACATGTGACGGGAAACAGCAGATCGGATTTGGGCAGAAAGACAGCCAGACACGGCAGCGTCGGCCATAGACAGCAAATCCGCCAGGCGGTGGTCGCACCGAACAAATAGCGACCAAGAACAGCCAGCGGAATGATCGTGAGACAGGCGGCCATACTGCTGATCGCGCTCAGCAGGTGCAGTGCGGCCAGTTCGTTGCTCTGCAGCCTGGGACCGAAGCGCGTACCACTCTCGATCGTGCGAAACGCGCGTCGAACTCGATCGTTTTCCAGACCATTCAATATCGAAACCAGTGTCGGTGACCGACTGCAGACGTCAAGGCAGGCCTGGCTGAGTAGAAACAGTCCTGGTGGGTGCGTGCCGACGTGCAGAACTTCACCTTCGTTCATTCGATCTTCGTAACCGCGCAGAAACTCGGATGTCGATTTGATTCGAAAAGCAGCCTCGTGAAAATAACCTGCGGACGACGGATCGTACAACACCCAATACGGTTTTGTTTCGCGGTGTTCGATATGGGCCGTCTGCTGAACACGGTCAAGCCAGAACCAGGCTGCCAGGATCAGTGCCAGGTAGGCAAACCCTGTTTGCAGCAATCGACCGCGTGTGGCTCGACGTGCCCCGCGAATCGATACAAAGTACAGAATCGCGCCTCCAATCAACGCCGGCAGGATTCTGTCCGCCGCAGCCGTAAAGCTGGCCAACACATGGTTCCGTTGCCACGTCCATTCGCCCGTAACACCCAGTGGAATGACGTGCGTCATCAGAACGATGGCCGTGACAACGACGCTGAGAATCAGAATTATCGGCGACGTCAGTTTCACGGTGGCCAGCAGGTTAGAGTCTGTCGGAAGTGCGAAATCCGTCGGTCTCGCAACTTTGCGGTTCCTGATAGTGGCCGCAATACCAGCTCGAAGCGCCAGCGAGTGGGTCTCGTGCGTTTTGCAAGGACACTTGCTTGCGCTGCGTGCTTGTATCAAGAACGGCAGAGCCTCATGAGTGCTCACCAGCAGAGCTGGTGGTTAACGGTCGAAAATGAGAGGAATCGTGTTGGCAGGACGCCGGGTCCCGTGATTTCTACGCGGGAAAGCGGTCAAAGCAGAACGAAAGAGCCCTTCGAGAGCAACATCTCTCGAAGGGCGTGTGAATGAACGGGATTACGGCCGTATTTAACGGGTCGGACGTTCCGTTTCGTTACCGAAAATGAAGAAGTCCCCGCCGGAACTGCTGCCCGTGGATGGGTTCAGCAGGTAATTCGCATCCAGTGCCTTTTCGATACGGGATTTGGTCTGTGACAGGTGAGCCGCCGTATAGGGATCGTAACGATCCGCGGCCGCCATCTGAGCGGCCTCAATCTGGCTCAGATTCTGACGCAGGTTTTCGGCAGCGAGCATGGAAATCGTTCGTGATGCCGCCGAGGAACCGCCGCCGGGAAGCGTGAGATCGATCAGCCGCTGCAGATGCTCACGCTGAAGATTACGACGCAGGCTGGAAATCATGGGCTTGCGAACGGTGAACTTGCCAGTGGGCTTTTCGTCAAGTTCGGACCAGACAGCCGCGGAAATCGTTGTCAGTAACTCCGGCAGTGTCAGGCTGTCCTCATTCAACGGAACACGCAGTTCGTTGTCGTAGACCCGTTTCAGCGTTGTGGGATTCATCAGCATCGTGAGTGACGACGCCTGGATTCCCATGACCCGATCATGAATCGGCCATGTGGCTTCACTGGAAAACGACATGCGACCGTCCATCCATTTATCCAGCCCCATGGACTGAGTCAGCTCCGGAGATAATCCAAACGCTGCGTCTTTGAAACTGTTTTCCACAACAAAGGCCAACGCTTTGCGTTGCTTATCGGCAGCAACGACTTCCACAGGTTTCCGTCCGTTGGGGTCGCCCTTCTTGTCTCGATAGACATGGGCCCCACCAACCCAGTTGGCCATCATGGAGATGACTTTTGTCTGCATCGACAGGGTGAGTTCGTAGCCATACCGCACACGATCCCAACTGTCACCGTCCTTGATGAAGCTCGTCAGCAGTCGCTCCCGGTGATGCTTCGTCAGGGTTATCTGGTTGTTGGCATAATCCAGCGGATTGTTGCTGAAGTCGTAACGACGAGCCAGCGGGTCAGGACCGCTTGTGTCTTCGTCCGTTGCGTAGACGAGCGCCGGTTCAGCAACACGTGCCAAAACCTTCTTGATATCGCCGAATGTGTAGCCATATTCGATGGCCCACATATCGTACGGACCAATGCCCGTCATCCCATAGTCGCCCTGCTTGTCATTGCCGTCGGCATGAATGTTGACTCCGATGTAGTCCATCACAGACCCTGCCAACTGCTTTTTGCCTTTGACTTCTTCGCCATTGATCTGCTCAAAGGTATAGACGCTGGACCCCTTGAAGTTGTGACGCAGCCCAAGTGTGTGGCCGACTTCGTGGGCAACAAGGTGAGCGATCAGCGGCCCGACGAATGATTCCGGCATACCATCGAGCATTTGCTCTTTGGACTTGGCGTCCTTCTTATCGTCGTCCTCGTCTTTGTCGTCCTTCTTGTCGCCTTCTTTCTTATCCTCATCCTCTTCCTCGTCCTTCCTGTCGCCGTCTTTTTCGTCAGCTTCAAGCATGGCCAACGTCATCTTCATCAGTGCGAGATCAAATGACATGCCTTCCGCGGCCAGGCACATACCGTTGATCTGACTGGTGCGACCTATCAGCCCGTCATATTCATCATCGCCATACAAGGTGTTGTCGACCGAGCCAAACGGATGGCCGGCAAACGGTTTGCTTGCGTCCCGAGCGATTTTTGCCGCAATTTCATTACGAATAGAAGCGGGAGCCAGTCTGATTCGTGGATCCCAATTCGGATGTTCGGCCAGCCATGCAAACGTCTCGGGACCGAACCCTTCCATCGCGATCTTCGGCAGCATCTCGTCGAACTGCTTTTGATAATGTCGAATCCAGCCATCCGTCAGAATGATATCGGCGTCGAGAATCTGTCCGGTCAGTGGATTCACTCGGCTGGGGCCGATGGCTGTCCCAATGTCGTTGTTAAGCCACCGTACGAAATTATAATTGACGTCTTCCGGATCCTTATCCATGTGCGCACCGGACGCCAGGTCCTGATAATAAACCTCGATCGCGTCAGAGATTCCGATATTTTCGAAGGCTTTATTCCAAGCCAGAATTCCGTCTTTCACCCAACGGCGATACCGGATGGGTGTTGTGTGTTCGATGTAAAAGACAAGCGGACTTTTCGGTGGGCTTAATTTAAGCTTGGAATCCGCTTTTTCGATTTTCCATCGGTTGATGTAACGAACCCTGGTTTCGCGATCATTGTATTTCGCCAGGTCAGAATAACTGGTCGTAAAGAAGCCGACACGCTGATCTGCCACTCGGGGCTTGTAGCCAGTGCTGGCCGGAATCTCACTGACGGAATAATGCAGTTTCTTGAGATTGCCGCGACTCGACGGCACCTCGAAGGCAACTTCGATGTTGCTCTTAAATGCCTTGGCGGTGGCGATGGAGAAAACACCCAGTCTGGCCGACGAGCTGACGCTGCCCGCAGAACCAAAAAAGCGGCTGGCGTTGGTGACAAACAATGCGTCCATGTCGATCACAGGACCACCCCCCGGTCCGATCGTGACAATAGGCAGGTCGACCAACAATCGGTCCGTAAACAGACGTTTGACTGACGAAGCTGCACCCTTGTCGCCCGATGCCCGTTTGTCCATCTGAGGCTGCATCAAGGCAATCCGTTTATTGTAACGCCGCCAGTAAACGTACATATCATTCCCCTGCAGACCCGCATATGTTTCGCCGCTGGCCACAGTTAAGGCAATGTAGTACTTCTTGCTCGCGTAGGTCCGGGGCAACTCAGCATACATCTGAGCGTCCTTTTTACGCTGATACAGCGTGTACATCGGAGTGATGTTGGCCTTGCTGACGACCTTTGTGAACCCTTCCAGGATTTTCGCGTGAGGCGGAAAATCTTTGGTGCTGGAGCTGCTGGTCTGAGCAGTTGCGGCCTGCCCTGTCAACATCCCCAACACTGCCAACGACGCTAACACAGCAGATTTGTTTAAGACACTTCGCATACGGCACCTTTTCCTGCAGTAGACGTTTACAGTTTAAAGCCTGATAGAATCACACAAGAGACGCGCTGGTCGCGAAAATATCACGAAGGGAAGAGTGGCTTCCAAAAAGCGTGTGCGCAGTTCTACGGTTATGTTTTTCCAATCTCTTCATTCTACCTCTTTTTCTGGCGATTTGAAGTTGGGGGAATCAGAAAGGCGGGCGAGAACACAAAGACAGGGTTCTCCCTCCATTCGATGAGGGCAACCGGATTGGCAGTCGGATCGGGCAGGGTTTCGCTGTTCCGGAGAGCCTTCCTGCCTGGGCCAAACGCCAGAACATCACCAGGCCGCAGACTTTGCCACACCGCCATTCAGTTGCCGATCGTCAGATCCGCCATATAGATTGCTGTGATGTTCTGGCCATTTGCGTCCTTTTCGTGAGACGAATACCAGGACATAGCGGCCTGCGTTGGACTGAGTTCAAGAAAGCCGGGGTACGAATTATCTCCGCCGCTGGGCAAAGATGCGAATTCGTACAGGTCCTCTCCGTCCAGCCAGCACATCGAAGTCTTCGGACCATTTTCCGTCGACCGACGGCCCCCAACAACGTACCGATCCCCCCAACGCACCAACAGGGGCCCGCCGATATAGCGATCCAGGTCGTTTCGATACCAATCTGCGTACGGCGGTCTGGACTTCAGAATCTGCGCCGGCCGACTGCCCGATCGTCCAATTGCCAGGACATTTCCGCTCCGTTCAAACAGAAAGGCCGTCTCATCGCCGCGGCTTTGCTGAAATACGGCTCGCTTACGCCAGATCAAACCGTCTTCACTTTCCAGCATCAACGATTCGACGGCCGTACCTTCTCCTTTCGGACCTTCGGCAAAGTCAGTTTTACGCCGACCGCACAGAAAAGCCTTGTCGCCAAAGGTGTTGGCTTTCCAAATGTAGTGTCCATAAGTTCCGTTCAGCAGCACTGGGCTGTTCCAGGACTTTCCGTCGGTTGTCCACGCGGCATAACCAAGATGCTTGTTGAGATCGTACTGTTCCCGAGGCAGAGTCGTCGCACCGCTGTACCATGTGCCGGTGTACACGAACAATTTCTGCTTAAAGACCAGAAAGTGCGGATCCCGTGTGTCGCGGTGCTTCACACTAAAACGGTGGACGTGCTGCCATGACTTCAGGTCGTCACTGACCATGATGATGATCGACGACGTGGGATGGACCATGTGTCCATCGGGGCAACTGCGAAACGCCAGATAGTAGCGTTTCTGAAACAGAACCAGGTCTGTAAAGGCGTTGTGTTCGCCATTGTGGAAGACTCGACGAACGTTGGACACCTGAACTTTCGGCAAATCTGCCCGAAGTTGTCCAGCTCCGACGGCACTGATCACGGACAACAGCATCAGGAATGAAGGGCTGATTGGGCGAGTCTTTTTGACCGCAGTCAGCTGACACGAGGTACCAGTGATCTTGTTTTTTACCCTGCCAGCGTCTGCCATATGATTCTCCTGATCCGCGTGAAGTCGCAGGGGTGCAGTTACGGATGATACTCACGGACACCGCCGGTTGCGCGTGGTGCGACAATTTACTAACATCCACGGAATACGGCCTCCGGCATTCGACAATCCAAGCGGCGACCCAATTCGATGGAAGCAATTGCAGCATTGCTGGCACTGACTCTGATGGAGATCGTGCTGGGAATCGACAACGTCATCTTCATCACGATTCTGACCGACCGGCTGCCGGAGGATCAGCAGCCGTTGGCGCGCCGACTGGGACTGTTTTTCGCGATGCTGTCCAGGATTGCACTGCTGTTTCTGATCACAAAGATTATGCTCCTGACAAAGCCGCTGTTTACTCTGACGGCGCTTGGGCTTTCTACGGATTTGCTGAAGCAGATGGGCGGTGAACACTGGTCGGTCATCAACGAGGTCTCAGGGCGCGATATCATTCTGCTGCTGGGCGGCCTGTTCCTGATTCGACACAGCGTGAAGGAAATTCATGAGCAATTCGAGGGGAGCGAAAACGATGCCGTGCTGGCGACGGGCCGCACGTTCACGGGCGTACTGATCAACATCACGATCATGGACATCATCTTTTCGCTTGATTCGGTGATCACTGCAGTTGGGATGACGGACGACCTGAATGTCATGATTACGGCCGTTGTATTTTCCGTTCTGGTGATGATGGCATTCGCCGAGCGGATCAGTCGGTTTGTGAAAGAGAATCCGACCTTCAAAATGCTGGCGCTTAGTTTTCTGATCCTGATCGGTGTGATGTTGGTGGCAGAAGCCGCCGGCACACACGTCAACAAGGGCTACATTTACTTCGCAATGGCGTTCTCATTGATCGTGGAAGCCCTGAATCTGCGTGTGCGAAAAGCAACGACACCGCCACCATCGGATGCCGCTCCATCAGACTCAGCAGAAGCCGTCACGGGCGATGCCTCATGACGGAAATGCCGACAATTTCAGTCACCGAGTTGGTGACCGCCTTCAAGGAGATCATCGAAACCGCACTGCCACCGGTCTGTGTGGAAGCCGAAGTTTCCAACTGCAAACGGTCGGCGGCCGGGCATTACTACCTGACGCTCAAAGACGACAACTCAGAAATCGGCGCCGTGATCTGGAAGGCAACCGCAGCGAGACTGAAGTTCCAGCCGAAAGACGGACTGCGAGTTCTGGCCACCGGAGCGCTGCAGGTTTACGTCGCCCGCGGCACATGTCAGTTCATCATCAACCGACTTCAGCCACAGGGGGTCGGCGAACTGGAACTGGCCTTTCGCCAGCTGAAGCAACAGCTGGAAGCCGAAGGACTGTTTGCTGCCGAACGTAAACGAGCCCTGCCGCGGATTCCACGGCGTATTGCCCTGGTGACCAGTCCGACTTCTGCGGCCGTCCGTGACATGATTCAGGTCATCACCAGACGCTGGCCCGGTGCGAACCTGATTGTTCTACCGGTCCCCGTTCAGGGTGACGGCGCGGCGACGCGGATTGCGCGGGCAATTCGGGCCGTTGGCAGCATCCCGGGGGTCGACGTGGTCATCACGGGGCGGGGAGGCGGGAGTCTGGAAGATCTGTGGGCGTTCAACGAAGAAGTTGTTGCGCGGGCGATTGCTGATTGTCCGGTTCCCGTGGTCAGTGCCGTGGGCCACGAAGTCGACGTATCGATCGCTGATCTGGTGGCAGATCGGCGGGCGTTGACGCCCAGTGAGGCGGGTGAACTGGTAGTTCCGTCGGCGGCGGATCTGCGAACCGGACTGCGACAATCGGCGGCGCGCGTTCACCAGATCATGACTGGTCAGCTGGAACGTCTGGCACAGCAGCTGGACGCCATCGAATCTCGCAATGTGTTTCGACGGCCAATGACAATGATCGACGAACGCCGACAGCGGTGCGACGACATCGCAGGCCGCGCTGATCGGGCGGTTCGACTGCAGATCGAACGAATCCAGCAAAGACTGGCCGCCACAACGGCATCACTGGACGCGTTGAGTCCCCTGAGTGTACTGGCTCGCGGGTACTCTTTGACCACAACTGCTGACGGGACGCTGGTAAATTCTGTCAGTAAGGCCGAAGATGGTATACAGATCCAGGTGCGCGTCAGCGATGGCGTTATCATGGCGACGGTCGATGGAGTAAACTGACGTCGCCACCTGAGGTGAATCGAACAGAGTTCAATCGTTCCTGCAGATCCGTGTGATTCCTGGTCCCATGCAGCGGTAAGGAGTGGGCGTCACCAGCTGTCAGTTCGGAGGGTTACTCGATGTCGTCAGTACTGCTGCTTGAATATTTTCATGCACACGAATCCGCATACGGCACAGCGTCACCGTCGATACGGGCGGAAGGGCGTGCGATGCTGCTGGCCGTCTATGAAGATCTGCAGGGCCTGCCCGATCTTCATGCCCGCGTCGCATTGTGCGCACCAGCGATGGCCCAGCTTGCAATCGATGCGGAAGACGTTCTTCAGGTGGACAACTCGGAATGTCTGGATGAGTTGGTCGGCGCTGTTGTGGCCGACCCCACGGACGCAGATGTCGTACTGGCGATTGCACCGGAAACCGGGGGGGTCCTCACTTCACTCGCGCAAAACTTTCGCCGCAGGGGCTTCCGGTTTCTCGGCCCACGCACAGAAGTGATCGAAGCGTGTTCGGACAAATGGCAGACATGTGAGCTTCTGAAACGCAGGGGGCTGCCGACGGTGCCGACCGAACTGGCAACAAACGTCGATCGCCTGACGCTGTCGTCGGATCAGAAATGTGTGGTCAAACCCCGGGACGGTGCAGGCTGCGAAGGTGTCTTTTCCTGCGAGCTGGACGACGTTCGCACGAAGCTGGGAGGTGACAGCGCCACGCTGCAGGGCTCGATCGTTCAGCCGTTTGTCAGTGGGCTGCCAATTTCGGTAGCGATGATTGGCCAGGGCGAGGGGCACAGCCCTTTGTTTTTGCCAGCGACTGAACAAGACGTCGCATGGGCGGATTCCGGGACGCAGTATCTGGGTGGCACGATTCCGGCCAGTCTTCCCACTTCCGCTCAGTCACAGCTGCAACAGATGTGTCACAAGATCGCGTGGGCGCTGCAACTGGAAGATGGTTACGTCGGAGTCGATATGCTGTTCTCCGACGGCGAATTTCTGATCACTGACATCAACCCTCGCCTATGTACCGCATATGTTGGTTATCGAGCCGCGACGAAAGACAACCTGATGACGTCTATGCTGCAGACGTCTGTCGGCGAGAGCCCGGCATGGAAACCCACTTCACTTACGTTCACCTGCGACGGCGATGTGGCGACCGCCTGAATCCCGCTGCGTCATTTCAAACAGCATACAAATGACTGAACGGCTGCCAACGCTGGACGATTATGCCGGACTGAAAACAACCGTGCTGGGACTCGGTACGTTCGGTGGTGGCGTCGGGGCGGCCGGATTTCTGGCGGAACGCGGCGCCGACGTGACGATTACCGATTCGCGAACGGAGGGCGAGCTATCCGAGTCCATTGCGCAGCTGGATGGGATATCGATCAACCGCTGTTTCTGGGGTGGTCATCCAGCGGAAGCGTTTCGGGATGCCGACCTGCTGATTGTCAATCCAGCCGTACAACCCGATTCTGACGTCGTCGAACAATGTCGTTCCGCGGGGACAAAGATCACCAGCGAAATCGAACTTTTCCTGCATCACTTTCGCGGTCGAGTCATCGCCGTCACCGGCAGCAACGGCAAATCCACCACGACATCGCTCGTGCATCGATTGCTCGTCCCTCAGGCACAGGCCGTCGGGTTCACCGTCGCCATTGGTGGCAACATCGGCACCAGTCTGTTGCCATCGGTGAACGACTTCAATTCAGACGACATCGCGGTCCTGGAACTGAGCAGTTTTCAGCTGGCATCGCTGCAGCAATCGAATTTTGCCCCGTGGATCGCCGTGATGACAAACTTTTCAGCAAATCATCTGGACTGGCACGGCAACATAGAACACTATCGCGCCGCCAAGCAGGTGGTCTTCAGTCGACAGCGAATGACAGACATCGCCATAATCTCAGATGAGATGTCCGATGAAGGTGAATCCGAGTCCTGCGGACTTTCATCGGCGCCACCGGACTGGCGAGTCCGGGGCAAACGAATGTGTTTTGGACTCAGCGATACGGGCGAAGACGGTGTGTTCATGGACAGTGGATCGCTGATTCTTCGCGACGGCGACCGAGAAGACGCGATTCGCCTGCATGCCCCATCAGCGTTGCCGGGAGCTCACAACGCCCGCAACATTGCTGCGGCTGCGTGTGCGGCATGGGCGGCGGGTGCAGACCCGTTAACCTTTGCCGCATCGTTGAACTCATTTGAGCCATTGCCTCACCGTCTGCAGCGTGTTGCCGAAGGTAAGGGGGCCGCGTACTACAATGACTCGGTCGCCACAACTCCCGAGTCGTCGATTGCGGCGTTGCAGACGATGACCCAACCGACGGTGATTCTGGCCGGCGGGGCGGACAAGGGCGTAGATCTGTCACTATTTGCGGATGCGATCAAACGAAACGCGGTGGCCGCCGTGTTGATCGGCGAGACGGCCGGACAGTTGTCGTCGTTACTGGCCTCACCATCGGAATCAACATCTTCGCCGACCATCGAGATCGCTTCCGACTTCGCCGATGCTTTCGCTCGCGCGGTTGCACTTGTGCCTGAAGGCGGTATCGTGTTGCTGTCGCCCGGGTGTTCCAGCTATGGCTGGTTCCGCGACTATCGCGAACGTGGTGAACAGTTCACTGAAATGGCCAAAACATGGATATCCAGTTGACTCAATACGATTTCACAATTCAACGCCTGACTCGCCACGCCGCTGCCTGCAGCATCATGCTGACATTGCTGCTGATCGGTTGCACTGATGATGCTGAGGAACAAGCGGGTTCGGCGGCGACACAGGTCATGCGCGCGGCACCATCCGATGAACCCGAATTCATCTCCGCCAGCGACCTGCGTCGGCGACTTCGAGCAAACGAAAAGGCAAAATTTCTCCGAGTCGGCAACGACATCGTGGGTGCAGAGCTGTTTCAATCAGGAGTCAAGTCGATTGAAGCGTTGCAGGGGCTGCCGCTGCGATCGATCGATCTGGGCATGACGGAGGTCACCGATCTTTCTCCGCTGGAAGGAATGCCGCTGGAAAGGGTCATTCTGGAGGACACACCGGTGGCAGACATCAGCGCCCTGAAAGGCATGCAGCTGGAAGTTCTGTATCTGCAGAATACCAACGTAACAGACCTGTCGATCCTGAAAGGTATGCCGCTGCGGGAGCTAAACCTGCTGAAGGTTGAGGTGGACGACCTGACGACAATCGCAGAACTGCCGCTGCAGACACTCTGGATTCCACGCACTCAGGTGACGGATATCTCGCCACTAAAAGACAGGTCTCTGGTGAGTCTGGATATTGAAGCGACGGATGTCACCAACATTGACGCTCTTGCTGGTATGACCAGTTTAAGACGCCTGAACATTGCTCACACGCTTATCACCGACGTGTCACCTTTAAAGGGGTTGAAGCTGGAACGAATCACGGTGACACCGGAAACCGTGACCAAGGGCATGGAAGTGCTGCGGGACATGCCGTCACTGGGCCAGATCCTGACGACGATGGCTGGTGAAAGCCGTCAGTCTGCCGGCGAATTCTGGCAGAAGTATGACGCGGGCGTCTGGAAAGAAACGCCTGAAGAAACGCCTGAAGAAACGCCTGAAGAAACGCCTGAAGAAACGCCTGAAAACACGCCTGAAAACGACAGCGATAAGGCGCCGGCTGACGAAGAAGCCAAATCGGCCAAGGAAGAGAGTGGCACAGAGTCACCGGCTGCGGCTGAAAACGAAGCAAACAGCAAGGACGAACCAAAGGCTGACGAACCGTCGAAGTCAAAAGATCAGCCGACGGAGAACTGAGGAAGGCCCCCGGAAGAGGCTGCCCTACCAGCACGAAGACATCTGAGGTTTCTTCAAGTGTTGAGTTGAGAAAATGTCTGGAATTGTTACGTGTTCAGGAAGCGTACGATTGGGGGGTTCCTGGCGTGAATCGTGATCAGGT
>JBDONA010000417.1:0-4127 GCA_039831575.1 Fuerstiella sp. | reverse complement strand
GGCATCAGATAATTGATGGCAGCACGATGAGCTTGCAAGTAGCGGGGATGGTATTTGAGCAGCGCGTCTGTCGTTTTGCGAAACTCATCGCGCGTTGCATTACTGCTGACATGCAGATTGATTCGAGTCGTAAAATATCCCGGAGGTGTGTGTTTATCGGGAACATAACCATCCATGTAGTCCACCGCAGCTTTGATATGCTCGGCAAAAAGTGCAAACTGTTTTTCGCTGACGGACGACGCATACCCCGTTCCTCGAGCCTGCCACGCGACAGCTTTTTCCTGTTTCGACAGAATCCATCGTGGAAACAGCGACTTCTGATCGACTTCATACCATGTCCGAAGCTGCTGAAGTCGCGTTTGATAGTCGAATGGAACGCTGCCAGGCTCCAGCAGTGTGCTCCATTCCGCCAACGTGACAGCAGAACGGTCAGATGTCGCAACAAACGCTGTGAGTTCTGAAAGGTCAGTGTACCGTTCTGAATCCAACAGTTGTTGGATGACGGAGTGAACTTTCGCGAGTCGCACAGAAGGATCGTTCTGCAGTCGCCAGATTCTTATCCTGGAGCCCAACGCCACGGCAACACTGTTGCCATCGGGAGAAATCCGGACGATGGCTTTCGTGAATCGAGGCGTCTGGAAGGGTAGCTGTGAAACGGTCTGGTTCGCGGGCACATGCGTGTCCACGATATGGACGTTTCCGGTCGGCGACGCCAATGTGATTTGACGGTCATCTTTCGTAATCCGGACGTGTTGGTGATACGGCACGTGCACAGGTATACCGACAACCTGGAATTGTCCCGGTGCGGTTCCAGGTCGACCGACCGTCGCCATTTGAGTGCTCACACCAATGAGCGTGCGCGTTCCGAATCCAACCAGATGAGAGCCATCCATCCGGTTGGCGTAATTCAGGATGCGGGGTTCTATCGAATCCGGTGCGGGCCAGTTCAGTTCGTAGAATCTACGATCCGCCATAAGAAAACAAATTTTTCGACCGTCGGTAGACGTGGCAAATGACCGCAATGGCTTGCCCGATGGAGAAACCTTTGGGGTCCAGCCTACTCCTCCCAGAATCGGGTAGCGACCGATGTTTGAAGCTGCGTCGACAGCGATCATGGTCGTGCCGTCATCGGTGACATAGAGATACTCAATTTTGTCTTCGAAGGCATCGTGAGTGAATACCTTTTCGCCGGTCGACGTATCGTAAACATAAACCGCATTGAAATCCCCTCCGACCAGTATGTGTCGACCGTCCGGGGTGATGGCGAATCGGAACCTGCTACCCGCAACGTCAAATTTCAATACTTCTTTGCCATCGGAGATGTTCACCACGTTGATGTGAGCGGGTGAACGTTTTCCGTGGGTACAGAACACCAACTGATCGCCATCCGGAGAAAACACCAGATCGTCACGGACTAATAGAGTGGTAATGTCCGTTGTCACTTCCCACTTCGCTGCTTGCCGTTCCCCAATATTGCTCAACATTTCCTTAAGCTCATCGACGTTTGCTGTGGATACGCTGACTTGTGGTGATTGCCTCTCATCGCCGGCTGTCCATGTCGTGGTCAATACCAGGAGTGCCGTGGCGGTGAATGAGGATGTAACGAATCGGTGTGTCATGACGTGGTTTCTAAAGTCAAAAACTCGAAGGCAGGCTCTGGCCTTTTCGTAAGAGAACAAACGAGTCCCTGCAATCGTTCGTGCCATTGCCCTATTCATAGTTTGGCTCTCGTAGCTCACGGTAGGCGGTCAGATCCGTTGTCATGACTTCAAGTTGTTCATCACTGCGGCCGTTTACGTTTCTCACGCAGCATCTTGATAAAAACGCCTGACGCAGTCCAGGTGTCAGGGTCACGGGAATCTCTTATTCTGAGTCTACAGTCGCAAAACGGGGGCGCGAAACAGGGGCTTGGAACGAATGGTACTGCCGACGTTCGTAGTCTTCATTGAAGTGTGCCATGCAGGCAGCATCCGGTAAGGTCCAACGTCTGGATGGGCTCATTTGCCGGTGCGGCGTTGCTGTGTTTCTTGATTCGGCCTGCTTGACTCACGGATTTGCAGTAAGTCATGAAGATTCCGTCCATTGTTGAACACGCCGACTTTCGTCTCGCGACACTGGTTTCGGACTTTTTCATTCATAATCACCGTCATTTCTGCGATAACTCTGAAATCGACTTAGGCTACTCGACACAGCGGAGCGTTTTCACATGAACGAGTTCCAGATGAATCGACGACAGGCTCTCATCGCGAGCGGTCTGAGCACCATGAGTCTCGGCATGCCGGGATCAGTGATGGGCAGCGACAAGGTCGACGCTTCCGGCCAGGCTGTCGCCTCAGACAAGTGCTGCATCTTTGTCCTGCTGTGTGGTGGCCCAAGTCACGTCGACACATGGGACATGAAACCGGAGGCACCGCTGGAATATCGCGGACCGTACGAACCGATTTCCACCAAAGTGCCGGGCATGCTGCTGAATGAGATGCACACAGAACTGGCGAAGTTGACCGACCACTTTACGCTTATCAACTCCATGTCGCATCCCGGAGCGATCAGCAATCACTTTGATGCGATGCACAATCTGCTCAGCGGCCAGTCGACGGAACGTGTCCAGCAAGGCAAGCCGAACTCCCAGCCCTACCTTGGTTCGCATGTCGCCAAACATAAACCCAGCACTCGCAATTTCATCTCCAATGCGTGGCTCATCAAATGCGTGGGACCGCCCGTGTTTTGTGCACCTAATATCGGCATCGGCGGCTACCTTGGTTCGGCCTTTGCTCCGCTGTTTGTCGGCGCTGCGGACAACAATCCGGCGATG
Source organism: Fuerstiella sp. (assembly GCA_039831575.1). Lineage (GTDB taxonomy): Bacteria > Planctomycetota > Planctomycetia > Planctomycetales > Planctomycetaceae > Fuerstiella. Next base: position 1,315 of record JBDONA010000417.1, on the reverse strand, counting down.
GAAACTTTCAAACCGCCGCAGATCTACAACTCGTATGATAAGGATCGATTCAACGAGCGCAAGGGACTGCTCAGCCGTCTTGAATCCGCCGAGTTCGACAGGGACAAGCAGGTGAAGGACTGGTCCGACCTGCGTGAGAAAACATACGACGGCCTGACGCGACCCGAAGGTCGGCAGGCGTTTGATCTGCACCGGGAGCCAATCGAGATTCGCGAACGCTACGGGATGCATCCGCTCGGCCAGAATCTGCTGCTCGCCAGACGCATGGTGGAATCAGGCGTCCGCTTTGTCACGGTCAACGGATGGACAGGACAGGCGGAGCATGACAAGAAGGGTCCACCGAGCAGCAGTTGGGACATGCACGGCGGAAATATGGGAATGGGCAACGCCTTCGGCAACGGCTCTTATGGTATGGGATTCTGTCTGCCGCGGCTGGATCAGGCGCTCTCCGGTCTGTTTTCCGACCTCAGCGAACGCGGCATGCTGGACGACACGCTTGTTGTTGTGACGGGCGAGTTTGGCCGCACACCCTACCTGATGAAACAGTCTCCTCCGGGACGTCAGCACTGGCCTAAATGTTTCTCTTCAATCATCGCCGGGGCAGGCATTAAGGGCGGCAGCGTCTACGGCAGGTCCAACAAATACGGTGAGTATCCGACGCACAATCCCGTGCGTCCTGAGGAACTGGCCGCGACCATCTACCACGCGCTCGACATCCCAATCAACAATCCCCAGGACGCCAGCGGCATTTCACAGTCCCTGACAACCGGCCAACCCATCATGGATCTGTTCGGCTAGCGGGACGGCCCGCAGCCGATCCGAGCCGTCTTCGACGGTTTGTGCGAGCTGACGCTCGGAAACGCTCCGTTGTCGCTCTGCAACGAGGTGTGTCACTGGCTCCGCCAGTGAGTTGTGTCGTCGAATGGCCGGATGTCAGAACGCAACCTAAAACGCATTCGGCACTTTGAGCAATTGAGGAGGGTGGCCGGGGTTGGAGCGAGGTACGAGTGAAACCCCGGGGCTTCCTACGCAGGCTCAGTCCAGCCACGGCCACCCACCGGTCCCCATCCACAATCCATGACTGCCCCCGTGTATCGCCCAACGTCACCGTTGATCCATTGCCGGAGCAGCGTCGCTACGCTCCTTGGATCCGGCCTGCCTTACTTTATGTGCAGAACGACGCGGTGGCAGAGTTGCCTAGTGCCGCAAGTCGTAGTTGACGACCCACGAATCGAGAAATCAGCGCAGATCGCCAGTGAATTTGGCTTTGCAGTCTACGTATTTTGCTGAATTCGACAGCGACTGAAAGAGCCTT
>JBDONA010001057.1:0-18556 GCA_039831575.1 Fuerstiella sp. | reverse complement strand
CATGGACACCTGTTACGAACGACGTCGGCACGGTCACGTTTCCAGTCTTTGTTGATGACGGAACGGTGATCGTTTCGCAGACAGTCACCGTCGTCGTGACCACTTCCGGTGGCGGAGGTGGAGGTGGTGGCGGAGCTGGAGAAAACGGCGGGGGCGGTCCTGGCGGCGGAGGTGGCGGCGGAGGCGAAAATGGCGGTAACCAGTCCGGCAGACCTTCACTGGGGCCGATCGAGAATCAGACCGTGGTCGAAGGACTGCAGGTCACAGTCAACCTTGAGGCCTTTGATCCTGATAATGATGCCCTCACCTTTGAACTCGTGACAGAGAGCTTACCTGGCAACGCTGCCGTAAACGCTCAAACGGGGCAGTTCACGTGGACAACGCCCTCAGACGCAGGGGGCAATACGTTTGTGATCAAGATCAAAGTCACGGACACGACTGGCCTGAGCGACTCAGGGACCTTTAGTGTCAGTGTGATCGACGCGTGAAAACGATCCGACAAACACTTCGCAGCTGGATCAGCGCAACGACCGTCAACAGCCTATGACTGGCGGGCGAGAATTTCTTCCTGCAGTTTCCTGAGTCCCTCATCCTTCGACACGATCGGCTGGAATCCGAAATCCCGTCGTGCGGCGGCGACACTGTAGCTGTGTGAACCGGCCAGCTGCGCTGCGACAAATGGCGTCATCGGCGGCTCTCCCGGCAGCGGCAGCCACTTCCACATTTTCTCCATCACGCTGCCAATCCGATGCGCGGTGGAATAGGAAATCGATTTCTTCACTGCAGGCAGTCCGGCCAGGGCCAGCAACTCATCAATCCACTGCCAGAGGTTCTCGGACTCCGGCTCGTTGATGAAATAGGCGTTACCAGCTGCCGTCAGCGAATCGCGCAGCGACAGCTCCGCCTGCAGGTGTGCGGCCGCCGCATTTTCAACATTAACCACCGAAACAACATTGTTACCGTCGCCGACACGTCGCAGACGGCCAGACGTGGCTTTTTTTATCAGCCGGGGAATCAGATGATTGTCACGGCATCCCCAGATCAGATGAGGCCGCAACGAAACTGTTCTCAATCCGTCATCATCGTTGGCGGCCAGCACAGCCTGCTCACCCAGTGCTTTGGAATGAGGGTAATGGGAAAGCCACTCGTTGGGATATGGCAGCGACTCATCGGCATCAACATGATCACGGCCATCAAAAACGACACTAGGCGAACTTGTATAGACCAGTCGCTGAACGCCCTGACTATGACATGCGGCGACAATATTCTGTGTGCCGACTGTGTTGATGCTGTAATACTTCTTCCAGGCACCACTGATGCCGGGGACAGCGGCCACGTGGAATACCGCGTCGATTTCGTGGCAGGCCTTTTCAACCTTGGGTGCGTATCGCAGGTCGCCGGTCAGTACGTCAACGGGAAGCTCACTCAACGCCTTGTACCGGCCACGGCACAGAACTCGTACGTCGTGCCCAGCTTCCAGCAACTGTTCCACGATGTACAGTCCTAGAAATCCACTTCCGCCTGTAACCAATGCACGCATCTAACCAACAAACTCCAAAGCAGCCGGGTATCTGTTCGCGGTCGCGGTTGCGGCCGAGAATACTCCCAACTTACGAACACGATTCCACCTGCAGACAGCCCTGCCAACGACAAAAATCGTTGACGACGTTGCCACCGGCAATCTGTATCAGCCGTCTTTTTCCGTTTCACCCAGCGAGACGACGTCCGGCTCTTCGCAACTGACGCTGCCCCCGCAACAGCCTGTGGGCGGCGGCGACGGCGATTCAGCTGCGTCAACTGCGTCATTCACGATAAAGGGTGCGGCTGTCTTCGTGTGGTCGTGCCCGTTGTAGACACCAAAATCATTGAACAGAAACTTCTTGGCGATCCGGTAATACAGATTCCGCTCGGGAATCTCATGTCCCGGATGGTACTGCGATGTTTTCGGCACCATCGACTTCAGTTCCTCCATCGCCGTACCGCGAACCGTGGCATCCTTCGCGCTGTGTTTTTCAACCACCTGCTGCAGCAATTCCGGTCGCTCCAGCACAATGCAGCCGCGGGTCGTTTCCTGAGCCAGCGTGCGGAAGTCGGCAAGATATTCTGACTGAGTGAACTTGTCGAACAGAGTGCGATCGTCGTCTTCGCTGGAATGAATCGATTCCTTCGAAAACTGAACAATGGGACACGGTTCGATATCTCCCCAGGGATTGATGTGGTGGCTGATGCCGTTGGCGGCAGGACACAGTGCCTGTCCATCGCCGTCATAGTACGCGTCAATAATGATGATGGGTTTCTTCGCTCGCATTTCGACCACAAACTCACGGGCTCGACGCTGCTGATCGGGCGTCAGACACAACTCCGGCATCGCGTCCGGCCCCATCGGACGGTAGACGTGGAACCAGGTGTACAGGACTCCCATTTCGATCAGACGGTCTATCCATTCTTCGGTCAGAAGATCGTCGATATTGGTTTTGCACAGACTGGTGCAGACGCCCGTCATCAGGTTCGCTTTAAGACAGTTATCGATGCCAGCCAGCGTATTGTTATAAACGTCGCTGCGACCTCGACGTTCGTCACTGATGATCTCATTGCCTTCGACACTGATTAGCGGCGTTACGTTACCCAGGTCAAACAGCCGCTTCGCTTTTTCTTCTGTAATGAATTGTCCGTTCGTGAACACCTGAAAGTAGCAATCCGGGTGAGCCTCAAGGATCTCAAACAGCTCCGGGTGCATGAACGGTTCACCACCCACGATGCCGAAGAACGAGTTGCCAGCCTGCTTCGCTTCTGTGATCAGTTTGTTCATCGCCGTCAGGTCAATCGTCTGCTGCTTGTGGGCAACGTCAACCCAACACCCCTGGCATCGCAGGTTGCAACTATTGATGATCGACACGTACAGAAATGGCGGAAAAAACTGCCCCTTGCGCATGCGACGGCGGTGAGCAAGTACGGACCTTGTGCCCTTCACGCCGAGATTCCAGACGAGCTTCCACAGCAGCCGTTTATTGGTCTCAAGCAGCATCCGCTTGGCCATTTTGAGTGTATACATCGTTGATTCCCGAAATTTCGCTGTCCGATACTGCCAGAGCAGTCGGACGTGTCATCCATTATTCCGCACAGGCCCACGAATGACCACCTGCTGATCCGAATTTGACACGAGGATTCCGATTCCTCAGCCAGCGGTGACAGTTGGCGCGGCCGAAAAGTTAACCTGGCGATTCTCCAGGCGAACCACGTGAGGAAATTGGCTTGCCAGCTCGTCACTGTGAGTCACGCACAGCAAGGCCGCATCGTGTTCGGCGGCCATCGTCAGCAACAACTGACCCACAGTATCAGCTGTGGCAGGGTCCAGGTTACCCGTGGGCTCATCCGCCAACAACAGCGACGGCTGGTAAATCAATGCTCGACAGACGGCAACTCTCTGGCGCTCACCTCCGGACAGAGCGGCCGGACGATGAGTCATTCGATTGTGCAATCCAACCTGATGCAGCAGTTTTTCTGCCCGCGATCTCAGTTCTCGACGACGGCCCCCGAAACCCGCCAATGTCGGAAGCAGTACATTTTCCAGAACACTGCACTGAGGTAACAGTTGATGCTCCTGAAAGATGAAGCCGATATGCTGATTGCGGAACGCAGCCAGGCGTCGTGCAGACAGGGTCCATGGGTTTTCGCTGAGAATCTCAACCATTCCGGACGTAGGCTGATCCAAAGTGCCTGCAAGGTGCAGCACTGTACTTTTGCCGCACCCTGATGGTCCCTGCAGAGCAACAGCGGTGCCGGACGGTATGCGCAGATTCACTTCCTCAAGAATCGTCAGTGCACCGGTGCTGGTCGCAAACGCGCGACTGACGTTTGTCATCTGTAAAACAATGGGCATATGAGAAGCTTTGCAACTGAGCGTTGAGGGCGGTCTACCCCTCGGGCCGGTACTCCTGAAGTTTCGAAGTGTACTCAATGGGGATCTCGATGGAACGCAGCGGCTGATCACGCTCCATGCTGCAGCAAACCGTCTTCATCGTTCCTTTGGCCACCGCACGGTCGCCGATCGTGAAGTGGACATCATACGTCAGTGACTTCACGCCGATACGCTGCACCATCAGCTTCACTTCCAGCACGTCCTCATAGTGAGCGGGCGATTCAAACCGGCAGGTGGCAGTCACGCGGGGCCACCCAAGAGCACTGCCGTCCGGCTGATGATTGACAATGGTCAGCCCCAACGATCGAAAGAACTCGTGCTCGGCCTGCTCCATCCAGCGATAGAAATTGGAAAAATGAACAATGCCCGCCATGTCCGTCTCACAGAACTCGACGCGTCGGGTGGTCACAAAAGAAGAAGCCATGCGTTGTTGTCGTTGGATGCAATTGAAAAGTCGGAACATGAACGGCGATAATCATCGCGGCCGGCTTCTCAATGAAATCGGCCTGTGGGCGATACGTCGGGCGGAATTCTAGGCAGTGCGCCGGGTAAGTGCATCGCCAGGGCTTCAACTTTCCAACAAGTGGACTTCGATGACCTTGTGGCAGACAAAATGCCGGCACTCACCCGCAGGCGTATCACGGGCCGTGGCCAGTTCCGCAAATTCCCAATTCGCCCGTCAATACAGCAAATATTCCGACATCCTTTGCGCCGGAGACCTTTGCAGCGTTGATGTTGCTCCGTTCACGCAGTTGCCGGCACACTTCACCAAGCGTTTCGTTGCGCAATCGGTCAGATCCACTGTTTGGGCACCGGACTGTTGCGTCGCCCCCGCAAAGTGTTCTACAAGTACCGCAATGAACATCGTGTTACACGACAAAAGGAACGGCCGATGAACACCATCAACGACACAACTTCGCGGGCTCCTGATTCCAGTCGCCGACAGTTCATCGGGACCTCGTTATCAATCGCCGCTGCCGGTGTGGGCACGGGAGCAATGGCATTTCCGGCGGCCGTGCATGCCGCCGGTGACGACGTGCTGAAAATTGGCCTGATTGGATGCGGCGGTCGAGGCACCGGAGCTGCACAGCAGGCCCTGCAGGCTGACGACAATGTCAAGCTGGTCGCGATGGCTGACGCGTTCGAAGACCGGTTGCGGCTGAGCCTCAGGTCCCTGTCCGCTCAGGAAGACGTCGCCGGGAAGATCGATGTTCCGCCAGAGCAGCAATTTGTGGGCTTCGACGCGTATCAGAAAGTACTGGCATCCGATGTCGACGTTGTGCTGCTGACGACTCCGCCACACTTTCGCCCCATGCATCTGCAGGCGGCGATCGAAGCCGGCAAACATGTGTTCGCTGAAAAACCGGTGGCGGTGGATGCACCGGGAGTCCATTCCGTGCTGCAATCCTGTGCTGAAGCAAAGCGGAAAAACCTGTCCGTCGTTTCAGGGCTTTGCATTCGCTATGACGGTGGTTTTCGCGACACGGTCAAACGTCTGCACGACGGAGCGATTGGTGAGATCCACACGTTGGTCGCAAACGATTATCGGGGTTCGATCTGGGTCAAGCCTCGTAAGGACGACTGGACCGACATGCACTGGCAGATGCGAAACTGGTACTACTTCACGTGGCTGTCCGGAGATTTCAATGTGGAACAACACGTTCATTATCTTGATGTGTGTGCGTGGGTGATGGGTGAATATCCAGTGAAGGCGATCGGAATGGGTGGTCGGCAGGTGCGCACCGATACAAAGTTTGGCAACATATTTGACCATCACAGCGTGACCTACGAATTCGAAAACGGGGCCCGATTCTTCAGTAATTGCCGTCAACAGAGCGGTTGCAAAAACAACATGTCGGCCTTCGCACTGGGGTCAAAAGGACGTGCCGAAGTTTCGGAACGTCGTTTGGAGATCACGAACGAGACCACCTGGCGATTCGACAGGAAGGTCAAGAATATGTATCAGGTGGAGCACGACGAATTGTTCGCCGGCATTCGCGCTGGCACACCGCTGAACAACGGGGAGTACATGGCACACAGCACAATGCTGGCGATCATGGGCCGCATGGCAACGTACACGGGACAGCAGATTTCGTGGGAACAGGCCATGAAATCCACACAGAATCTGTCACCCGAAGAATACACATGGGGCGACGCTCCCGAAGTCAATATTGCCAGACCAGGCATTACAAAGTTTTATTGATCATGAACGAAAACGAACCACGGCTACTGATTCTGGGAGCCCATCCTGATGACGCGGAATTCCACGGGGGCGGTCTGGCGGCAATTTACCGACAGCTCGACCGTACCGTGAAGTTAGTTTCGGTGACCGATGGTGCCGCCGGCCATCATGAACGCTCGCCCGCCGAACTGATCCCCTTGCGACGCGCTGAGGCGGCCGCTGCAGGCGCCGTCATTGGCGCAACTTACGAAACGTGGAACTTTCCCGACGGCGGTCTGGAACCGACTCTGGATGTACGTCACCGCATCATTCGCGAGATCCGTGAGTTCCAGCCGGATCTGGTGCTGACTCATCGATCGTGCGACTACCACCCCGATCATCGATCCGTCGGGCAATGTCTCCAGGACGCTTCCTACATGGTCACTGTCCCGCACGTCGTTCCCGACGTGCAAGCTCTGCGGAAAGATCCCGTAGTCGCGTATCTGCCCGATCTGTTTACCCGGCCCGCACCAATGCGAGCCGATGTGATTATCGACATCTCTGAACAAATGCCGACCATCGCAAGGATGCTGGCCTGCCACCGTTCACAGGTGTTTGAGTGGCTGGCGTACGAAGCGGACATTCTGGATACCGTCCCGGACGATGAAGCCGAAAAACTCGCATGGGTCCAGTCGTGGGCGGCGGGCCACGTTTGTTTACGCGCCGATCGGCTGCGCGACGAACTTGTCATTCGCTGTGGGGATGTACGAGGACGGAATATCGAATTCATCGAAATGTTCGAAATCAGCGAATACGCACGACAGCCCGACTCGGAGTCAATTCGGCGACTGTTCCCCAATGCCATGGAGTCGCCGTCTTGAACAACGAGATTGCGGTTTTGCAGGTTGTGACTGACTGATTGCGGACGTGCGACAGCGGGCCAACCCGTCCAGACACGGGGCTGCAATAATGAATGGTCGCAACGGGTGGCCTCTATGAAGGCCCGTTGCGGGTCAAGTGTGAATCACGAAGTTCGTTGAGAGGATTTTGAAATACCCATTCTTCTATACGAGCGTTCGGCCGATTGCCGTAGCCCAGTGGGGTGTTTCGAAAGAGATCGACTGCCCCATCTGGGGACGAGCCGCTTCGATGCGATCCATGCGGAACGTTCCGAAGTGCCCAGGCCACCCTCGAGCTCGTCGACCTCACGGGCCTCAAAACTGTCTCAGAAAACTCTGCGATCCACGATTACGTTTCAAACATTCTGTGCGAGTTCCGTTTGTTGAGCCCGAACCGAAGCTCTTCGGTCACATGACCGCCACCAGCTGATCCGACTGCATCTGGTGGTACAGACGTCTCAACCAACGGTTCGCCACGGCCGCGACAACCACGTTGTGAGGCTTCCCTTTCTTCTTCAGACGACCGGCAAACGCGTTCCATTCCTGATTGAAATGGATGAGTCGTTGAGCCGCCTGAATCAGCACCAGACGCAGACCCGGGTTGCCGGACTTCACCAGGCCGGCGTCCGCTTGCCGCTGACCACTCGACGCATTGCGAGGCGTTACGCCTGCGTAACGAGCGAGTTGTTGACCGTTATTGAACCGGTCGAAGCAGGCAATTTCCGCTCGCATGGTGATGGCCGTGATCGGGCCGATACCGTCCAGCGACATCAGTTTCCTGACCACTACGTCATCCCTGACACGTTCCGCAAGTCGCTTCTCCACCTCGCGACTTTTCTTCTGCAGCTTGTCGAGTTCGTCCAGATATTCGTCCCGCAGAAAAGCTCTGACGTCATCCAGGTCAAGTCTCCTCAGCCACAGCAGCCAGGCCCTGGTCCACGAATTGATGCCTTCGGGCGGACGCAGACGAAGTTCTCGCAGCAGACCGCGAAGTCGCAGCTTGACACGAGTCTGTTCTTTCACTTTCGTGGCTCGAAACCGCACAAGCCCCCGCAGTTGCCGAATCTCTTCCGGAGCCAGCCACACTTTCGGCAGGTAACCGAGTCGCACCAGATCGGCGAGAACGAACGCATCGGTCTTGTCAGGGCTCTGTTTCATGCAATTGACGATTCCTGGGTGAGCGAGCGTAGTCGACCAGCCGGTCTGACAAATCAGTTCGTCGGCCAGGTGAGCGGCTCCGGAACACGACTCGATCGACACCTTCACAATCAGGTCGAGACCTTTGTCGTCGAGAGCCACAGTGTCCAGCACCGTCTTGATTACTGCGGCTGATTGGTTTTCCACGCTGCGATTCACCAGCCGCTTCCCCTGTTCGTCGAGTACACACACCTGAATGCTCTCCTGATGATAGTCCAGTCCCACGAATCGTGCTAAAGTACGCATGCTCGTTGCTCCTTGAATACTGACTCGGATTGCACAACCCAGAGTCTAACGTTTTGGTGAGCAACGAGCCTTCATACCCATCTGGGTTGGAGCGAGGAACGAGTGAAACCCCGGGGCTTCCTTCGCACACTCAGTCCAGGCTCGGCCACCCACCGATCGGAAGCCACAATCTGTGACTGGACCCTGGACACAATGAATTCCTGTCCTGCGCTTCGATAACGGTGCCGTGCGCGGTCTAATACATTCCTGCTCCCGACAGTATTCCCTCAATGAGAGCCATCATGCACCTCCATCTTCGCTGCCTCGTCCTCTGCACCAGCCTCGTGCTTCTATTCACGCTGCCCTGCCATTTACGGGCAGACGACGAGTTTCGGCCGATGTTCAATGGCAAAGACCTGGCAGGCTGGGTGCTCACGAACACCCCTGCGGAAACATGGAGTTTTCAGGACGACATGCTGGTATGTACGGGTGCTCCGATTGGAGAAATTCGCACGGAGAAAATGTATCAGAACTTTGTCATGGAACTCGAATGGCGACACATGGTTCCTCGGGGTAACGCCGGTATCTTCGTCTGGGCGGATGACATCACAGCCAGGGGAGTACCGTTCCATCGCGGAGTCGAGGTCCAGATTCTGGAAAACGATTACGGCAATTCAAAGGGGCATACGACTCATGGGGACATTTTTCCGATCCACGGAGCGACCATGACACCCATCAATGGACGAGGTGGCAGCCGAGCTTTTCCGACGGAAAACCGCTCGAAACCAAGTCCCGAATGGAATCACTACCGCATCGAATGTCGCGACGGCGCGATTTCGTTGGCCGTCAACGGCAAAGTTGTGACACGAGGAAAGGCTTGTGTACCCAACAAAGGCTATATCTGCCTGGAATCCGAAGGTGGAATTGTGCACTATCGAAACGTCCGCATCATGGAACTTCACTCGACCGATCTGGCGAAAGCACAAACCGCGATTACCAACCGCGGCTATCGTTCCCTGTATACAGGACTGAACCTGAACGGATGGAAGGCAGCGGGAACGGAAACGCATTGGAAGTCAAAAAACTGGGTTCTGGCTTTCGCGGGCGGTAAAAAGACAAGCGGTGCGCTGATGTCGACTGAGTCATTCGACAACATTGGCTTTGTTGTTGACGTTCGCCTGAAAGACGATTCCAGCAGAACACTCATCAATGCGGGACCAACGGCGACCGTCGACTTTAACGAAGTGAAGATTGCGAAACATCTGCAGCCGGTGGGTCGCTGGAACCGAGTCGAAAGTGGTTTTCATGATAAAAAACGCTGGTTAACCATCAATGGCAATCAGATTCCGATGGACGATGCCGCGGCCAGCGGCACGGCCACCGCGTTCTCCCTTGTGCCCACCGGCCCTGTCGACTTCTGCAATATCTATGCTCGGTCTCTGGAGGTCGACAGATAGACCGCGGTGCCGTGCCCTGCGGTTGCAGTTTTGGTCCTCGGTGCATACACCCAGGCAAGTGCGGCCCGACTGAGCTCCTTACATAGTCGCGGTGCGTCAAAGAGTGCCGCGACTCACCCCAAGGGTGCGTCGCGGGCGCACAGAGATTGCTTTGCTGTGTCCGTCGTCGAACAAACGGACTGAGGCGATGGCAGGACTTTATTGGTCTGTGCCACCGGCTCGGCCAGCGCCTTCAATCTCACGAAGAAACTGGCAGTGCCAGCGGCACACCCCCCTCCCTAAATCACTGAAGATGAACTAGCATACGCTGAGAAATTCCGAGTATTGGTCCGGCACGTAGAAAGGAGATTCCATGTCGTTACCTTCTGTGGAAATGCTGGAAGCACACCATTCCTTTCCGGGGCCATACATGTTCAAGGTCATCGGTGTCGCCGACGGCAGGTTTACGCCACGTGTCATTGCTCAGGTCCGTGACGAACTCGGCCTTGAACAGGATCCTCCCTACACACTTCGCAATACGCCAAAGGGAAATCACGTAGCCATCACACTGGAACCCGAATGTGAGTCGCCTCAGCAGGTGCTCGCAATCTACAGTCGATTGATGGGCATGGACGGCATGGTGATGCTGCTTTGAACACAGCACCCATCACCTGAGATGTCAGTGCCGGGGCAACGTGAAGACGACTTTGAGCGTTCAGAGCAAGTGTACGGAAAAATCGAGGATGTATTGTGGGTGGAGTGGTTTGCTACAATTGACCAAAGCCACGGAGACTTCGCCGAATCAGTTTTCCGTCGCTGCTGTCCTGGACTATTGAGATCAGACAATGAGAACTGGCATCATTCAGATACAGAACTGTCCCATGTTCGCACGTTTGTCCAGCGACCAGCGGGTGCGGACCATGCACCCCAGGAACAGACGGACGGTCGATCCAAATTGGTTGTGGCTGACGCGCATCGGATTCCATCGATTAAGCCTGTTGGTGTGCGTATGGGCTGTGGTCAGCGCACAGGCTGCTGCCCGCGACACCGTCTCGTTCAACCGGGACGTTCGGGCAATCCTGTCGGATCGCTGCTTTCAATGCCATGGTCCCAACGAAGAAGCTCGACAGGCAGAACTGCGACTTGACGTCGCCGACGACCGCGAAGGCCCTTTCAACGATCGTGACGGATATCGAGTTATCAAACCGAAAGATCTGCAGGCCAGCGCGCTCTGGCATCGACTGACGACCGACGACGATGCCGAGCGGATGCCGCCAACGGATTCCCATGTAAGACCACTCACGGCTGAGGAACAGGCGGTGATTCGGCAATGGATTCTGCAGGGGGCGAAGTACGAAGATTTCTGGGCCTTTGCAACGGTTCAAACGCCGACCGCACCTGACACCGTGGATCCAGGATGGAGTTCGCGGATTGATCGCTTTGTGTTGGCTCGGCTGACGCAGGAAAACCTGACTCCTCAACCCACCGCTGACGCACGCACGCTGATCAGGCGAGTGACGTTTGATTTGACGGGGTTGCCTCCGACGCCCGACCAGATTCAAGACTTCATCAATGATCAATCTCCCGCCGCTTATCAACATCTCGTAGATCGACTGCTCGACACACCGCAGTACGGTGAGCACATGGCGAAGTACTGGCTGGATCTGGTGCGCTTCGCCGACACCAACGGCATTCATCATGATCACTACCGCGAAATGACACCGTATCGCGACTGGGTCATCCGAGCATTCAACAACAATCTGGGTTTCGACGACTTCGTGACGTTTCAGATTGCCGGCGACCTTTACGAACAACCGACGATCGATCAGCAGATTGCCTCTGGCTTCAATCGCCTGCATCTGGTGATCGATCGGGGCACGGCGATTCCTGAGGAAAGCTTTAACCGAAATGTGGTCGACCGCGTTTCGGCGTTCGGCACGGCGTTCCTCGGACTAACGCTGGGATGTGCCGTCTGTCATGACCACAAATACGATCCGGTCACACAGAAGGATTTCTATCAGCTGTCGGCCTTCTTCAACAACATCGACACCACTCCGGAAACGCCTGGCCGAAACACGCACCCTCCGTTCATCCAATTGCCAACACCCGAACAGAGTGAATTGTTGAAATCGCTCGCAGCACGGATTTCCGCCACCTCTGCTGAGATCAAAGCACTGAAATCTGCAAAGCCGACGGTCGAAAATACGGCCGTCTCCGCATCGTTGAAACAAAAGGAAAAAGAACTCAAAACGCTGACTCAGAAGAACGTCGAACTGACCGCATCGATTCAGGTCAGCCTGGTCTCGAAGGAGCGAATGGACGTTCGACCGGCCTTCATTCTGACTCGCGGGGCCTACGATCAGCCGGGCGAACAGGTGGAACGAAACACGCCCGCATTTCTTCCTCCGCTCGTCAGCAATGATCAGCTCCGGTCCCGCATGGATCTGGCGCGGTGGGTGACGGACGGGCAGCATCCGCTGACAGCGCGAGTTGCCGTAAACCGATTCTGGCAGCAGTTCTTCGGTGTGGGACTCGTGAAAACGTCCGAAGATTTCGGTGCGCAGGGAGAATTCCCCAGCCATCCTGACCTGCTGGATGACCTGGCGAGCAGCTTTGTGCAGTCACAATGGAATGTCAAAGCACTGATCCGGTCGATGGTCCTGTCAGCAACCTATCAGCAATCTTCCAGCGCTTCCGTGGAAGCCTATCAGGCGGATCCCGATAATCGATTGCTCGCCCGCGGTTCTCGCTTCCGACTGGATTCCGAAATGATTCGCGACCAGATTCTGGCCGTCAGTGGTTTGCTGAACAAAACAATGTATGGCAGAAGCGTGAAGCCGCCACAGCCGCCGGATCTGTGGAAAAACGTTTCCATGGTGTCCTCCAGCACTTACTCGTTCGAAGCGGACACTGGTAACAGCATTTACCGGCGGAGTATTTATTCGTTCTGGAAGCGAGCGATGCCGCCGCCTCAAATGACGATCTTTGACGCTCCCACGCGGGAAAGCTGCGTCGCCCGCCGCGAGCGAACCAACACACCGCTACAAGCCCTGGTATTGATGAACGAACGCCAGTATTTCCAGGCGGCGAAAAACACAGCGCGAAAATTCATCGCAGCAAGGGAGATAAAGGATGCGGCACGATTGAGTCTTGCGTACGAGTCGGTCACGTCCCATGTGCCGGACGCGATTGAGTTGAAGAGCCTGCTGAACGGTCTGAGCGGACTGCGGGCCACTTATCAGCAGGATGTCGAATCGGCAAGAGCTATGACGTCCGACATCAAAGAGGCCAGCGATCAGGAACGCATCGAGATTGCTGCCTGGACGATGCTGATCAATTCGCTGTTCAATCTCGATGCCACCAAGACACGGGAGTAACACATGGATCCATTCCAGCAATACCAGACTCTTCAGTCCCGTCGACGATTTCTGAATCGAACCAAAATGGGACTCGGCGCTGCCGTCCTGAGTTCATTGGCGCCGAAACCATGCGCCGCTGATGGCAGTTACATTTCTGATGTCCTGCCAAAGGCGAAGCGGGTCATCTTTCTGTTTATGGCCGGAGCGCCAAGTCAGTTGGATCTGTTCGACTACAAACCGAAGCTGGTCGACAGGTTCAGACAACCACTGCCCGACGACGTCCGAGACGGGCAACGCGTCACCGCCATGACTAAGGGCAAGGATCACCTGATACAGCCTTCGATGTTCAGGTTTTCGCCGCAGGGCCAAAGCGGCCTGCACATGTCCGAATTGCTGCCCCACCTTTCGACGGTGGCGGACGATCTGTGTCTCATCAAGTCCATGTACACCGATGCCATCAATCACGACCCCGGCAAGACACTGATTTGCACAGGGTCCCAAATCCCGGGCAAACCGAGCCTCGGGGCATGGCTGAGTTATGGCATGGGCACGCTCAACAAGGTTCTGCCCGATTTCATCGTGTTGAACTCAGCCTTCTGGTCAGGTGATCAGCGCAATGTACAGGCTCTTTACAGCCGGTTGTGGGGCACGGGATTCCTGCCTTCGAAACACCAGGGTGTGGCGTTTCAGTCTTCCGGAGACCCCGTTCTGTTTCTTTCAAACCCCGCCGGCGTAAGCCGCGCCAGTCGCCACAAAATGCTGGATCTGGTCACGGAACTCAACCACAAGCACGCCGCCGAGATTGGCGATCCGGAAATTCATACGACGATCGCCCAGCAGGAGATGGCATTCCGCATGCAGGCGTCCGTGCCGGAACTCACTGATATCCGCGCGGAACCTGCAGCAATGCTTGATCTGTACGGACCCGAAGTTCACAAGACCGGATCTTTCGCCCGAAATTGTCTGCTCGCTCGACGCATGGTGGAACGTGGCGTCCGGTTTGTTCAGGTTTACCACCGCGGCTGGGACCATCATGCGGCATTGCCCGGAAAGATGAGAGGCCAGTGTTACGACATCGACCAACCGTGCGCGGCACTGATCAAAGACCTGAAGAGTCGTGGGTTACTGGACGACACGCTGATCGTATTCAGCGGCGAGTTCGGACGAACCGTCTATTGTCAGGGCCGTCAGTCGGCGACGGAATATGGACGCGATCATCACTCAAGATGCTTCACCGCCTGGATGGCTGGCGGAGGCATCAAGGGAGGCACCGAACACGGGCAAACCGACGAGTACAGTTACAACATTGTCGATCAGGACGGACAGAAAACGACGCGATTCGAAGATGGTGCGGTACACATCCGCGACCTGAACGCCACGATCCTGCACCAACTGGGAATCGATCACAGTCGCCTGACGTTCCGCTTTCAGGGGTTGGATCAGAAATTGACCGGCGTGGAGGAAGAATCGCACGTCATCACAAAGATTCTCAGCTGAACACAGGTTCGGCCTTCCCCAAACTCTGGTTCGACAACGGCGTTCATAGCGCACGCTGGCAGCCAACGCTGTTGCTCTCCCCCAAAGCCCGAGCCTGGCAACGAAGTGTCCGGAACTGCTCTCATGTGCGCAGCAGCGCCGCACGTTCTCGCGGTCGGTTACCACTCACCATTGTCAGTTCAAAGTCGTCGGCCCTGCCCAATCGTCCTGGTCTTCGGACGATACCACAACGCGAACGGACGGAGCTTCTTCGACGCCGGAATCGTCATTGGGATCAACGTTGCTGCGGAAAACATTCGCTTGAAACGTAGTCACAGTCTTCTGGCGGAACCAGCGGAACAGATGAGCCCCGAGAAACCGACGAACACGCGGGACCAGCAGCGAAAAGCCGACTCCGTCCGTCAGCAATCCCGGCGTAATCAAAAATGCCCCTGCCAACAGAATCATGACCCCGTCCAGAATCTCCTGCGATGGCGTCTGTCCCGCAGCCATCTGCTGATGAATACTGCGCCACACCTGCATACCCTGCCTGCGCGCCAGACTTACGCCGACAATCCCGGTGACCAGCACCACAATCACCGTCGTTAACAGGCTGGTTCGCAGGTGCAGCTGATTCAGAAGAACCAGTTCCACCAGTGGAATCAGAATGACAAACAGCAGAATTCGTCCAAGCACCACTATGACTCACTTCCAACCGACATAGACATCGACTCATTGAAACGCCGGGCTCCCGTTGGGGAGCGGTCGCTTCCCAACGGGGAAGCTTTCAGCCGGCATGATTGCGAAAAAGAAGAAGAGGTAGCACGGCCCGCAGTTCGATACGTATCAATTGACACCAGGGATTCTTCTTATTCTGATCTGAACCTCATCTTTCGACAATAGAACGCAGCCTGACCGCACGAAACCAGACTTTTTTCCCGTGATCCTGCAGGCCAATGTGCCCACTCGAGCGTTTGCCGAAAGTGAGTGAGTTGCGGAACTTGCTGCCCGCAATTTTCTGATTCCATTCATCACTCCCGACAACAGTATCGCACACCTGAGTCCCGTTGTGCCAGATCGCCAGGCGGCTTTCCACGCACAACACCTTAGTCGTGTTCCATGCCATCGGTGGTTTTACAGAACTTTCGACCGCAGGATACAGTCCGTACAGAGCCCCCGCCTGGTGACCGATGCCGGGATCTCTATGACCAATTGCATAGATTTGTATCTCTGGTGCATTGAATGCAATTTTTTCCGTCGACTCATCCGCGTGAATCAGAATGCCGCTGTTTCCGTCCGCCTCTGTCCGCCATTCGACGATCAACTCGTAGTCTTTATACGATTCTGTCGTAATCAGATCCGTTCGTGAAGACCCGTCGCTGAACAGAAGACCGTCTGTAACCGACCAACCTGATGCCGGTGGTTCTTTCTGCCTATAGCCTCTCCACCCCGTCAGCGACTGCCCGTCAAACAACTCCTGCCACGGATTGTCGACATTTCGGCCAGACAGATCTTCCGATCGCACGACCCTGGCGTTGCCAGCCAGCAAAACGCAGGCAAGGAGCGAACTCACAATTCGACAGTATTTCATGGCAACCTCTTGGAGGGCAATCAAGACAACAGAGTGCAATCAGCGGCGGACCACGGATTTTTCCCAATGTACGACGGATATTTCGGGCCACTCCGCGGCGCCCTGTACGACGAATCTCCTGGTCTGTCGCGTGGTCGTCAAAATGTTGCATCTCCATTGCCGATTGGATTGTTTGAATCGTGACCGACAGACCTCCGTATTTGACCGGCAACGCCGCAGATGCACAAAAGTATAAAGGCCTCAACATGAATCATAAAGCTGCCTTGATGCAGAACCTGAGATCCCGACTGACGGATGCGGGGCTGCGGACGACTGACAATGCACTTGCCCTTGCACATCAGGAGATTCCTCGGGCTGAGGAACTTGCCCAAGTCGTTTTCGATACTGTGGCAGTTGTGCAGAGCGGACTTGCCCGGAGCATGCCTGCGATAGACGTGAAGATCGACTGGGGAATCCACCGCTCGCGATCGCGGGGCGGCCAATACAAATCCGTGTGGCGAAGTCGTCTGAACGACCACACGTTACCAGACGGGCCCGGAATCAATCTCTGTATGCCGCATAAGTTCGGTAAAGTTAAAGGAGTCCGATTCAGTGAATACACGCACATGGCATGGTTCGGCGACATCGGTGCTCGGCAGATATCCACCGTCGAAGAAGGGTTGGTGCTTGTGACGTTGCACGAATGCAGCCATTCCATCGACTTCACCCAACGGCACAAAGCGAAGATTTCCGTCTTCGGTACGGTTGTCGGATTGCCAGCACGCTGCCATCACTATGCACACGGTGTTCGGTTTATGCGAATCTACAGCGCATTGCGTCGCCACTTCGGATTGGTGGATGAATCACAGCCAATGTCCAGCACCATGACTGATAATGCACTTGGCATCGTGGAACGCTGGCGACGTCTTCCTGCTGATCCGATGGCCTGCCTGAAAGACCCGGGGATATACCGGAGAGAACAGCGCCGACGACAACAGCAGGAACGGCGCACAGCAAGTAAGCACGCGGGTTAAAACCAGCTAGCGCTTTTGCACTTGAAGTGGACGATTTGCTGGCTGTCTTGCCGATCTTTGGCCTCGACCCGGTGGGCGCATCAAGAAGCTCCTATCCCGTCGGTCAGGCGCTGCTGAAAGCCATCGTACAGAAGGGGCGGGCAACGTCAGTTAACTGTGGGA
Source organism: Fuerstiella sp. (assembly GCA_039831575.1). Classification (GTDB taxonomy): domain Bacteria; phylum Planctomycetota; class Planctomycetia; order Planctomycetales; family Planctomycetaceae; genus Fuerstiella. Next base: position 1,118 of record JBDONA010001057.1, on the reverse strand, counting down.
GACTGCGGATCTGGATACCGAAATCGCTGCTAAGAAGTTGCTGAAGACAATAATTGGGGATGGCGTCGTCCTCGTATTCAGACAACTCCCGCGCCGACTCCGTTGACTTTCGAGTCAGCTTTACAGGAACCAGCATCAGAGGGGATATGGGGAACAGTCCGCATTTTCCTGCGGGCCACACGCTGACGCTGAGCGTCCAGCTGCTGTTGGCATTCAACGCAGTTCCTACCACGACGGGCGCAAAGCCTGGCAATTCTCACGGCAGTTTCTTCAGGTCGCCGTTGTCAATGAGTGATTGAAAATGGGTCGAAAGGTCTCTGGCCAGCGCTGCGTTGTTGGTGATCACTCCAGCTTCAATGTTCCGTTGCTGGGCCGCTTCTGTGAAGTTGGCGGACGATAGGAAGACGCGGTGTTGATCTGCAATGACGAATTTGGCGTGGAGGGATGCGGCCTTGCCACTGCCTGAGCCTTCAAGCGTGCGAGGATAGTAGAAGATTTCAGGTAGATCGACGTTATCTGGCCACTGAGTTTCAGTGAACTGTTTCCGGAAGCGTTTGATCAATACTTCTGACGGCGACTGATCGCCGCGCGGTCGCGGGATATTCAGACACATGCGCACCTTCATCGTGGGCACGGTCTGCATACGTCTGGCCAGAGCAGAAAAAATCTCTTTGCCCTGGTACACGGCGAAGCCACAAAGGAATATTGACTCCGTAGCGTTCGAAAACATCTGGCGTACCACAACTCCGGTGTCACGAATGAATGATCCGGGTGGTTCTGGTCCGGTCATGACCAATTCCAGCCGCGGATTCTCGGACAGCAATTCCATACGCTGCTGCAGAAGAGCCTCGACCAGGACCAGCAATAAGGGCGAAGTCAGTCCCTGGCTCTCGTGCTGTCGCAGGTCTTCCACAATTGAGTCCAGGCACTCACTGGGAACCAATTGGGAAAGAGTGAGACTGCTGAACGGGGTCTTCAACAGTCCGCTGCGTAGCGCATCCCTCACCAGAATCGTCACGCCAACGGATCGTCACGTTGGTCGTTCCTGCTGCTTCGGGTTAGAACCTCTCGAATGAATCACATTCGAAATTTCTGCATCATTGCCCATATTGATCATG
>JBDONA010000186.1:0-4153 GCA_039831575.1 Fuerstiella sp. | reverse complement strand
TCATCTTCGTTTTGGTCATCTTCGTTTTGGTCATCCGATGCTTCTTCCACAATCGCAGGTTTGCGACCTCGGCCGCGTCGTCCACGTCGGCTTCTGGTCCTTTTGCGTGGCTTGTCTTCTTCGTCATCCGCAGCGCCACGGTCGACATTGTCGTCCACATCATCGTCGTCCGTCGTTTGACGCGACACGCTGACAAATTCATCGGGTTCGTCCCCGAACATGATGTCATCATCGTCTGAAGTTGTCTTTGCCTCTTTCGAACGCGATTCCGCAACGGCGTCATCACGGTCGCCACCGGAACGGCCCCGGCCACGCCGTCCGCGTCCACGACGACCACGACTCCGTTTGTGAGGCCGTTCTTCCTGATCTCTGGCTGCTGCCGGGGCATCAGACGCTCCATTGTCGTCGTCCTCTTCCTCATCGGCGGTCGCTTCAGACGTTGTCTGATCATCAGCGGTCGAGTCCGTTTTGTCGTCCCAGACCCATTCATCCAGCTCGTTCCAGACATCATCGTCGTTGTCTGCTTGGCGAGGACTCGTCTGACGAGCTGACGCAGGTTCCGCAGGTCGACGTCGTACAGGTTCGGGTTCAGGCTCTTCTTCTTCCTCGTCATCCACTTCGCTGAAGACCAGGTCATCATCTTCAAAGGTCAGGTCATCATCGTCGTCGACCTCGACCTCATCCAATTCCTCCACGTCGTCGTCCTCGAACGTCACGTCGTCGTCGTCAAACGTCACGTCGTCATCGTCGCTCTCTGCCACTTCATCATCGTCGTCATCCTCCGTGAACAGGATCAGGTCGTCGTCGACTTCGTCCGCATAGGCTTTGGCTTCGAATTCCGGGTCGTCTTTCTCCGGCGTATCGAAGTCAACGTCATCATCGTCAACACGATCGTCGGACTCATCGTTGCTGCTGATACCCAGCAGGCTATCCATGGAAGAATTGTCGTCGTAATCGTCGAACAACAGCTCGCTCCCGACGTTCGAGTCGTTGTCTGTCTTGTTCACTTCAATTCCAAACAGCTTTTCAGCGAGGTCATCGGGACCGGATTGGTCTTTTTCGTCACTGCTCATCTGATTACTTCTTTGTTGATTGCTACCAGGTCGGAAGTTGCAGAGAGGTTAAGATTTCAGCCTCAATCCAGCAACTTCCACGGACAACTCGAATTCTGAGGCGTCGCTGCGCTTTCGTAGCCAACGGCTCAAATGCGCCCCCTTGCGGTTGCTAACGCGAATGCTGCCAAAGGGTTACGGTGACTCAGGCGTACAGCCGTCATCTTCGGCGAACTGCGGAGGCTACTTGGCTCAGGTTACGAATGCAAACCCGAATGTCGGCCGATCCCATGTCCCTTAGATTCAGCAATTTTCTGCTTGGTTGTATTAACAACATTTCCAGTGTTCCTGTTGATTTTGGGCATCATGTTGCCATTGGTCAACAGCTGTGTGCAGCCCGGTTAACGAATGGTTGTTAACCGAATGTAAAGATGGGTGCCATGCGGTGTTCGGAAAATGCAACGTGTTAAAGTTTCGTAACACGTCTGTGACCGCTGATTGACGCTGGATCCCTGCATTTCTTCTACTGTTCACAAATTACAACACGTCATGTGTGCGTCGCTTCGGTACGCAGCGTGCCTTTACGTTTTGCCAACAAAGGCAGACAAAAAGAGCTGCGGCTTTACACATTCAAGTTAAAAGGCGTGAACGATGAAGAATCTTTGGAAGGACGAAAGCGGCGTTATTCTGTCTGCGGAGATCGTACTGATCGGCACGATTCTGGTAATCGGGATGATCGTCGGATTGGTCGAATTGCAGGTTGGGGTTGTCGGTGAACTGAGTGACCTTGGCGATGCCATCGGGAACTTTGATCAAAGCTATTTCGCGAGCGGTCTGGTTTCCTATAAGAAGTCACACCATGGTATCAAGGGGCAGACCAGCGGATCCCGGTTTGACGATCATCCTGACGAATGTGACTGCAGCGCGATCGTGATTTGCTCCCGTGAATATTCTCGCGGCGAAAAGCGGTAATTCCAGGAATTGTTCACGTTTTCAGCCAGAAAGACACGGCGATCATGATTTCGTCCGCCGCAGTTCTTACGAATGGTTGATCACCGGGCCAAAGAGCCCCCACGGGACCTGAACACACGGCATTCCCTCTATCCAGCGGTATTCCACGATTTTTTCTGACAGGAGTGATATTGCGGCATCGGCTGCTTCTGAAGTAGCTTCCCGGACTCGACTTTCGCACTTCCTTCCGACCAGCGATCGAGGACGCCACGTGTCGACGATTCCCCCAAACACCAATATTGGCCTGTTACTCCACGATGTCACCAATGACGTCGGCAACAGCGGTTTTCAGCAGCCGACGGCCCACCGCTACAAACACTCCGTTGCACAGTTCCGACAATACCTTGACCATGTCCAGTCCTGTGGACTGCCGGTCGTAACGCCCGAGTCCCCCGTCGCAGCCCCGGGCCAGCCCGTTGTCACGTTTACTTTTGACGATGGAGGCGCATCTGCTCCCTGTGCCGCGGAACTGCTGGAAGAACGCGGCTGGCGCGGAGTATTCTTCATTACGACCGGCCTGCTGAACAAACCAGGTTTCATGACGGATCGTCAGGTGCTGGATCTGCGGCGTCGAGGACATGTGATCGGCAGCCATTCGTGCAGTCATCCGGACGTCTTTCGCAGTCTTTCCCGGAAGCAGATGGCCGACGAATGGTCTCAAAGTCGGGACGTGCTGCAACAACTCATCGGCGAACCGATTAACTCAGCAAGCATACCGGGGGGCGACTGCAACAACGCCACCATCGAAGAAGCTTTTGCCGCCGGACTGACTCAGATCTTCACGTCGGAACAGGTTACGCACTCGTGGTCGCAGAGTGGCGCCACGTGTTTTGGACGCATGATGATGCTGGACAATACATCCCTGGAAACGCTGAATCGCTGGCTAACTCATCCAACGGTCGGCATCCTTCCCGAACGAGCTCTGCGTTTTACGAAGTCCCACGTCAAGAAGCTGATCGGGCCGGTTTATCTCAGACTTGTGCAAGAGCGGAGAGCTATGCATGAGCAAGCCAAATGACCGCACCGTCCTGAACGCAATTACAGGCGCCGCATCCACCGGCCGCCGTCACCGCGTACTGATGCTGATCAACCCGGTTCTGCATTGCCGTGCGACGTGTGCACGGTTGATTGAGGCAGATGTCAATGTTGTCGGCATCGTCGAAGCAGAAACCAAATCAAACGGTCTGCCACTGGCAACGTTGCGACGCCTGTTGAAGAAACAGGGAGTCGTCGCGACCGCTTCGCAGGTTGCAGCGAGGCTCGTCTACAAAGCCGCGAATCGCAAAGCCGATCGTCAAGTCTACAAGCAACTCTTTGACAGGCAGCACGTCGAAGACGTTTTGCGGCAACAGAATGCCCCGGTCATTCGGTGTCGGTCGTATGCAGAACCGGACGCCCGGCAGGCGATGGCCGATCTTCAGCCCGACGTGCTTGTTGTCCACTCACAATCATGGGTGCCCAAACAAGTTCGGCAACTGCCGGCAACCGGCCTGGTACTGGGAGGTCACCCGGGACTGACGCCGTACTATCGCGGCAGCCACTCATCATTCTGGGCACTGCTGAATCAGCAGCCGCAGATGATCGGTTGGACAGCTTTTCACGTCGACAGGGGCGTCGATACGGGCGACGTCATTATTCAGGGACGCCTTCAAGTACAGCCGGATGACAGCTACATGACGCTGAATTGGCGGGGCATGTCCGAGATCGCCAAAGCCCAGGCAGAGGCGATCCGTGAATTTGACCGAACAGGCCGCATACCACGCATCCCGCACGAATGCATCCCGCCGGATTCGGACTTCGGGCTTCCCGGACTGCGGCAATACCTCAAATACCGATCCACTCAGAATCTGGTGCGCTAAGAAGCGCTGAGCACCTGGTAACCGCGTCCGGTCAAAAAACAGAACTTGACCCGAATCGCGGAAATATCATACAAAGTCGGTGGCTCGAAAAACCTGACGTGTGATGTCGCGCATTTTTCGCTGATTTCTCAGGCGGCTGCATCGCACAACACCAGGAACCGCCTGTCGAAGCATTTCGTACAGCATCATCGAGCACATCTCTCCCCTCAAAAAACTTACCTCTCACTTCAC
>JBDONA010000918.1:0-4155 GCA_039831575.1 Fuerstiella sp. | reverse complement strand
GGACGGAGATGGCCATGCGCCAAGTTCAAATACCAGACCAGCCATTTTTCACCACTGCCGAAGTTGCCAAACTCGATGAATCATGCGAGCGACTGGTGAACCGGCTGTTTGATGCTCACAGAATCGATGGGTTCTGGGATGAGCAGTTCCGACGACGGATACCGCGGCAGGAGGTCGTGCGGTTTCTGGTGGAGGGCCGACGTGATGCGTGAATCAATCCCAAACAGCATCGCTCTAGGCGTCCATGTCCGCGGTCTCTGGTCAGTACTTCCGTTGACAACTCAATTCATCGTTGGCAAGATGCGGGCCGAAACGAAAAATGCCGCCCAATGTGGACGGCTGATGAGAGGTCGGGCCGTCGAGGTGCTAGAACACCTTGGCCCCTATGGCTTCTCATCGCTCGCAGACCGAGTACACGGACTGACGATTGATGTCGACGGCACCCAATTTATCGGGCCATCACGCTTTACGCAACCAGGATTTGCTGGGTTGCGTCCCCAATCTGCTCAAGCCGTGCGACCAGTCTGCGCCGTTCTTTCCTCTCAATCGACAGGAGACGCCAGATGCCAGCGACCAAAGAACAGCCACGACGTAAGACACCCGCCGACTTCGAAGCCGAGCAACGGGCGACCGATCGGTTCAACGACATGTTGCGGGATGACTTCGGATTCGACGCATACCGAATCTGTATGGTTCATGAGGCAATCCAGCAGGCCGGGCTGGAACTTGTGTGCAGCGACCAGGGTTAAGCCGCTGAGTCTTTACAGTCGACAGAGGGCTACCGTTGCGCCCTCGTTCGATTCAAGGTGTGCCTGAATGCAAACACGTGAATCGATTATCAAGAAGTTAGTTCTCGACAATCCTTCGGGGAGGTTTCGCGCATGGCTTTTCCTTGGAGGGTTCGAGTATCCCGGTGATGAGGCACACGACGGCCCGTCTCGATGGAGAGTCAGGCTGTGGTACGTATTGGCGAAGCAGCATGTTCCAGAAGCGACTACCAAACAATGTGTCGCGTTCGCTGGCCACAAGGCGAATGTCGTTTGGGAAAACACTCGCAACAGAAGAGGTAAGCCAATTGAGCGGCGGCTCGAATTCCCGGCCGTGAATCAACCTCACTGGGCCAAGCAACCTGAAAGTAAACCCAATGAAACACAACCACCATGAGTGATTGATATCGCCGTGGGCGCATAGCGAAACCCTGTCAGATTGCTGTCCGACAGGGCCTCTACGCTATTCACTCGCAATCGCGATACAAACAGAGTGACCGCAATTGACGGTCACTTGTGGACACTGCCGGCAGCCTAATCTTCACAAAAGTTTGCCGACAGCGGTCCAGTCCTCTTCCGAAGACCTTCAGTGTCGAAAATTCTCGGCAGACGGATCTGTCGTGTCAAGTGAGATCGTGCTGAAGCGACTATCTATTGCTGAAATGCAACCAGATCCAGTGAGTAACATCTGGGCAGTATCGGAGCTGAATGAGCTTCCGTTTGCTCCAGGGGATACGGTTTCACTGTGTTGGGTACATTTGTCCGTTCTGGCCTATCTGTTCCAGATCAAACTCAAAACACTGCAAAACCCTGATAAGAACAGGCCGGCCAGGAAGAAACAATTGGAATCCGTTCGTCGTCACCCCCTCAACAATAAGCTGTTGCTGTACGGCGACTTTGAACGCGAAGTGGTGTTTAGTGAACCTGAGGCACTTGATGAGGAAGAATAATGGCTGAAATCACCGTCAGAGTAATCAAGCGAAAAGGACGGAACTTTTACCTGAGGTACACGGACCCGGTCACTGGAAAACGGCACGAGAAGGACACTCACACAAACAGCCCAAGCGTGGCTAACCGTGCGGCCGGAGAATGGCAGGCAGAATTAAACCGGGGTGTCGATGGCACGGGAAAGGTCGTCACCTGGAAAGAGTTTCGCCTCCGATATGAGGATGAAGAGGTGTCCCAAATGAAGGACACGACCACGACAACCGTTAGCGGGATCTTCAATAATTTTCAGCGTGTAATGCGACCGGACAGACTGACACGAATCACCAAGCAATGGCTGACCCGCTTTCAGACGATTCGGCTGAACGAAGTGGCCCCATCCACAATTGCGGCCGATTTCCGCGTATTGAAAGCCGCGTTGAACTGGGCAAAGGAGGAGGGCTATCTCAGCATTGTTCCTGTCTTCCCAAAGGTCAAGAAGGCCAAGAAGGCGAAGGTAATGAAGGGTCGCCCAGTCACCGGGGAAGAGTTCGAGCGGATGCTGGTGGCCGTCGCGCGGATGTCACATTGTGATCCGGAATCCATTCGGTTTCTCCTTCACGGTTTGTGGGCGTCCGGGTTGCGGCTTGGCGAAGCGATCGGCCTGACTTGGGATATTTGGGCTGATGGGATTCGCGTTGACATGTCCGGCACGTCAGCTGTTCTTCTAATCGCAGCAGAAGACGAGAAGGGTGGGCAGGATCGAGAGTATGCCGTTGCCCCGGAGTTTGACGACTTCCTCAGGGCGATTCCTGAAGATCAGCGTGAAGGCCACGTCTTTAACGTCATCCTTGGTCGTGGCGTCTGCCGGAACAGCAACACGATTTCAAAGAAGATCGTGCGAATTGGCGAATTGGCCGGCGTGAAAGTCGATCAGCGACGGGTTAGGGACCGCAAGACAAAGAAGTGGGTGACGAAAACAGTCTGGGGTTCGGCCCACGACCTCCGGCGTGCCTTTGGTCGTCGATGGGCGCACCGCGTCATGCCCATGGTCCTGAAAGAACTCATGCGGCATAAGACCGTACTGACAACCGAGAAATACTACGTCGGAATCCAAGCACAGGAGACCGCCGCACACTTGAGGGAAGTGATGGCCAAGGACCAGTTTCGTGGCTCCTATGCTGTCGATTCCGAGGATTCACCCTAGGGGTATATAGCCCTCTTCTCAGGTGACAAGCAAGGTGACAAGCGAGACGCCCTGATTCGCCAGCGTGCCGTTTCACCAGTAAAAACATTACCCCGGGTGGGACTCGAACCCACACGCTCCTATCGGAACCCCAGATTTTAAGTCTGGTGCGTCTGCCAATTCCGCCACCAGGGCTGACTAAGCTATGTGTTGGCGAAACACTATTTCAGTCGTTCCATTCTGAAACCGCTGGGTGTCTATAAGGTGCCAAATCTCACGAAGTCGTGCGGTATCCTATCCGGATTTCGGATCATTTCCAGACGCCTTGAGCTGCAAAACATCTGGTACGAAAACGTCCGGGCGCTCGGTCATCACTTTCGCGTAGTTGATATAACCCTGAGTCGTCGTGAATGCGCTGTGCTTCATGAGTCGCTGCAGCTGCGTCGGACTTAGCTTCCCAGCGTTGTATGTGGCAAACGACCGCTTGAAGTCATGGAATCCATAGACATGGCAGGCGTCAGTGTGTTCGTGTTTTTCTTCGCAGTTCAGGTGGATTCCTGCGTGTCCCTGAAGCTCTGCGAACGGGACGTACAGCGTTCGCCGGGACTTCGACCAGTTCAGCGGCCGCTCCTGAAAACTCTGCCACAGCGGCCGCAACAAATCGACGACCGATTCAGGAATGAAAATTAGTTCATCACGTTTACCCTTGGAATCGTCCCATCGAGAAACAACCTGACAGGTCTTGAAATCGACATCATCGCGCCGCAGATTCAGGATCTCATTGATTCGCCAGCCGGTCACGAACGCGAACGCTATCAACGCTCGCCAATAGTCGCAGGCAGTCGCGTTCGGTACATCAGGTTCTGTCATCGTGTCGGCGGCGGCAAACATGGCCGCGAAATGCTCTGCTGTCACGTGCCGCTTGATCCTTGCCGGAGTCCTCAGCATCTTGATTTTTGGCATTTTCTCAAGCTGGCCCCACTCTACGGCAACGGTGAGTACCAACTTCAGGTTCCGCAGGTCCAGATTGATAGTCGCCGGAGAGACCTTGCTGCCCCTTTTGACGCCACGGTCATGTGAGCGTTTGCCCACGAAGTCATTGATAAACTTGGATGTTAACTGCGAAACCGAGCGGGGGTGCATGTGCCTCTCGAACCACTCGATCGACCTACGGACTGCATCGCCGTGAGAGCCTGACTTGCGTCGTAACTCAACCCGCTTGTATTCGGTGATGAAAGCGGCCCAGAGAGTTAATGACGGATCGCCAACATAAGTGTT
>JBDONA010000989.1:0-4158 GCA_039831575.1 Fuerstiella sp. | reverse complement strand
CCGGACAGTATTTTCGAAAGTCCGTAACGTGCTGCGAACATGCTAATGAAGCTTTGGCCGTATTCCAGAACCAGCTGATACTCAGCACGGTCTTCACGGTCACGAAGTTCCGTGACCAAAGCTTTGTCGCCCAGAGCCTCGGCCGCATGCCTGCGAAGCTGCAGCAGCTTCAACGAATTTGGCATGACGGCAAGCAGCTGTTCGAGTACTGGAATGGCTTCATTCGCTCGGTCCAATCGGATGAATAGTTTTGCCAGCTGATAAGCCGCAGGTTGAAAATCAGAGATTTTCCGGAAGGCTGTTTCGGCTTCCTGAGCCTTTTCCTCACGCAGAAAGCAGCGACCAATCTGATACCAGCAGGTTCGAGCCAGTTCCGGGGCAGCACTTGCCGCGGTTTCGCTGAGAACTTCGATGGCTTCTTTCGTTCGCCCGATACGCTCAAGGCAAAAGCCCCGACCGTACTGAGCCTGGCGATCTTCAGGAACCAAATCCGCCGCGTGCCTGAAGCACTGTTCGGCCGCAACGTAATAGCCGTTGCCGAGATAAGCTTCAGCCAATTCCCGCCAGTCTCGTGAGACGCCATCCGCCGCCCGTTTCCTGATTCTCTGCAGATCTGCTGCGGTCACCGGATCAAGCCGTCGGGAATCGATCGATGGTGGGTTGGCCCGACTCAGTCGCCCGACGACGAAGTAACAGGACATCGCTGCTTCGACAGCAATCACCGCCAACAGAATGCTTCTGATAATCTTCACGGCGCCGGATCTCCGCCATTGATCCAACTCGTTACGCGGCCGATGCGGTCGTATGGCCCACGGATATGCAGCCCACCCGACACAATGTCTTCATGGCCATCCGCATTCAAATCTCCGATGGCGACGGTGACCAGATGTGTCGGGCTGGAATCAATCTGCCAGGTGCGAAACTGTTGATGACCATCATTCTCCAGCCACACGATGCTGGCGCGGGTTGGGTCGTCCCAGACGTTTGCCATGCTGACCAGTACGATGTCTGTGTCATTGTCATTGTCCAGGTCGCCGGTGGCGGCGGCATAAGTTCCACCGAAGTCCGCAATCCTTCTGGTTTCGAACTGCCAGTCACCAACATTTTCAAACCACAGGCATCCGTGGTATGGCTGAGGGAATGGGTCGAAGTCTTCAAGGTTGTCTCCGGCAGGCAGAATCAGGTCAACATCTCCGTCCCGATCAAGATCGTCTGCCAGCAAGCCGGCACTTCCAAGGTCGAAATTGATCGTGAACCACAGGCGGCGTTTCCTGAAGTTTCCAGCACCAAGGTTTTCAAATGCCCATAATTCTTCTTCGTCCTGAGTGACGATGGCGGCGATGTCCGGGTCTCCATCGCCGTCATAGTCGGCCACGGGAACATGGATCGTACCTGGGGCAGAAAGCAGCTCATGTTCCTGAAAACGACCATTGGAACGGTTCTCCAGCCAAAGAACCTGCCCACGGTTGTATCCGAAGACGGCGACAGCAAGGTCGATGTCACCATCGCCGTCAAAATCCGCAGGCTGGACATCAGCGACCCTTCGCACATCATCCAGGATATTCTGTGCGACGTACTGATCGCCCTCGCGCCGAAGCAGAACCACACGACCGATCACACCGTCATCCGGTTCGATGTTTCCCAGCACTGCAACCAGAATGTCCAGATCATCATCGTTATCGATATCAACGACAGTGGCGTGGGCCGGAGCAAGGACGTCAGAAAGCAGGACGGTTTCGTTCCACTTTCCTGCATCGTTCTGGCTGCAGAACGACACCGTGTTTTTGCCGGCATCACAGATCAAAACGCCTGTGGGGCCGTCTGCTTCGAGTCTGGTCACCTGGACATGACAGATTCGAGGATGCCCGATCGCAGAATTGCCGACGACGTGTCTATCAAACGTGAGCATCGACGCACTGTGCCTGATTCCAACATCCAGCGGAGCAGGAGCTGTGCCCAGCGCGGGTAGCATGGGCAGCAAAGTAGCGACGACAATCGGGATAACAACAGCGGCAGAGACCAGTCCAATCACAACGGATGTGGACTGTCTCAATGAGTCATTCGAAGCCGCGACAGGCAGTCCGGAATCGACGTCCCGCCCCTGTGACATGTCACCAGTCGCAGCGGACTGTTCAGGTTTTTCGCTGACGTCGTTTGAATGATCAGCGTCAGGCATTTCAATAGGAGCCGATTCTCGAAGCTGGACGCCGTGGCAGCCAGGCAGTATCCAGAATGCAAAGTTGAATCTGTGAAGCTGGGCGAATCGTTAGATGCCAGCGGTGTGGTCACTCAGGCGGCTTTGCTACGCTTCAAACGAACTGAACCGCAACCAAAGGGCTACGGTTCAGTATCTGAGTTTGTGAGACCACGATCACGACGGCTGCGCGCCGCAAGCTATAAGTCCGCCCGAGTTCTGTCGACGATCAGAATTCGCCAAGCGCTTCGCCGTCACCAGCAAAGGCCAGGTTCTTACGAACGGTGTTATCTATGTTTTCGCTGAGGAAACGAACGGAACCGTCACCCAAAGTGATCTGCATGCCGCCAGTGTGCGCACTTCCAGGAGCCCCCCAGTTGCGAGTTCGACCGGCACCAGTGTTGGTGTCCGGCGTACCCCACCATGGACAGCAGATCCAAAAGTTAATGCCCTCGTTAACCGCAAGGTCATTGCCATTGCCAACCCACTTGGAATAGCCCCAGGTGGCGCCAACACCGTTCTTCACCTGCCGAGTGCCCTCGACGAGCATTGCGGTGTTACTCGTGCCATCCGTGACGTCTCGAATTCGCGACGAGGAATGTGCACCAAACATTCGTCGCGTGGTCTTACCGACTGTGGTCCACAGGTTCGCACCGTTGGAATATCGTTGCACTGAAAAATCATAATTGGTATAGGCACCGAAATGGCCAGCAGTCCGGGCTTGAGCACTGACTCGATAATGTTGTCCGTTGCCTCGGTAGTGGGTATCATTGGCGTCCGACGGGCACTGGAACGCCGGGAGGGCCTGACTGACCCATTGGGAATTGCCGTTTGTGAATGGGTCGTCCAGCGGTGCGGGAGGCAGTGGTCCACCGCCTCGGTTGTAGGAACCCATTGCTCCGTCGAAGTTCAGTTGATTGTACATCGCAGACTGATCAAAATACGGCAGCATGTACAGCCAGCCTCGGTGCCATTTTTTGTACGTGCTGCCGGCAAGGGGCTTGTTGCCGGCCGTGAGAGCAGCGACCAGGGAAGCCACCCTCGCACTTCCACCGTTTATGGCCCCATCGTAAATCGTGGACGGAGGAAACATGCCGTACACGTCGTGGTAGTTGTGCAGAGCAAGTCCCAGCTGCTTCATGTTGTTTTTGCATTGTGTGCGTCGTGCGGCTTCACGTGCCTGCTGCACAGCGGGAAGAAGCAGCGCAATCAGAATCGCGATGATCGCAATCACCACCAGCAATTCGATTAACGTGAATCCAAATCGTTTTCTTAGATTCGATAATTTCAAGACGCACCTCCGGTAAAGATAAGAGTCAATGAATCCAAATTCCTTTACGCCAGCACTAATATTGATCGTAAGCTAGCAAAAATCAAGCGATATTCAACAGGTCGAACGGTACTTTTCCTTTTTTTTTATGGTTCGAGAGACGATGTTTCTGTATTAATTCAGCACTTTCAGGATAGATTCATAAGAATTCGCGAGTTTTCGACCATGTTCGCTGATTGTCGCGCTAGTCACCACCGTCGCACTCTCGAATTGACTCGTTGTGGGCAAGCCTGTCTCGTCGCTTTCGTTGAGGGATCGATTAATCAGCCCGGTTGACGCATCTGACGGCCAGTTTTCCTGCCTAATGTTGTGACTCCAACAAGTGACAGCAATCGCCGCGTTCTATGTCGTGTATGATCCTCGTTCGCACGTGGGGCGGCAGGCGAATACAGGCCTGTGGCAGAGATGTTGCCTGATCGCCGGTCGTGGCGCCGATTTCCCGTCGTCATTTTTTTCGCCGCTTCTGACGTTCCTGCCTGCGGCTCTACACCCGACAAGCATGGCCAGCGCCAGCGCGCGAGAGACGGGGTTGGTGTCAAATCCCGCGTGCGCGCTCGGACGAAGAATTCCACACCGCCGACGGCAAACGGCAAATGCTTGTCATGAATCACTCGGAATGCCGGAGCCCAGCGAC
>JBDONA010000988.1:0-4159 GCA_039831575.1 Fuerstiella sp. | reverse complement strand
GCCCTTCCTGGTCCAGGTAATAGTCCTCGTCATCCTTGGCCAGCCGCAACACATTTGTGATTCCAAGCGATCGGAAGGCGCGGTTGAACTGTTGCAGAATCCCGACCGCAGTAAACGTCTCACGTTCATCTTCTCCGGATGACAGTCCCAGCGTCATGTAGTGGAGCATCTTTCCAAACGCTTTGGTCGGTTTCACCAGTTCGACGTCGGTCATCTGTGAAGGATCGATGGATAGCGTGCCGTGAAAATACATGTTCATATCTCCTGTTAGCGGGGGGCGATTACTTTATTCGTGAACTGTTATGGCTTCTCGGCATGCGTTGTTCGCGGACACACGTGTCAGCGAAAAACGCTGTTGTCCGCATCACATCCACCGCAGTTGTCTGCCGCAGTCAATGACGGGCAGTTCCAGAAGCGGGGATCTGGTGTACCGAAGTACTGGCGATACAATTCGAGTGTCTTCTGATATTGCCCACGATTTGTTTCTTTGGTCCCGCCCGGATGGTGATGGATCATGTGTCCGAAAGTCGCCTCGCAGAAATCCCAGTATGCCCGAGTACACAGGATGAATTCGTGCCAGGCGTAATCGACGAACGGGCTGGGCGTCAGAATCGACCTGGAAAAAACGATCAGGTTGAGAAAGCGAATGACCTCTCTCAGCGTTCGCGGCACGTCAGATTCTTCAATGTCGCAGGCGGCACTGATCTTGGTGTACAGGACAGGATTCGCCTGCAGTACCTCCGTGGCCAGCTGCACGTGATCAAGACGGTCTGGAGAATATGTCAGGATCATCGATGTCATAGAATCTTCAGTCGGGTGGTATCCAGTCGAGAACAGTGTTCCGCCGTCCGTAGTTTGGTCCGCGTTTGCTAAGTCTTGAATCTCTCTTGCACGCACTCAGCCTGCGTTGACAGGAAATGCCAGAACCTGACGAGTGAACGACGTTTCGGTCGCGCAGTGCTCTTGTGCTTCAACTGCACGACCTCTGCCAGCCAGCGGCAATCGACTCCCTGCTGAGCAAGTCGCGCAACACCAGTGCCCCAACGGTAACGAAAGACGCAAACATAACTGATGTTCTGAACCCCCTCGTCACGCAGCACTCTAACTATCCGGCATGCCGTCTCTCCGGAATTCAAAATGTCGTCGACCACGCACACTCGTTCCCCGGGGCAAATCGCTCCTTCAATCAATCGCTCGCGCCCATATGCTTTCCTTGCAGGACGCACTAGTGCTCCCGTAACTCCGTCCCCATGTACTCCAAGGATCGCGCCTAGAAGGATGTATGCACCGAATCCCGACCCAACGAATTGCAAAATGCCTCCAGCGTCGAGAATCAACTCGGCTGCAATCGCCTGTGCGTAAGCGCCTGCACCGATGCTCTCTCGACAATCCAGTTGCCAACTGTTCATGTCGCCTGTCCGCGAGCGAAACGGACCTGTTTGGAAGCAGTTTCTGGCAAACTCGGCCATAAATTCCAGACGGTCACCATCGAACATCACTCGAATGCTCGCCTCGTCACCAATTCCCAGATCAACGCTGGTAGACAAGATGTATCTCCGCCTGGATTGACTCGCGTGATCCTGGAACTTGAAAATAATATGTTTTGAGCAGAGAGTTCCGCGACGACGTGGACCACACCATGTTGTTCGCACGGCTAATTCGCGATTTCGCCGGTACGATATTTGTCCCCCACGTCCGCTTAATCGAATCTGCCGATGCTGATTTGTGACCTCGCACGGGACCGGTTTCCAGGCGATACTGAACGCGTTCAATCACGAAATCCTTGTCCGTCAGGTTTTCGATGGTAATCCGGTAGAAGTCGGTGTCGATCTTCTCAAAATCGTGCTCGGCAACGTACGTGCTCGGATCACCGGGCTGTTTTCCAACATACTCGCATTGAATTCTCATCGCCGCCCGTCCATCAACCTCCACGATCTTCGTGTAGTTGCGTTCCACCGACGAATTACTGCATCCCAGCGCATGGCACGTGAGCGAGCAAACAAGCAGGCAGGTACTGAGGCGTTTCGGAATAGAGAATCGTTGAGCGTCCGCATGGGGCGTCGTCGGCATCGAAATTTAATCCTTCCACATGACTTAAGTTCGCCCGCAGGCCCCGTCTCGAACCAACAGACACGCTGCAACTGCCACCCGATGAGCAGTCTGTGAACACGTGAACTCAGGGAAACGCTATTAGCCACCATCGCCACCACCACCATCGCCCCAACACCGTCGCCGCCATCTCCACCCCAGCCACCGCCACCGTCGCCGCCCCAGCCACTACCGCCACGGCCCCGGCCACCAAGGAACGCAAGAATAATAATCACTACAACTACGATCAGAAATATTTCCACAACTGCTCCTCAACATTGAAAACAAGGACTTAGGAATTACGGTTTCAGGACGCATATACGACTCACAGAGATCCAGTATGTCATCGTTCCTACGATATGCGAACGAGAATCTGTGACTGACTTCAGTTGTGTCTGATGTCGCTTGAGGAATTGTTGACTGAGTATCGGGTTCTGTTTCAACAATATTACCGTCGGCGTCAGTAAAGTTGAGACGATAGTTCGCGGCACCCGACACGTAGAGTGGCGCTTGGGGCAACTCGATTTCCACGGTCTGAAGGCGCGTAAGTCCGAAAAACACCGCCGACCGCGAAACATTAAAAACACGGGACTTATGGCTCACCAGAGTCTCGCATCTCCGCCGCTTGATTTCATCTCTCGGCACCGGAGACCGGTTATTTTCGGCGCCGAATATGTCCTTCCTGCTCACACCATGGCACATTCTGCTCGCTGCACTCTGTGGCATGGTCAATGAGCGGCAGCAACAGATCATTGAGTTCCAGAATGCACAGATCGAGGCTTTGCTCAAGAAGCTCGGAAAGAAGCGACTGCTGCTGGATGACGATCAACGTCGGCTCCTGGCCGTCAAGGCTCATGCCATTGGCCGTAAGGCTCTGCTGGAACTCACAACCATCGTCACGCCAGACACGATTCTCCGATGGCATCGAATGCTCGTGGCCAGGAAGTTTGATTCCAGCGACAAACGTAAACCTGGCCGACCGCGTATGCGACAGCAAGTCGTGGATGCCATCGTGCGATTCGCCAGAGAGAATCCTACGTGGGGCTACGACCGAATTCAGGGAGCACTGAGGAATCTGAAATATCACATCGCCGATTCCACAGTGGCCAATGTGTTGAAAGCTCACTGGGATTCTATCTTCGCCACGGACTTCACGACTGTCGAAGTCTGGACGCGGAACGGACTGGTGACGTTCTACGTTCTCGCTGTGATGCATCTGAAAACCCGTCGCGTCCACATTGCCGGGATCACGCCGAGTCCGAATGCCACGTGGATGACGCAGGTCTGCCGTGACATGACGGACTGTGAAGGCGGGTTCCTCAAGGACGCCACCCACCTGATCGTGGATCGTGATAGCAGCTTCACCGCCATGCGCGACTTTCTCGATCAGAACACTGGCACCGAGGTCGTCCTGCTGCCACCGAAGAGCCCCAACCTGAACGCGTACATGGAGCGATGGTTCAGAAGTCTCAAATCCGAATGCCTCGACCGGATGATCTTCTTTGGACACAAGTCACTGCAGAACGCCGTGCGTGATTACATCGAGCATTACCACGCCGAACGGAACCATCAGGGACTGGGCAATGATCTGATTGAGCCGAGCGAAGATGCTGCTTCCGCCGCTGGCAGAATCGAATGCCGAGAGCGGCTCGGTGGCATGCTCAAGTTCTACCACCGACGCGTTGCGTGACGATTCCTGTCACGAGTCTGACGTGACCCCTCTGCGATGAAGGTATGCGCTGACAGGGAAATGAGGTCCATTTCCACAGAGTTTCGCCGAGTTCGTGATCGACGGTCGGCTGAAATCGACTTCGATTTCTATCGATAACATCTGATTGTGAAAGAGCTTTGAGGTCGGTTCAGTTTTTTGACTCTACGGGCACAGAACCTATGCGAACTGATGAAAACCCCAACGAATTTGAAGCATCGAAAACATTGGCAATTCCAGTGAAACGCGAAAAACCCCGGAAAACACTGGGTTTTCCGGGGTTTAAGGTAGCGGTGGAGGGATTCGAACCCCCGACACGCGGATTATGATTCCGCTGCTCTAACCGACTGAGCTACACCGCCA
>JBDONA010000935.1:0-18713 GCA_039831575.1 Fuerstiella sp. | reverse complement strand
ATGATGGGGCTGGAGGGTATTCCGGCCTTTTATATTCACAGCCTGCTGGCGACGCCGAACGACGTGAACGCTGTGGAACGCAGCGGTCAGAACCGTTCCATCAACCGACACACGTGGGACTATACGGATCTGCAGGGTGTCCTGAATGACGATCTGTCTGACCACAACCTGGTGTTTCATGAACTGATCCGCCGGCTGAACATTCGTCGTCGGCAGCCTGCCTTTCATCCAAACGCAACGCAATTCACGTTGCAGCTGGGCGATCCGTTCTTTGCCTTCTGGCGACAGAGCCGAGATCGCAGTCAGAGCATATTCGCGCTGCATAACATGACGGCCGTCGCCCAGGAATTGCGGCTGGCAGATCTGAACCTGATTTCGCTGGACCGTTGGCAGGATCCGATCTCGGAAATCTACTTCGACGAGTTGACCGCGACCGTCACCATAGAACCGTACCAGTGTCTGTGGATCATGAACGTCCGGAATTGAAATCTGAAGTTCCGGAGCCTTGTCTGTGGGTGTAGTCACAGCATGTGTTGGAGTCGTTTGGCTGTCCGGATACCTGAAAGAGTGAGCCGCAAGGCGCTAGCCGCGGGTGAAAACTCTGCCCATTACCGGCGGCTAGCGCCGTGCCGCTCACAACGACAGACGTTTCTGGACAGCCTCCTTGAGGCAGGACTGAGCCTGCGAAGGAGAATAGAACCGGCACTGCCGGCCCCGGGGTTTCACTCGTTCCTCGCTCCAACCACCGGCCACCCACCCGATTTCACAACATTCCGAAATTTCTATTCCATTCCAAGTGCTTCACGCGCCGCCTTGACTGTCAGGCTGAACATTCTGTCGTATTCTGTACGCCGGCGTTCTGGAAGGATTGGAATCGAGGCGAGAACGCGTAGCTGAGCCTGTGTTGTTTCCGGTAATTGCTGCGTCTTCGAAAACTCCGTGAGTTGTCGGCAGGCGTAAAGCTTGGGAGACAGGGCCCGCTGCTGAAGAGCGGCGTGAGCGGCGGCCAGAAAATCATCCTCGCCTCCGCCGAGTTGCCAGATCAGAAAGGCGGAATGTATCGTGGCGGAACGGTCTCCGGAGGAGGCGATACTTTCCCGCAAGAGTGTCAGAGCTATCGGTTGTTTCAGTGCGGCCAATGCATGAATGGCCGCACCACGAAGTAGCGAATCCTGAAGAGACTCCTCAAGGATGGCCACAACACACTCCGTCTGTTCCGGATGCTTCAATGCAACATCAGCGAAGCGCCGCAGCGTTCCCACACGAATTTCATTTCGCCCGGACTGTCGCAACACTTCCAACTCGTCGACGACATGTTCGACGTTCTTCGTGATCGCGGCAAGCCGACGAAAGGCGTCCATTCTGTCGTTCAGACGCAGAGTTGGAATAGCAGCAGCGAGCACGTTGACCAGGGCGTCACAGTCAGGACTCTCGCGACACAGAAATTTGGTCACAAGTTGGTGCCAGACAGCAGGGGCATCTTGATCGTTCAGTATTTCACCCAGCTCGTGTACAACCAGATTGGGATCGTCGTCCAGCGCGAAGATCAGGTGATGAATTCCGGAATAGTCACTTCGGTCATTCAGAATCTGTTCTATCTTCCCGCGCAGCGAGTCGCGATCTGTTGAATTCGTCAGAAAAATGTTGTGGACATCCCGAGTCACCTCGGCCCGCCATGTCCTGATGGAATAGAGTGGTTGTGGGGGACGTGTCGTTGATCGCTGTCGAATGACATACCTTCCCGGTGGGATCTTCCGAAAGATAAACTCGCCCCGCAAATTTGGAATCTGCATCTCCAGCACAGGAACAATCATGTCATTGGCCGTTGCGTCGTCGACCGCGCGTTCGTGAGCCCTGTCGTTCTGACGCGAAATTGTGACGTACGTGGAAGATTTAACGTGCGTGCAGAGCCCCAGTATGATGCCGTCCCCAGTGCGCTGCGTCACTATCGGGTCAGCTCCCTCAGTCACGGACACCTGAGCAATTTCGACCGCGTGTCGTGGAGCTACCTCATCATCTGCCAAACTCGGCGTGACAGTCAGCAGGTATTCTCCGGGCATCAGACTTGCCTGGACAAAATTGTTGAAACCGACCTTCACAGGGATGACTGGCACAAATCTGTGAACCAGAGGCTGACGGCGACGAATAGACACAATTTGCTGTGGCGTGGCAACAGACTCAGGTACCTCCCACCTTAGTGTCGCAGTGTCCGGCCATCTGAATTCCTGCAGGTCTTTCCCGTCACTGACGCCTGCCACCCAGATCCTCTCCGTGTCACGGAACGTCTGCCTGCCACGAAAAAACACCAGATCCGTGTTACCAGCGAATCCTTCCACCTGGAATTGACCGTCACGGTCTGTCACATCAAAGTTTTCGATGTAGCTGCCGTTACCAACGATCGACCGACGGTCGACGCCGGTCTGAACGAATGCCACCACAACGTCACTCACTGGGTGCCCGGTGCTATCCGTCAATCTGCCAGACACTGAGCGTATCCGCTGTCCAAGATCGCGAACGTGTGCTACAGGACATGTAAGCTCCAGTTCCGATGCCGCAAAATCCCGGAACCTGTTCAGTATCGATGAGCCAACGCGGCGTTTCAGGAACGTCCACGATTCGTCGGCCTGGACATTGCTGCCGGACAGGAGAACGGTCATGCCCAGAAAAATCCGAAGCAGCTTCATCGTTACACCTCACAGGTTGCCAGGCCAGCAAGCCGTCAGAATAGCTGAGAGAGTGAGCCGCAAGGCGCTCACAAGAACAGACGTATCCGGACTGCTTCCCAGGGTGGCTTGATAACACACGTGGCAGTGTATCGCCGACGGACAATGGTCGTCTACGTAACGGTGGCCTTTTCCGCCTGCGGAAGGGTTGCCGGAGGCTGGACTGAGCTTGCGAAGGAAGCCCCGGGGTTTCACTCGTTCCTCGCTCCAACCACCGGCCACCCTCCCTGTGATCAAGCGCTGTCATGCTTCTGACCGCCAACACCCGTTCTCCGTTTCTTTCGGGTTTCGCAGCCGTGATCCGTTACAGGTGATCGAAGGTGTCGTCCGCCATGGGCGTGTAGTCTTCAAAACGCATGTATTCTTTGCGCCACGTCAGACGGATAAGTCCGGTGGGGCCGCTGCGGTGTTTGGCGACGATGATTTCGGCTTCGCCGGGACGATCTTCCGGGTCGTACTGATCGGGACGATGCAGAAACATGACCATGTCTGCGTCCTGCTCGATCGCTCCACTTTCTCGCAGGTCAGCCAGTCGCGGACGTTTGTCTTCGCGAAGTTCGACACCACGATTCAACTGAGCCAAGGCAATCACAGGAACACGCAGCTCCTTTGCCAGAAACTTCAGCCGACGTGAAATGCCGGCGATCTGTTGTTCGCGGGGAGCATTTTTGTCTTCGGGTTCAATCAGCTGCAGATAGTCGATGATGATGACGCCCAGCGGACTCTTACGATGCAGCCGCCGCGCCAATGCTGAGATCTGACCGATTGTGCGGCCTGGTTTGTCGTCGATGAACAAGGGCAATCGCGCCAGTTCGTCGGAGGCCATCATCAGTTTGTCGCGCTGTTCGGCCGTCAGGTTTCCGGCACGCAGATCGTGGCCGTTGACCTTGGCGACGATACACAGAAAACGTTCGGCCAATTCCAGATTGGATTGTTCCAGACTGAACAGCAGGACACCCACTTTGTCCTTGCGCGCAATGGCTTCGGCAACATTACAGACGAAGGCCGTCTTGCCCATACTGGGGCGGGCCGCCAGTACGATCAACTCTGTCGGCTGCAACCCGGTGGTCTGTGCGTCCAGATCCGTGAACCCCGTGGTGACTCCGGAAACGTCGCCCTCGCTGTTCATCCGTTCATCGATCCTGTGGAACGCTTCCATCAGGATATCACCAATGGCGATGTTGGCGGATCCTACCTGTTCTTCCACGATGCTGAAGATCTGCCGCTCCGCACTCTGCAGCAGGTCTTCGATATCGGTCGCCATATCGTAGCTTTGTGCCAGGATTTCCGTACACGCATAGATCAGCGAGCGCTGCATCCATTTTTGTCGCACGATGTTTGAGTAGTAGCGAACGTGTGCGGCATGCGGAACAGCATCCAGGATTTCTCCCAGATAGGCAGCGCCACCAACCTCTTCCAGTTCGTCACGGCGCGTCAGTTCTTCGGCCAGCGTAATGCCATCGATTCCGCGAACATTGTTTTCGTAGAGATCGCGAATGGCCGCATAAATCTTCTGATGTCCGTCACTGTAGAAGTGATCGGCCTTCAGAATTTCGCCAACGTCGTCAATGGCTTCATTCAACAGCAGGATGCTGCCCAGTACGCCGCGCTCAGCATCAAGATTCTGAGGCGGGACTCGAAGTGTTTCCTGTGCCATATTTCCGCCCGGATTTCTGCGGCATCGCCGCACGCAGGATCGAGTTACGATTCAGAAGCACGAGTGCTTCGTCAAGTCTTAATTCCAGGGTAGCCGAAGTCGCCAGACTTTGGACGACATAGAGAAAAACCTCCAAACTCTGGCGAGTTCGGCTACGGAACAACCCCTGTTCTTAGACTTGACCACGCACCAAGTCTGCTTCCGTCGGTCGCCGCAAAGGTATGCGCAAATCAGATCGTTGTTTTTTTTTCGAGTGACGGTAAAAAATCCTCAGGCAGGTGGTCCCTGCCTGAGGATCAGAAATGTTCGTCTGCCGTGCGGCGGGTCACGCCGCAAAGAAGGTCACACGCCAGTGGCGGATGGAACAACCCAGACCTTGACCTCAGTCTGTACCTTCTCATGAAGCTTCAGCCTGACAGTGTACATACCCAGCTCCTTGATCGCACCTTCCAGGCGAACGTGCTCGGCTTCAATTTTGTGACCGGCCGCCTTAAGAGCATCGCTGATATCTTTGGCGACAACGGAACCGTACAAAGCATTGTCCGGTGTGGCGTTTGCTTCGATGGTGGCGCTGTACTTGCTGACTGCGTCTGCAATTTTCGCCAGATCCCGAATTCGACTGGATTCGATGGCCTTCAGCTTCTCTTTGTGAAGCTCAACCATCTTCTGGTTTTCCTCGCTGGCAACAGTGGCCACGCCGTGGGGCAGCAGATAGTTGCGAGCATAACCAGGCTTCACGCTGACGATTTCACCTCGTTTGCCGAGGTTTTCCACGTCATGAACCAGAAGTACCTGTGCAGAGCTGTTTGTGGAACCGGCAATGCCGCGCGGTCGAGTTGTGTGAACCATGATCAGAATCCTTGATTTATTCAGCATCGGGACACGTTGTGGTGTCCGAGGTTTATGTTGTGTTCTTAGAACGGCACTTCGTCGTCGGAAGGAGCTTTCGGTGCGTCGTCGTAAAATGCCTGATCCGGAGCTCGGGAGGGAACTGATCCCGCAGCCGGCTGGGACTGGGAAACGTCACTGGACGCAGGTCGACCGCCTCCGCCTCCACCATCACCGCGACTACCCAGTAACTGAAGGGTATCACCGACAACTTTGAGCTTAGATCGTTTCTTCCCGGTTTCCTTGTCTTCCCACTGATCCAGTTGCAGTCGACCTTCGATCAGACACGGTCTGCCTTTGGAAAGATACTCACCGGCAATCTCAGCAGTTCGTCCCCAGAGAGTCACCTCCACGAACGTCGTCTCTTCTTTGCGCTCGTTCGTGGAACGATCTGTCCACTGTCGGTTGACCGCCAAACTGACTTCGGTGACAGCGGTACCGCCGGTGGTATACCGGACCTCGGGGTCGCGCGTCAGGTTGCCGACCAGAATGACTTTGTTGAACGAGGCCATGAGCGACTCCGTAGCAGGTAAAACTCGAACGCAAACTTCAATAAGGCCAGTGCCTCACACCATGCGAGCTAACGCTCGGAATTGGGCACCTGGTCCCGTTGGTCACTCAACCTGACCTTAAAGACCATATGTTTCAATCTGAAAACTCTATTCGGCCGCAGCTTCAGTAGCAGCAGGCTTCGCTTCGGCGGAGGCTGGCTTAGCTGGCTTAGCTGCCTTTGCTTCGGCAGCTGCCTCAGCGGCCGCCGTTTCTCCCGTCAGTGCATCAACCATGGCATTAAACAGTTGAGGAGTGTGCTTAATGACCAAATGCCGAATGATAACGTCGCTCAAATGGCACTGGCGCTTCACAACTTCCATGCCAGCTCCCGGCATGCGGAAACACACAAGAAAGTGCAGCCCCTTGCGGTGCCCGCTCACTTCGTAAGCCAGCTTTCCATCCTGCCACGGTCGTTGAGCAACGACGGTTGCTCCCGCACGTTCCAGAATGGCCATGATGGCCCCGGATGTTCCTTCAGGGTCGTTGGCGAACTTGGCGCTGTTGACCAGAAACATGCCTTCGTACAGATTCTCTTTTACCGTTTTGGCTTCTGCGACTGACACCGGCACAGTACTCCCAGATGTTTTTTGACTTGGCTTCGATTCACGGACGAACACTGTTCGCCGTCTGGATTAACTTCACTTGTTCGACTCAGACCCGAACCAGGATGCTGCGGCTCGGGAAGAATCAGTCTTCCGATACTTGTCGATTGTACTCAACCATTGTGGGCTCAATCCCTTCGGCGATCCAACGCTCCACCGAATCGGCCGCTCGGACGACGGCATGTTCAATGTTCTCTTTTTCGTCCTCACGAAAACGACCAAGCACCCACGCGGTGACATCCATTCGCCCAGGTGGTCTCCCGACACCAATCCGCAGTCGAGGAAACTGATCATGGCCCAGACGCTGAATGATATCATTCAGCCCCTTTTGGCCTCCTGCCGAGCCGGACGACCGCCAGCGAAGGCGACCCGTCGGTAGATTCATATCATCACAAATAACCACGATATCGACAGGTTCGGGCTGATAAAACCGAACAAACTGCCATACCGATTCGCCACTTCTATTCATAAACGTCTGTGGAGCGATCAGAAGAATCTTCTCGCTCTGTATCAGGACATCCTGATATTCCCCCTGAAACTTTGTTTGTGACAGGCCGACGCCAAAGCGGCTGGCCAATTCACTCACGACGTCGAATCCGACATTGTGTCGGCTTCCAACATATTTCGAACCAGGGTTTCCAAGACCAATTACAAGTTTCACGGTTCGGCCGTCTGCGACAGATTATACGAGCAACTACTCGACACTGAGAACGACCGTCGAATCAAAAACCACCAGCCACGGCATGACCGTGACACACTTCCCATCACCGCTCAGAATTCTATGATCCGCCCCGGTCATCGCTCCAACAATGCGCAATGCATCGAGGTTTGGGAAAAAACGCTATTCACTCTCTGCAGCAGCTTTTTTGGGATCGTACACCTCAACCACCAAAGTGTCTGCCGGCGTATCGATTGTCACCGTTTCCGGAGCAGTCAAATCGCCCACTTTGACAGAATCACCCACTTTAAGCGGTGCGACACGGACCTGGATATTCTTCGGCACTCGAATCTCAGGACAGGTCACCGTCACGTTCTTTTCAAGCTGCCGAAGCTGGCCACCGTCTTTCAGGCCGATCGGCTCACCTCGAAGAAGAAGTGGTACATCAACCGTTGTGACTGCCTCTGCATCGACGCGCTTCAGATCCACATGCTTCACGTGAGTACTATAAATGTCCCACTGAAGTTCCTGAACGACAGCTTTTTCGACTGCACCATCGATCGCCACATCACAGACACGTGACCCTCCGGCGACCAGTTTTTCAATGTCTTCAGCCAAAACGCTGACGTTGACTGAGTCCTTTTTGAATCCATATAAATTTGCTGGCACGCGCCCCTGCCTTCGCAAGCGACGTGTGTTCGCAGAACCCAGAAGTTCGCGTTTTTCTGCTGACAGACGAAAATCCTCCGTCATGTCTTTGTTTCCTGATCTAGATATTTGAGTGACGTGCCCGAAACGTGATGGATGCCGGACGTGGCAGCATCAAGGGGCAATAAAGCTATGTTTTCGGCTGAAAATCGGGCATTCATCAGCCCGATATGCGCAGATTGAGCCGCCCCGGCAAAAGCCGAAACGCGGAAGGATACCGAGGGAAAACCGGCTCTTCAACACCAATGCCGGGATTCCTTAAGATCGGGTCAGGAAGCCGACGGTGGCCGGTCTGATTATCGTCAGCCGTGGTGTGCGGCAGTGGCTGTGCCGCAGCTTTTCAGTTCTCAGATTCCCTGACAGAAGCTGCGAGGCCCCAGCTCCTCTGACGCTACCCGAACAAGCATGAAAAATCGGTGCTCCGCCCGCATGATGGCTACGGATTTCGGATGTTCGCCGTGAATCCGCGGGTTTTTGACTCATAGTGTGACCCAATTGGCTCATTCGTGGTCGCCCGAGGTATGCATGGACCGTGCCGCGCAGGCGTCGTAGAATCGGTGGATCCGTGATATCGTTCCTGATGAGCAATGGAATATTCGCGTTTTCGCCCCAGATCGCTGCTGCCACCGACGCCATAACGGATCAGGATAGCGCAGCGTTTTCCTGCAATTGGTACCCAAAGTCATGTTTGGCCACTTTTGATAATTGGGGCCTGTTTCCGGAGCGCACACCATCGTCAAAAAAGATTTGTAATGCTGCGTCAGGTTCAGCAATCGCACGTCGAACAGGGTACCCGGCCGCATATACGGGTCAGGCGGGCCGTGATCGCAGCGGTTCTCATAGCGGCGACCGCTTCTATCACTGTCGGCGCGGATCTGGACGAGTCGTCAGCAGACGTAGTCGATATCGACCCCGGGGACCTTGTGCTGCGGGTGGCGCAGAACCTCGATTCCGATCGAAAAACGATCCTGACGCTGCGTTCCCTGCGAGAACGGATATCGTCGGGCCAATTCGACGTTGTCGGCGAGGACATTGCCCGTCTGCAGGCTGCCGACGCGTTCTCGATGGTCCCGGCCATGAAAGATGGCACGACCTTTGTACCGCTGTACCGAGCCCTGTTCGACTTGCTTCAGACGGTCCCAAAGACACAAACTCGCGGCGTCATCGAAACCCATTCCCCAGTGGCCGACAGGTGGCTGAAGACTGCGATCAGCGATCGATCGATCGAAGACCTGCCACGATTGATTCATCGATACCCGGGAACAGGTGCATCGCTGGAGGCACACCTGGTGATCGCCAAACTGCATGTTCATCGCGGCAATCAACTTGCCGCGCGGGGATGGCTTGTACCGCTGACGCGACCACAGATCGATGAGTCCGTTCGCCGGATGGCAACGCAAATCCTGCAGACAATGGAACATCATGACGCGACGATAAACACTGGCCGTCAAGAAACCACAGACGGCAGCAATCAGCCACCTGACAGAGTCCCGTCGCGAAGCATCGATTCTGCTCCACAACATCTGGCATGGCAGTTTCGACCTTTCGTCTCAGCGGTCCTCAAGAAGCAGATTTCGGACTTTCACATCGCGTGCTGGCAGTCCGGCGTGTCGCCGCCCACGACATGGAACGCTGTGGTGGATACGGATGCCGTATTTCGAAGGACATTGAGAGGCGTCGCCGCTATTGATCCGACAACCGGCAACGCTCGCTGGCATTCTCAGCAACTGCCGAATGTGGACATCGAGATCGCTGGGAACAAAAATAACTCGGCCGCGTTTGAGCGATCGCCCGTCGATGCTGATACATTCATGGAACTCGACAATACGCTGCTGGCCACCGCATTCTGTCGCGACAGCATTGTCGGACAGCTGTCATCCGATGATAAGCACATCTATGTTGTCGCAGAGGAATCCGGCCGCCAGCCGGCCGTTCCAACGCACAGCCTCTTCCTCAGTCGTCTGACCAGCGATTCCTGGGCCAGCACAAAACTCGTGGCACTTGAAAAGAGCTCCGGCCGACGTGTCTGGACGGCAGGATCATCATCGCTGATGGATCGCCTTGGGCCTGGACCCGCGGGAAGCTGGTTTGCCGGCCCGCCGTTAGTCGCCGGGAAACACTTGTTGAACACTATTGAGTGGAACGGTGAGGTTTATCTGGGCTGTTTTGCGTCGCACACGGGCGAGCTTCTCTGGAGCGTGGTCCTGGCGTTTCCGGATCAGACGATCGACAAGGATATGGTTCGTCGACAGTGGTCGGGAACTCCTCAACGGCACGGCGGACTGATCTGGATTCCTACGACAACCGGAAATGTGTGCTGCGTTGATGAATTGACCCGCTCAGTCCTGTGGTCCACACATGTCGAGCGAGAGGCTCCGCAAAGCCAGATGTTTGCGGGTCGTCGAGGTCGGCCGGCAGTCTTCACTCGTCCGGCCTCTCTGCGTGACCGCTGGGCTGATGCAGGACTGTTTTATGCGGGCCAGTCCGCAGGTACGGGCAGTTACGGTACTGAAACGGCAGCACGGGAGAACGATTCGCCGGAACCAGCAGGACAGCACAGACTGGTCGTCTTTCCCGAACAGTCGCACGATATTGTGTTGGTGAATGCAACCACGGGCGTCGTGGACAGGAGAATTGTGGCGGCGCCCGGCGTGATAAAAGTTCATGTTGATGGCAAAAATATTGTCCTTGCGGAAACGGACCAGCTACGGTGCCTGACGTGTGCGGACGGTGCTGAAGTGTGGAACCGACCTCTGAATTCGATTGGTGGTCGCCCAACAGGCCATGGGGTCCTGCAGAGTGCGCTGTTGCGGATTCCGGTCAGTGATGGATCGATCGCGACGTTGGAAATGGGTTCTGGCGAAATCGTCGGCCAGACCTCTCCAATTCTGCCAACTCGCGGATGGGGACATCTGCAGGCCACACGCGATGGAGCCACCGACGATTTGTTTTACGTGGCACCGGATCGGCTGATGAGACTCTCGCAGCAGCCTTCTTCCCCAAATCCGGAAAACGCGATAGAGCGTGCGTTGGGGCTGATGGCGTCGGAGAGATGGCTGCAGGCATTCCAGCTGACGGAGGATATCGGCGAGACGGATCTGGACTTTCGTGAGGCTCAGGAGATCCGATTTCAGTGCGCTTTGCAATTATGCCTCGTTAACTCTGCGGAGTATCTGCCGCAGCTGCAGGCGTTGGCTCATACGGAGGAACAGACGATCCATGTCAGAGTGCTGCGAGTCGCCTTGCTGATACAGAACAAACAGTACCGTGCTGCCGGCGATCAACTGGCGGAGATTCTGCGACTCAGTCCGTCGACTCTGACGATTCCAACGCCACGGATGCGGCGACAAACGGTCGCTGCGGCAGAAACAGGGTCGCCGAACGTCCACCCGACAACCGTACGCAGCCTGCAGACGTGGGCGACATCCGAGTTTTCACGATTGCTGAAATTGTCTCCGGAGGCGGTAGCATCGCTGACGGAGGGTGACGCCGTTTCGGTTGCCGTGCTGTTGTCGATTCACCACCCGTTGATTCGCGGCGTGTTGCATCAACAAATCAGGAATGCTGATTCTGACGAAACGGCCATCCAGTTGATTCGCCACAGTATCGACCTCGCAAAACAGACACAGCCCGCGACGGGAAGCGATCGGTTTTTCGTTGAGCGGTCATTGCTGAACGAGCGAATGAAAGCCATCGCAGATCGATCGACAAACATCGACGCCAATCTTTATGCCGCACAGGAACTGTTGCTATCCACGATGATGCTTGACCTTCCGGACGGATTTCTGAATGACGCAGATTCCGCAACCCGTGTCCGCTTTCCCAACGCCAATCGCCTGGACGAACATTTTCGCACCGCCATGAACTCTCGATGTGCGGCATGGACAGTGCAACCCTACGAAGCTGTTCCGGTCACACAGTTGATTTCATTCAGCCGCAGCAGGACCTTACTATCCACAGTACAACCGGATGACCGGTTTATGCGACGCTTCGAGTGGGCCACGACGTCCGGAGAAGTCGGTCGCCTGGTGGCGCGCGACGTTCTTTCGGCAGACAACGAAACGTGGTCCATCCCCGGCAAACTGCAGGTGTACGGATCGTCTTCCATCCGAAGTGGTTTCCTGCAGAGAACAGGCAGCATCCTGTTGCTGCAGACGTACCGTGAGATCACCGCCGTGTCTGTGCTGGATCAAAGAATTCTGTGGCGCCACATGCCGCGACCATCGTCCGGCATCGCCGAGCTATCCGATGAGAACTTCAGACACTACGACCCCGAACGAAATCCGCTGCCGTCTCAATCATCCTACAGTTCGCTCCGAATCGTAGGCAGTGGTCATCGCTGGCTGTGTGTCCTGAATGGTCGACGGGTTGAAACGCTGGACACCTTCACGGGTTCGGTGCTGTGGTCTGTGGAGCTGCCAACGTCGTACACACGCGTCAGAGCCACTGATGCGGTTGTCATTGCCGGGTCCGCCAGTCGTCCGGATGCTCTTTGTTTCGACCGACGCAGCGGCGAATTGATCAACATCGCAGATGCCAATGACCTGGCAGCACGAGCCATCTGCAACGTCGGAGAGTTGATGGTTTGCTGGACGCGAACGGATTCACGGGCGTCTGCAGCCCTGCAGTGGATTGACCCCGTCACCGGCCGCATTGTCGACGAGGTGTCTCTGGCTGATTCGCAGTGGTTTCAGTTTCTTGATGATCGGACATTGTGTGGGTTTAATGACAAGTCTGAAATGTTCGTCATCAATCTGAAAACACGGAAACAGCAAACGTGTTCTTTTCAGGTCGTCAGCGACACGTCACAGACAGACAGCAGAGTTAAGAAATCCGGCCCTCCGGAGATTCCACTGTGGGATCCTCGCCGCGTTCAGGTTGCCGCTGATAGTCTTAATTTCTACGTCTCCAACCGCGCCGGAATTTCAGCCGGACTATTTCGACAGCCGCCTGGCCGCCAGTTCACAAGATTCCAGTCCAGTCTGCGCGCCGTAAGCCGCCATGATGGTTCGTTACGCTGGTGGATTCGCAATGATGCTGTGTTGCTGGCATCGACAGATCAGCCGGACCTGCCAATCCTTGTACTCGTTGACGACGCTCCGCTGAATGCGATTCCCGTACCGATGCGGGTCACGCGGAATGTCTTTCGAGGCATTGCAAAAATGTCCGGTGACGAATTGTTCAAACAGGCTGTGCCGTCGAAGCAGGGTCTGCGCTACGCATGGCTGGAATCTTCGGCACCGAATTCCCTGGACATCGCCGTTCACGGAATGAGAGTCCGCATGCTCGGTACTTCGAAAACCACAGTTGCGCCTTGAATCAGCGACGCTGAGTGTAGTAGCAATTGGCTTGTACCGCCGCCATGAACCATTCGCGATTCCGTCTGTGCAGACCAGGGCGACACAGCCGCCAGTCAGAAAGTCGTTGGGAATTGACCAGTTACGGGGTACCAGCAATGACAAGGCAGACGATCACATCAATATTCGTGAGCATCGTGATGTTCAACACGGTGTTGTGTCATGCGCAGCAGCAGCAGGAGTCATCTGGTCAATCGCCCACGCGACCGGATTCAAAAACGCAACAGACGTCGGCGGACGGTCTGTTGCCGCTTGATCAACGACCGCAGCCCTGGCAGCGGCGGGCGGAACCAATTCTGTCAGCGCGAACAACAGCACAGGACTGGTGTCGAATCGTGTGTTATTCGCCCCATGTGATTCATCACGACGGTCGATTTCGGATGTGGTATCTCGGCACGTCTGAAGCATCGCGGTCCAACAACATCGTGATGGGATATGCTGAATCCGACGATGGATTCTCGTGGCAAGCGCATCCGAACAACCCGATTCTGACCAGCGACGATGTGCCGTGGGGACAAATCATTCAGACGCCATTCGTCATGTTTGATGCGGCAACTCAGCAGTTCCGCATGTGGTTCGTATCGGGTGCCGGCGTCACCAACGATGCGTCCGGCAGAAAGATTGTTGTCAACGATCAGCGACTGGGCTATGCGACCAGTCCGGATGGAATCAAGTGGGCGGTCCATGACAAGCCACTGTATCGTTCCGGCCGTTCGCCATCAGTCATTCGTGAAGCCCCGAATCGGTATCGCATGTGGATGGGATCAACACCCGACTTTGATGTCGCTTCCAGCGGACTGTATGGCAACATCTACGAATTCCATTCTGTCGATGGAGCCACATGGAGCCGCAGCGCACAACCCGTGCTGCAACCAGCCGCGCCGGCTCGCAGCGTCGTGTATCCATTCGTTATTCGCGAAGGCGACACGTGGTATATGTGGCACGGCTGCCATGTCGACGGTGGTCGATTTGAGCTGTTTTGTGCGACCTCGAAAGACGGCACACATTGGAATGTCGACCACAAACGACCCGCATTTCCAGCGGCCGAAGGCAAACAGCGATTTGACAGTCGATACACGTCGACGCCCTGCATCGTCCGTCTGCAGGATCGGCTGTTGCTGTATTACTCGGCCCGCGACTGGCAGACGGAATATACCGACGGTTCAGGCCGGAAGCGTCGCGATGGTTCCGGCGTTTATTCCCACATTGGTGTGGCTGAACTGCTGTTGAAGTGAGTGACAGCCCGTCCGACAGAACTCTTTGAAGTTGTGAGTTTCGTAACCCCGTCGCGGGCAGCTCACTGTACGACACAAACTCTGAATTTTGAAAACTAAACCACTACAGCGAATTTCGCTGACTCATGGCCGCGACTGATGTGTTCTGATAGCAGAACGGCTGCCCCCACGAGCCAGAACAGTTTCCGTCAATTTGTAAACTGCTCTAATGGACACTCATTACACATTTACAACACAACAAGTCTGCTGAAGGCAGTACGAACAGACAGCGTCGGTTTCCGGGCGATAACGTTCAGAAAACCATTAGTGTCAGATCAGTGAACATTAGTAGTCTCAAGATTCGCTTCAAATTGCAAAACGGGTCCGCCTCACCCCTTCTTTCACTACGGAGTCCTGAATGCTTTGACGTCCGTTCGTCGCAGATGGCACCGCTTGCTCGCACGCACAAGAGGCTGCGACTGAGCGGCGTGATAGAAATCGACGCTGCAGACATGAGCCTCCTGATGCTGCGCAACCCTTGTTGCAAGCAACAGGGCCACCCGGCGCAACGTCCAGGACATGTCGTTTGGGAGTTCGCCGATCCGGCTGCGCCGCACACGCTGTCTGACCTGAGGCCGGCACGGCGGTGATCAGAAAGCTCGATACAGGCCGAACCAAAAGGCGCCGGTTTCGTTCGTGACCGAATAGCCGTACTCGGTACGCACGGTCAGATTTTCAACAAAGCTCAGCAGCGGAATCTGGAAGTAAAGCCCCGCACCGATCGCGTGATCCACTTTTCCCTGGGCCTGATCCATCAGGTATGAACGGCCCATGTCGTAGAACAACGCACCGTCCACGGAAGTCAGTGCGGCGGTGTTATCCAGGACTTCGTAATCGATATCGCCAACAACCGGGAATCGCCATTCCAGCGAAGTCAACCAGAACGCGTTGCCTTCGGTTTGTGTGGCGTTACGACCTCGAAAACGCCCGGGACCTCCAAATCGGAAGTGTTCGCCGTTGTCGGACCAGCCATACCCGCCGGCCAGTCGCCCGGCAATTTTTGTTTCTGCCAGCCAGCCCTCAGCACTGCACAACCGCTGCACAACGCCCAGCTGCCCGGAGACCCGACCATAGTCGGCACCTCCACTGAACGCTCTGACACCCTGTTCAAAGTTTGCATCAACGCGAAAACCGCGATCAGGATCCCAGTACGGCATTTGCGAATCGGCATGAAAGTCGACGCCAAACGCACGGACATTGTCATACTGTTCGATGCTCGGGTCCGCCGAGATCGTGTTGTCCTCGTCCGGAAAAAAGTTGTCGCCAAAGCGAGTATACAGGTCGATGTAGCTCAGGTTCGGATAGATCAGACTTGTGGAATAATTCAACACTCGTCGCAGCGCAATTCTGGCCTGATAACCGGGGTCGTTCGCTACCGTCGACAGCAATGCGTACTCGTACCGGGCCAACAACTGCCAGTTGGCGGACGGCATGTTGTAAACAATCGCGTCAATGCCCGCGGACAGGTGATCCGAGTTTCGCGAAGCCGTCGCGGCGGTATATGCGACAAAGGGAGAAATGCGGTAGCGGTCGGAAGAGATGAACGCACCTCGCAGTCCAATTCGTCCGTCTGCGTCAATGCCGAACCCGGCCACCACTCCGTGTTTCTGCCACGGCTGCATTAACGAAGCTTCATCGACCGGCGTATAGAATGGACTGATGCGAACACTCCATTCCGGCTTCCATAAGTTGTTGTACGGGTCCGAATCCATCACGACGCCGTCGGGATCAATCGTCACCTGGTCCGGTTCCTGGTCAGAAACAACGGTTACCAGCCAGTCATTAGCAGACAACCTCTCGACGTGCATCCCGTCCTGCTGAACGCCCGCGGCCTCCGACAGTGTTGCCAGTCGAGTCTCGTTGCGGCTGCCTTCGAAACTAAACGCCACCTCAACCGGCTCGTTGATTTCGGCGGATTGCGAAATCTTCGCCTGCGTTCGATAACCAGTTGCTGTTTCTGTGACGGAAACGTCCTGCACGTTCCAGTCGGCATTGCCGGTGCCATTCAGCCACTGATTGAAGAACGGTTCCCAGCTGTCTCCGGTAAAATTTTCCAGTTCGCGCTGATAGTCAGCGACCGTCAGAATTCGAAAGCGATACGTCTGAAACAACTGTTTCATGAAGGTAAAGAATTTTTCGCGGCCCATGCGATGCTGGATCATTCCGGTGATCCGCGAACCACGGTCATACACCAGGAAAAACAGATTGTGCAGGTGGCCCATGTCATCCAGTGACCCCAACGACGTGCCATTGCCGCCACGTCCTCGGTACAACCCGTACCCGCTGTGAACCAGGCTGCGATACTGCACGTTTGGAAACTGAAACGGCCCATATCCGGAAAACTCAAGCAGCTCCGCATCCTTGCCGTACTTGTCTTCCATCTTCACTCGGGTGAACCACGTCACAAGTCCTTCGTCCATCCACGGCTCATGGTAGCCGTCAGTTCCCACGGCCGAATACCACCACTGATGGCAGATTTCATGACTGACAAGGTGCTCAACATAGCGAGCGGCATATTGGGGAGTGTCGAAAATGCGTTCGTCGACCATCACGACGCCCGACGATTCGTTCCCGTTCCACCCGAAATGCGATTCCGTCAGTTCAAATTCTTTATATGGGTAGGGACCAAACCAATTGCTGAAGATTCGTATGCTGTCCTCTGCCGTTCGCAATGCGACCGTGGCGTGATCTTTGTGCTCAGGAAAATACAGCACGCGGATGGGCACGCCTTCAGAAACCGAAGTCAATTCGTGAAACCGTCGGCTGGCAACGATTGTAAAATCCCTCAATCCGTCGCCCTGGATGTTCAGTGTTTGATATCCGTCAGCACCAACACTGCTGGCGGTCACGTGACCACCGGTCACAACCTTATGGTCTGCGGGAAGCTTCAACGTGACATCGTAGATGCCCGCTTCGTTGTGCCACGGCTGATGCCACGGCGTGTACGAAACCGGTTGCCATTCGCTTTGTTGATATACAGCCAGGACCGGGTACCAGTTCACCAGATTTGTCACGCCCTTGTGCTGCCCCAGTCGTCCCATGATCGGCGGGATATCGATCCAGTAACGCAGGGCAACCTGCACGGAATCACCGGGAGCCACCGGCGTGTTGAGCGTCAGGTGCAGGTGCGTATCATGCTGCTGATCAAATCGCCAGGGAACGTCCTGGTCACCGGATGTCGCAGACGTCAGATGAAATCGACGGCCCTGCCTGTCAATGCTGTGTCGAGGATCAAGCCGCATTGACTCGACCGTTCGTTCGCCGACAGCGATCGATTCCTTCGACAGCTTGTTATTGGGAACAACCTGGAACACCAGTTCATCAGTTGGTTCACTGCCGGAATTTGTCCAGACTACTTTCTGGACCACATTCACGCGCCGCTGCTGAGGATGCAGCTCGATATCCAGTGTGTAGCGCGGCAGGTTCAGGTCTTGAGCCGACGAAGTGTCCGGCAACCCGATGATCGGTGTGGCCGCCGACAGTGCCGGCACGACGCTCGGTTTTTCTTCGGCGCACGCACCTCGAAGAGATATCAACGAAAGTGCAACCAGAATCGGTGCATATCGCATCGACCTTCGGATCAGGCCACCGGCGACTTTGTCGATTGCTCCGATCATGGAAGATGGGTACTCCTTACCACAAGTGTCAGCACCGCGATCAATTCATCGCGGCAACGCTCATTGCTGGTCATCGGTCAGAAACCGATTTCGATGGGACATAATCACGTGGGAATCCAGCCAGTTTCCAGGACACTGGTCTCATTGGCGTCAGTGCCGCTACAGGATTCCGAATCGGCGACGCAACATACATCGGATCACTTACACCATAAGCGGATTGAAATCGGAATCGGTCAGGCCGCGGCAGAAACGGCCGGTTCGAGCGGTCGATCGGCGGAAGATCGGGCCGATTCAAACCGGCAGTGTCGGGACACGGGTTTCACCCTACGGGAAGTTCAACGCCAATATTCAACGCTATTTATGGCAGATTCACTGTCGCCAATGTCGTTTCCGGGCCATTCGCGAGTCGGAGGTGTGGTGTGTGCGGCGTTTCCCAACGTGAGGTGTGTGAGGCGATTCCGGAAAAACACTTGAACTGAATGGCAAGCAACGATACCTTTCCGCACTCGTTGGCCACTCATGCAGAGTTCCCGCCGGCCATCACTTTTCCCCTGTAGCTCAGTTGGTAGAGCAGGCGGCTGTTAACCGCCTTGTCGTAGGTTCGAGTCCTACCGGGGGAGCTAGACCACTCACGTGACGAACCAATGGGGATTCGGTTAACACCGGATCCCCATTTT